>JAPLOE010000040.1 GCA_026692705.1 Planctomycetota bacterium
GAGGTTGTAGTAGAGCTGGTCGAGCGCGCGCTTGATGAAGAAGTCGTAGACGGTCATCACCGGGAAGAACGGCAGGCCCGTGTAGTGGGCCATCTTCCCGAAGCTCGCCGCCGCGCTCATGCAGTTCGCCTCGGCGATCTCGAAGCGGATGTGGCGCGTCCACACTTCCTCGTGCGTGACGAGCGACGGGTGGCGCACCTCGCGCGCGGCCGTGTCGTCGACCTCGGCCTTGGGGCCGTAGATGCGCTGGTCCATCACCGGCGACACGTTGGTCGACGTGCCGACGTCCGGCGAGAGCGTGAGCACGAAGTCCGCGGCCGTCTTCCAGCGCTGCTCGTGCTGCGTCAGCTCCTTCGAGCCCGACATCTGCGGCCCGCCCTCGTCCGCGGTGCCGATGCGCACGAGCTTGCTCGCGAGCTGGCCCCACATCCATTGCGTGTGCGCCATCGGGAAGAGCGACAGGTCGATCTGCAGCGACTCCGGAATCGTGCCGTCGCGCGCGATCTGCTCGCGCACCCAGGCGCGGTTGGCTTCGCGCAGCGCATTGTGCGCGGCGATCCCGGCGCGGAACTGGTCGCGGCGCGCCGCGAGGTAGCGGCCTTCCTCGCTCGCTTCCGCGTACAGGCCGAACGGCGCCTCCCACGTGAGGCCGGCGCGCTCGAGCAGCGCCTTGATCTCCTTGTCGTCGGGCAGCGCCGAGTGGTTCGACGGGTCGGCCGAGCACTGCAGCGCCCAGCCCTTGATCGTGTGCGCGATGATCAGCGTCGGCTGCGTCGTCTGCTTCCGCGCCTCCGCGAGCGCCGCGATCATCTTCGCCATGTCGTGGCCGCCGACGTCGGCGAAGGAGCACACGACTTCCGCGTCCGTCATGCGGTCGAGCAGCACCTTGCAGGCCGGAACGGCCTCGAGCGCGCGGCGACGGATCTCCACGGGATCGTGCGCGAGCAGCAGCATCTGGAACTCGAAGTCCGTCAGGTGCGACTCGAGGAACTCGCGCCACGCCGCGCCGCCTTCGCGCGCGAAGAAGCTCTCGCGGAACCAGCCGTGGCGCAGCTGCACCACGCGCCAGCCGTTCGCCACGGCCGTCTGTTCGATGCGGTCGCAGTCGGCGCCGTGCAGGCCGCGCTGGTTGGGGATGCGCGTGCCGTCGAGGTTCTGGCGGTTGTAGTCGATGATCCACGTCACGTTGCCGAGCTGGCGCTCCGCGACGTCCGGCAGGCACTCGAGCAGCGAACCCTCGCGGAACTCGCTGTCGCCGATCAACGACCAGAAGTGCGCGCCCTCGGGCACGGTCCAGCCGTGGTCCTGCGCGTAGCGGTAGGCGAGCGCGAGGTACACGCTCACCACCGGCGGGATGCCGACCGAACCCGACGGCAGGAAGTGGAACGAATCCGGATCCGTGCGCGCGTGGTAGCTCTGGAACACCTCCGGGTGCTCCGCCGACTTGAAGGCGCGCAGCGTGTACATCGCGTGCGCGCTCGCCTCGGGCGTCATCCACGCGCCGTCCTGGCCGCGGAAGAGCTGCATCAGGTTGTGCAGCGAGTGGTCGACGGGCGACGCATGCGGCTTGCAGCACACGTAGTCGGCCGGCTCGCGCACCGCGAGGTGCAGCGCGGCGAGGATGTGGATCGAGCTCGCGCAGGACGCCGGGTGGCCGCCGACCTTGGGGTCGCCGGGGCGCTTGTCCTTGCGATGGTTGGCGTGCCAGATCATCGCCTGGGTCTGGGCGAAGGCGCGGCCGGCGATGCGTTCGAGCAGGCGCACTTGGGCGGCGGAGAGCGCTCCGGCGCCCGGGCGCGGGGTCAGGTCTTGGACTTGGCTCATCAGCTTGGAGGGCGTGGTGGCGGGACGCTCGTGGGGCGGGATCTGGGGCCGGGCCGGCTGGTCGCGGAGTTCGTGGCTCATGGTGAGGGGCGCGCGGCGGGTAGGCGCGGCCGGAGAGAGCTTCCGGTTCGAAGACTCTGCGGGGTTTTTCGAAGTCCGCAGATCATAGGCTCCAACCTGCGCGGGATCGACCGCGCGGGGCGCCTCGGGAAGCGGTCCGGGGGCCGTCAGGCCGCCGTGGGAGCGAGCCCGGCCAGCGCGCGGTGGCGCTCGACCATGCCGGCGAGGCTGTAGCGCTCGGCGACCCGGGCCCGGTTGAGCCGCCCCAGTTCGCGCCGCAGGTCCGCGGACTCGCACAGGCGCGCGAGGGCCGCCGCGAGCGTGGCGTCGGTGGAATCGTCCAGTTTCGCCACGAAATCCCCCTGCGCCGCGGGAAGCATCGCACGCACGTCGCCGACGTCGGTGCCGAGCACCGGGAGGCCACTCGCCAGCGCCTCGAGCAGCGCGATCGGCATCTGCTCGGTGTCGGACACGATCCCGAACACGTCCATGGCGCGGTAGTGCTCGCGCGGGTCGGAGTGGTAACCGACGAGGTGCACACGGCCGGCGAGCGCGGGCGAGCGCGCGAGTTCCTCGATGCGCGCGCGCTCCGGGCCGTCGCCGAGCACGAGCGCGTGGACGTCGAAGCGCGGCGCGACCTGCGCGAGCGCGGCGAGCAGGCGCGGGACATTCTTCTCCGGCCGCAGGTGGCCGACGGCGCCGATCACGAGCGCGGACCGCGGAATGCCGAGGCGCTCGCGCAGCGCCGCGTTGCCTTCAGCGACGCGGAAACGCTCGACCTCGATGCCGTTGGGCACGAAGTGCAGGCGCCGCTCGGGCACGCGCCACAACTCGCGCGCGATGCGCTGCAGATTCTCGCTGATCACCACGACGTCGACGTCGCCGCGCAGCGCGATGCGCCGCATCCAGATGCGCCGGCGCTTGAAGCCCCGCGCCTCGTCGGGCAGGAAGCCGTCCTCGTGGTGCACGACGGGCAGCCCGAGCGAACGCGCCGCGAGCACTCCGTCGATCGCACCGAAGTTGTAGGTGAGCACGCGGTCGGGCGCGAGCCGCGCGAGCTCCTTGCGCAGGCGCAGCAGCGTCGCGAGCGAGCCGGCTTTCGGCGGCGGCGGCGCGAACTCGACGTGCAGGCCCGGCGCGAGCAGCGCGCGCGCGTCCGTGCGACCGTCCATCGCGATCACCGTGTGCCGCACGCTCGCTCCGTAGGCCTCGAACAGCCGCACGGTCCGCACCTGCGGGCCCGCGGGCACGAAGGTCGAGAACACGTGGACGAGGTGGGGGAGCGGCACGGTTATCCCGGTTCGGTGCCGGCTCCGGGCGCCGCCATCGGGCGCACGGCGGCCTCGAGGAAGCGCTCGCGCTCCTCGACCGGCTTCCAGCCGAGCACGTCGCGCGCGAGGTCGCAGGCGAGCTTGCGCGCGAGCGAACGGCTGGCGAGGTCGCGGAAGCTCGGATACACGGCGTCCTTGCGGCGACCGGCCTGTTTCACGAGCCACTTGCCGACTTCCATCGTCTGGCTGAGCACCAGCGAGCGCGGGTGGAACTGCAGCGCGCGCCCGGAGGCCTTGCGCAGCTCCGCGACGGTCTCGCGCGCCGTGAGCGGCACGCTGGCGGCGAGGTTGAGCGCACGTCCGTGCAGCTCGGGCCCGTCGTGCAGCGCCGCGAGCACGAACGCCTCGGCGACGTCGTCGACCCACACGAGCGGCAGCGGATTGTCGCCGTGGCCCCAGCCGACGCAGTGGTTGTCGCGCACCCACAGGCCGAGGCCCGAGTGCTGCAAGGCCGTGCCGCGTCCGAGCACGACGCCGGGCCGCAACACGACCAGCGGAAGCGCGCGCGAGCGGTGCAGCTCGAACAGCGCCTTCTCCGTCGCGATCTTGCCGCGCGCGTAGAGGCCGCGCCCTTCCGGCTTGGGATCGGTGTCGACCGAATCGAGCAGCGCCGGCGCCGAGGCGTCGCCGAGGTAGAGCGCCGCGGTCGTCGACGCGAACAGGAAACGCCCGACTTTTTGCTCGAGGCACTGCTCCGCGATCTTCACGGTGCCCTGCACCATCGCGCGCTCGACCGCTTCCCAGCTCGAACCGTTGCCCGTCGCGAGCTGCATCACGCAACGTGCGCCAGCGAGCGCGGGCCCGAGCTGCGCCGGATCCTCGAGGCTCGCCTTGACGAGGCGCACGCGGCCCGCGCGCGCAGCGTCGACGAGGAACGCCGGCAAACTGTGCGCACGGCGCACGACGGCCGTCACCGGCACGTCGCGCTCCAGCAACTTCGCGATCACGCGCTTGCCGATGAAGCCCGTGCCGCCGATCACGACGACCTCGCCCTTGCGCGCGGGACCCGGCGGCGGGAGCTCGACCGCAGGCGCGGCGCCACCCTGGATCCAATCGGTCGCACGCTCGCACCAGCGCAGCACGGTCGCGCCCTTCGCGGCGTCGGCCGGAAGCGGCTGGTTCGCGCGCAGCGCCGCGTGGAAAGCACGGATCGAGCCGCGCATGCCGGCGAAGAACGCGTCCTCGCGCGGTCCCAGCCCCAGCGTCAGCTTGAGGTAGTTCGTGAGCGCCTTGCGCGCGGTGCGGCGCAGCTCGCCGCCGCGGCGCCAGCCCGCGAGGAAGTTGTTCCAGAAGTCGAGGTAGAGCGTCTTTTCCTCACCGCTCGTGAGGTTGTTCGCGAGGTCGGCCTCGAGCGAACCGTCGCTGCCGAGCACCTCGAGCGTGCTGCGCGTGAACGACGCGCCGAAGTGCAGGAAAAGCTCGACCGTGCCGCGCTCGCCGCGACCGGAGATGCACCAGCGCTCGTGGAAGACCTGTCCCGGCTGCAGCTCGCGCGAGGCCAGCGCGTGCGACTGCATCTCGACCGGCGCGCCGACGAGCTCGACCAGCTGCGCGAACGGATGCGGCGCCTGCTCGAACACGATGTTGCGCGGCTCGCGGAACATCCAATGCGAGAAGTCGCCGGCGTCCAGCTGGCGCAGCGGCACCGACAGGCACACGCGCACGTGCTCGACGCGCCCGATCTCGCCCGCGCGCACGCGCTCGAGCAAGTTGGCGAAGGCCGGATGGAAGACCGCGTTGTGGTTGACCGCGAGCGGAACGCCCTGCTTCTTCGCGAGCGCCGCGAGCGCGTCCGCGTCCGCCGAGGCGAGCGCCAGCGGCTTCTCGATGAAGACGCCGATGGAAAGCTCGAGCAGCTCGCGCGCGACCGCGACGTGCAGGTGCGGCGGCACGAGCACGTGCGCGACGTCGATCTTGAGCGCCGGCAGCTCGCGCACGCTCGCCACCGCTCCCGCGATCTTGTGGCGCCGCGCGGCCGAGCGCGCGCGCTCGAGGTCCGCGTCGCACACGACGACGACCTCGACTCCCGGCGTCGCACGCAGGATCTCGAGGTGGAACTCGGCGATGAAGCCGGCGCCGACGACGGCGACGCGGGTCGGGCGGCTCGAAAGGGGCGCTGTCACGGTGGTGGAGGGCGGAGAGATGGCGCGGGGGCGCCCGGACCATGGGGGCGGCCATGGTAGAGAGCGCAGGGGGCGAGCCAAGCTCGGGCTCGCCACGCGCTCCCGATATCGGCTCGCGGGCCCGCCGCGCCGTGCCGGGAAGCGCTTTCCACCCCGTCGCCGCCGCTCGCGCGGAATTCGGATGCGGCGCAAGTGGGACGGGGCGGCGCTCCGACAAGTCCGGCATCTCCTCCTTCTTTTGGGCCCGGCAGCATCTTTCGGGATGCTGTCCGGGCCCTTTCCGCATCCTTGGACTTGAGCGCGAAGGCTAGCTGTACTCCGGCGCATTTCGATTCGGGATGCTGTCCGGGCCCTTTCCGCATCCTTGGACTTGGGGGGCGCGGCTGGCTAGACTCCGGCGCTTTCCAAGACGATCCGCAGCCCTCTCCAACGGCCTGCGAGCGCCGTCGCGGAGGAGCACCAGCCGCCCCGGACACGGGGTGCGGCGCCGCTACCCAAGGGGCGCCCTCCGGCTTCGATCCTGCCGCGCGGCCGCTGGCCCGGCCAGGGGAGTGCGGCTCGCCCGAAGCGAGAGAGCCCCGCCCATGGTCCAAGAACTGCCGCTGGCCCTGACGTTTGACGACGTCCTGCTCGAGCCCTGCCTGTCGGACGTGATCCCGCGCGACGTCGACGTGTCGACGCGCTTCTCGCGGCACGTCGCGATCAAGGCGCCGCTCGCCAGCGCGGCCATGGACACGGTGACCGAAGCCGGGCTGGCCATCGCACTCGCCCGCGAGGGTGGCATCGGCATCATCCACCGCAACTTCACGATCCCCGCGCACATCGCGCAGGTCGATCAGGTCAAGCGCTCCGCCAACGGCGTGATCCTCGACCCCGTCACGCTGCCGCCGACGGCCACGCTGCGCCACGCGCGCGAGCTGATGACGACCAACAAGATCAACGGCTTGCCGATCGTCGACGGCGAGAAGGTGATCGGCATCCTGACGAGCCGCGACTGCCGCTTCCACGCGAGCGACGACACGCCGGTGTCGCAGATGATGACGGCCAAGGGCCTCGTCACGGCGCCTCCGGGCACCTCGCTCGACGACGCGCGCAACCTGCTGCACCGCCACAAGGTCGAGAAGCTCCTGATCGTCGACGGCGACATGCAGCTGCGCGGCCTGATCACGATGAAGGACCTGAAGCAGCTCGCGGAGTTCCCCAACTCCAGCCGCGACGAGCGCGGGCGCCTGAAGGTCGGCGCCGCGATCGGCGTGCACGACTACGAGCGCGCGGAAGGCCTCGTCGGAGCGGGCGTGGACGTGCTCGTGGTCGACACGGCGCACGGCCACTCGAGCAACGTGATCAACACCGTGAAGGAGCTGAAGAAGCGCCTCAAGGTCGATGTCGTCGCTGGCAACGTCGCGACCGCCGCGGCGACGCGCGCGCTGATCGAGGCCGGCGCGGACGGCGTCAAGGTCGGCATCGGGCCCGGCTCGATCTGCACCACGCGAGTGGTCGCCGGCGTCGGCGTGCCGCAGCTCACGGCCGTGCTCAACTGCGTCGAGGCCGCCAAAGGCTCCGGCGTCCCGATCATCGCCGACGGCGGCATCCGCCTCTCGGGCGACATCGTCAAGGCGCTCGCGGCCGGCGCCTCGTGCGTCATGCTCGGCAGCCTGTTCGCCGGCCTCGAGGAGAGCCCGGGCGAGACGATCCTGTTCAAGGGCCGCTCGTTCAAGACGGTGCGCGGCATGGGCTCGGTCGGCGCGATGATGGCCGGCGGCAAGGCGCGCTACCGCCAGGACGACGTCAAGGACGCGGACAAGCTCGTGCCCGAAGGCATCGAGGGCATGGTCCCGTACCGCGGCAAGCTCTCGAGCTTCGTGTACCAGCTCGTCGGCGGCGTCCGCAGCGGCATGGGCTACCTCGGCGCGCGCACGATCCCCGAACTCGCCGAGCGGGCCCGTTTCGTGCGCATCACCAGCGCGGGCGTGCGCGAGAGCCACCAGCACGACGTCGCGATCACCAAGGAATCGACGAACTACTTCGTCTCTCAGGAATGAACGACAAGCCCAAGGGTGTCCTGGTCGTCGACCTCGGCGCGCAGTACGCGCAACTGATCGCGCGTCGCGTGCGCGAGGCCGGCAGCTATTGCGAGATCGCGCCGCCGCGGCGCGCACTCGAGGTCGCACGTTCGCTCAACCTCGGCGCGATCATCCTCTCGGGTGGTCCCGCCTCGGTGTACGCG
Source organism: Planctomycetota bacterium (assembly GCA_026692705.1). Classification (GTDB taxonomy): domain Bacteria; phylum Planctomycetota; class UBA1135; order UBA1135; genus F1-120-MAGs118. Next base: position 7,566 of record JAPLOE010000040.1, read on the forward strand.
CCCGATGCGCCCGAGGTGCCGCGCGGGCTGCTCGAGCTCGGCGTGCCCGTGCTCGGCATCTGCTACGGCATGCAGTGGATGGCGCGCGAGCTCGGCGGCGAGGTCGCGGGCTCTTCCAAGCGCGAGTTCGGCCGCCAATCGGTGGAAGTGCGCCACTCGAGCGAGATCTTCGACGGCATCGGCGGCAACACCGCCGTGTGGATGAGCCACGGCGACTCGGTCAAGCGCCTGCCCGCCGGCTTCGAGGTCTACGCGCAGACCGAGACCTGCCCGATCGCCGCCATGGGCGACCGCGCGCGCGGCTTCTTCGGCGTGCAGTTCCACCCCGAGGTCACGCACTCGGTGCGCGGCCGCGAGATCATCGACAACTTCCTCACGCGCGTCGCGAAGATGCCGGGCGACTGGCGCCCCGAGGGCATCGTCGAGCGCGAGGTGCGCAAGGTGCACGAGCTCGTCGGCAGCGATGGCGAGGTCGTGCTCGGCCTCTCCGGCGGCGTCGACAGCTCGGTCGCCGCGATGATCCTCCAGAAGGCCATCGGCCCGCGCCTGCACTGCATCTTCGTCGACAACGGCCTGCTGCGGAAAGGCGAGCGCGCGGTCGTCGAGGAGCAGTTCCGCGACCAGTTCGGCATCGACCTGACGGTCGTCGACGCGACCGAACGGTTCCTCAAGAGCCTCGCCGGCATCACGGACCCCGAGCAGAAGCGCAAGCTGATCGGCCGCGACTTCGTCGACGTGTTCAAGCTCGAGGCCAAGCGCTTCAGCCGCGCGCATTTCCTCGGCCAGGGCACGCTCTATCCCGACATCATCGAGTCGGTCAACGTGCACGGCGGCAACACGGCCGTCATCAAGAGCCACCACAACGTCGGGGGCCTGCCGAAGGACCTCAACATGACGCTGGTCGAGCCGCTGCGCGAGCTCTTCAAGGACGAAGTGCGCGCGATCGGCCGCTACATGGGCCTCGATTCGCGCATCGTCGACCGCCAGCCGTTCCCCGGCCCCGGCCTCGCCGTGCGCTGCCTCGGCGAGATCACGCGCGAGCGCCTCGAGACCCTGCGCGAGGCCGACGCGATCGTGACGAGCGAGATCGAGTCGCTCGGCCTGCACAAGTCGCTCTGGCAGTACTTCGCGGTGCTGCTCCCCGTGCGTTCCGTCGGCGTGATGGGCGACGCGCGCACCTACGAGGAAGCCTGCGCGATCCGCGCCGTCGAATCGACCGACGCGATGACCGCCGACTGGGCGCACCTCCCGCACGAGCTGCTCGGCAAGCTCTCCAACCGCATCATCAACGAGGTGCGCGGCATCAACCGCGTCGTCCTCGACATCAGCTCCAAGCCGCCCGCCACGATCGAGTGGGAGTGGTCCCTCGCGAGCTCGACTCTGGGCGAGAGAAAGAACGGGGCCGGCAACTCGAGAGTTGCTGGCCCCGCTTCGTTGCGGGGAAGACGGAACCGGGTGGGGAGCGGAAGGAGGGCGAGCGGAGGGAGAGCTGAGCCGGAAGCAGAGAGGGCCGGCCTCCGCGGGTGGGGGGGCCGGCCCAGCGAATTGAGATCGAGTCAGCCTTCGCGACCCGACCGAGCGCTCACGGAATGTGGGTGAGCTCGATCGCGTTCGAGAGGTTCGTCGACTTGCCAGCCGGCGGGTCGCGGAAGGAAAGCCTGTCTTTTCTGGCCGCTGCCTTGTTTCTCCCGCGGCCAGAAAAGCTCCGGGGACGCTTAATGCGTCCCCGGAGAAGGATCCCCCAAGCCGCGCGCTAGCGCGGCGCGGCTGAGGTGGTTCCGCGATGTCGGCAACTACGGAACGTAGGTGAGCTCGATCGCGTTCGAGAGGTTCGTCGACTTGCCAGCCGGCGGGTCGCGGAACCACGCCTGCAGCTGCGCCTTGTTGCCGACGGCCCACGGCTGGCCGAGCGCGGTCGGGTTCGCCGCCTGGAACGCGTCCCAGTTCAGCGAGAGCGAGCCCGTGCAGGACGCGACCGTGCCGCCCGACGACTGGGTCGTCGTGCGCTGGGTCGGCGCCTTGACGCACAGGAAGCTGGAGGCGTTCCAGCCCTGCGCCTGCTGGCCGTTGATCGAGTAGAAGATCAGACCCGACTTCTGGCCTTCGACGTCCGTGACGTTGATGACGCAGGGAGCGGCGGCGGTCAGGCTCGGCTGGTTGGTCGCGGCGATGTCGGCCGTGCAGCCGTTCGTCGTGGTGCCGCCCGTGCAGTAGGTCACGATCGGCGGGACGAGCGGGCCGCAGTTGTAGCGGATCGCGCCGTTGAACACGCGCGGCGTGAAGATGATGTTGTTCCACGGGGCGTTCTGCGCCGCACCGGCCGACAGCGTCAGGTCCGTGTTGGAGTAGATCTGGTTCGCGCCCGTGCCGTTGGTGTAGGCGTGGTTGATGCCGTTCAAAATGAGCGAAACGCCCCGGCTGCCCGGGGGAATCACGACGTCGGTCACGTCGACGAGCGTCGCCACGTTGTTGCCGGCGCTCGTGCCCGCACCGCTGGAGATCAGGGTCCAGACCGCGGAGTTGCCGTTGTTGCCGACGTACGTGGTCGGCGTGGTGTACACGTCCATCGTGAACGCCGTGCCCAGCACCGAGGTCGTGTTGATGTCGATCTGGGAGAGCAGGATGCCCGACGGGTTGGTGACGTTGATGTCGAAGAAGATCTGGCCACCAACGCCACCGTTGTTGTTGCTCGCGAACAGCGTCGTGAGCGCCGGGCCGTTGCACGCGCTCGGCGGCGGCGGCGGCGGCGGCGGCGGGGTGCCGAAGCAGATGTCCCAGGAGGTCAGCGCACCGATGTCGCCACCAGCCCAGTCGTAGGCCGTCAGCGTCCAGTTGCCGGTCGCCGGTGTGATCGCCGAGAGGCTCGTGTTGAAGATGTTGTTGGTGCCGCTCGGCCAGCTGTTGAAGTTCTGCTCGTAGGTGCCCGGAGCGATCGTGGTCGCGGTGCAGGTCGGGAACGGCAGGGCCGGGAACTGCGGGGCGACGACGACGTAGTCGCCGCCGAGGTCACAGGCGCCGCCGACCGTGTTCCACAGGTTGTGGGAGACGCCCGAGGGGGTGGTCAGCACGAACTGGACGTCAGCCGACCAGGTGTGGGTGAGGCCGAACAGCTTCACCTCGGTGACGGCCGTGGCGCCCGGGGGAATCGAGGCAACGTTGAGCGTCGAGCTGAAGGCGTTGGCGGGCAGGGTCGTCGGGTAGACGCCGCCGCCGCCGGTGCCCGACGTCGGGATGATGCCACCCAGGCCGCCGGTCGTGCAGCCGATCGACTGGGCCGAAGCCTGGCTCGTGACGGCCAGGACCGCAGCCAACGTCGCAATGGACAGGAAAGAAGTACGCATTTGGGGACTGACTCCTGAAGTTTGAGTTCCAGCGGGGGGCCCCGCGGCAGCCTCCGCTGCTGCGCTTGCCCCCCTCTGTCTCGAATGTATCCCGAGATCCAGAGTGCGCCAGCGGGACTAAAAACAAGTTCCTAGCGGCCCGCGCCCAACCGTCCAATGCGGCCCACGGCGCGCCCGCTCCAGCGCCGGAGTCCGGACGATCGTCCCATGAAATCAAGCCGGACCGGCCACCCTGGGGTGACCGGCCCGGCATCTCAGACGAGCGGCGTCTCGCCGACGCTCACTCCGACCTGCTCACGGAACGTACGTAAGCTCGATCGCGTTCGACAGTTTCGTGGCCTTGGCCTTCCGGCGGGTCGCGGAAGGAAAGCCTGTCTTTTTCTGGCCGCTGCCTTGTTTCTCCTGCGGCCAGAAAAAGCTCCGGGGACGCTTGAGGGCGTCCCCGGAGAGGGGGTAAGCCCCGATTCGCGAGGCGAAGCCGACGCGAAGCCGACGCGAAGCCGGACAGTCCAGTGGACTGTCCGGCAGGGGAGGCCCCAAGCCGCGCGCTAGCGCGGCGCGGCTGAGGTGGGGTAAGCCCTGGTTCGTTTCGGGCTCGGCCGAAACGAAACCGGAGAGCCCAGTGGGCTCTCCGGTAAGGGATCCCCCAAGCGCTGCTATGCAGCGCGCAGGGCGGGTCCGCGACTCGTCGACAACTACGGCAGGTAGGTCATCTCGATCGCGTTCGACAGGTTCGTGGCCTTGCCAGCCGGCGGGTCGCGGAAGGTAAGCGCGTCTTTTCTGGCCGCTGCCTTGTTTCTCCTGCGGCCAGAAAAGCTCCGGGGACGCTTAATGCGTCCCCGGAGAGCGACCCCCCAAGCCGCGCGCTTCGCGCGGCGCGGCTGAGGTGGTTCCGCGACCTACGTCGTCAATCAGGGGACGTACGTCATCTCGATCGCATCG
>JAPLOE010000041.1 GCA_026692705.1 Planctomycetota bacterium
ATGCGCGTCGACGTCTCGCGCTTCTCGAGCAGCGCGAGCATCCACTGCACCTGCTCCTCGAAGCTCGTGACCCGCGCCGGCGGCGCACCGAAGCCCGCCGGCGGCGTCGCGAACGGATCGCTCGGTAGCGGCACGAGCCCGAGCGCGACCACGCACGCGACAGGCACGTCGTCCTGTCCCGCGAACGCCGCCTCGCGCCGCATCCAGCCGCTCAGGATCGTCGCGATGCGCTCACGCACCGGCCCGTCGTTGCGATAGCCGACGAGCCCGAGCCCGTAGGCCGCGAAGGCGCGCGTGCGTTCGCTGGGGCCCGACTTCAGCTCGACGCCGCGCTCGCGCAAGCCCGCGAGATCGCCCTCGAGGATCGCGCGCAGGAGCTCGACCTGCGACGGCGACCCGAGGATGCCGAGCGCGACGGCCGCAGTCTCCGCGAGCTCCTGGTTCGGATCGGCGAGAAACGGCGCGATGCGTGCCGCGATGCGGTTCTCCCCGGGCGCGTCGCCGATCTTCGCGAGCGCGACCAGCGCCCCGCTCAGGATGTCGTTCGATCGTTCGCTCTCGAGCAGCTCGAGCAAGGCCGGCACGACCTTCTTGAACACGTCCTCCTGCGACGGCCGCAGCTCGTCGCGCGCCAGCGCCGGCCGACCGAGGAAGGCCTCGTCGCTCCCGACGAGCACGTCCGCGATGTGCAGCCGCGACTTGAGGTCGAGGAACGCGTCCTTGTTGAAGCCCCACCACGCCTGCCAGCGCGTGAGGTCCGGCGTCGCGCTGAAGCCGCCGCTCGAACCGGAGCTCGATCCGCCGCTCGGCGCCGCTCCGCCTCCCGAACTCTGGCCTGGGCCACCGGGCGTGCTCGAGCCGCCGGTGGTCGGCGTCGACGGCGTTCCCCCGCTCGTCGAGCCGCTCGAACCCGACGAGTTGCCGGGGACCGTGTCGCCTGGCGCGCGGTAGGCGCCTCCGTGTCCGAGGACCGGAGCGCAAAGGCCGGCGAGGAGCGCGACGGCGGCGAGGGGGAACGATCGAAGCATGGCGATTTCTCGGCGGAATTCGTGGGGATGCACGGGCGCCCCGACAGATTCGCAAGAGACGTGCCAGCGTGTCTGCGGCGCTGCCGACGCGGGCGGCGAAGGAGCCGCGCTACGAAGCCGTAGCGACGCGGTCACTTGGGCTTCCAACCGTCGCGCGCGAGCTCGCGCAGCGCCGCGCGGGCCTTGCGGTGCCGATCGAGCTTCCACACGAACTCCGATTCGCGCCGCCCGCCCTTCGCGCGCACGCAGTCAACGAGCTCGGCCTTGTCCTTCGCGCTCCAGCGCTCGATGCCCGGCAGGATCGTCGCGAGCGGCGCCCAACGGCGCCACCACAACTTCTCGCCCGCTTCCCAGTCCTTCCAGCCGCGCGCGCCGAGCAATTTCGCCGCCTCGTCCGCGCACACGGCCTCACCGCGCTCACGGTCCGAACCGAAACGTGCCGCGAGATGGTCGGTGATCGCGAGGCCGACCTGTTCGAGCGCGAACACGCCGATCACGTCGTCGCGCGGCTCGCCCGCATGCCAGTACACGTTCTGCTTCGCGAGCTGCTTGAGCGTCGCGATCGACGACCGGTGCGTCGGATCACGTTCCTGCGCCGCGAGCTCGCTCTCCATCAGCGCCAGCGTCGCCGCATCGCGCGGACGGAAGCCGAGCTTCTGGTAGAACCACCACGCGCCCGACTTCAGGCCTTCCTTGTTGCCGTCGCCGCCGAGTTGGTACGGATAGACCGTGAAGGCGTCCGAGCCGAACACCGCGCGCGTCATCGACAGCACGCGACCGTAGATCGCGCCCGCCTCGCCGCCGCGGAACGTGTCGAACACGTTGTAGGCGATCTCGGAGCTCGAAAAGAGCGCGCTGGTGAGCACGTAGCCCATCGGGATGCCGTTCTTGAGCGTGAGGAACGCGTACACGCTCTCGAGCATCAGCCGCCGCTCGGGCTTGACACCGATCGCCGCGAACACGAGGCCGTCGCCGCAGTCGACGAGGCGCGTGTCGCGCGGATCGCCGTGCATGAACGCGTCGAGGTCGCGCGAGCGCGTCACCATCGCGTCCTGCGCGAGCGCCACGAGCTCCGCCCCGCGCTTTTCGTCGAGCTCGACGATGCGGCGTGGCTTGCGGCGCAATTCGGCGACGATGTCGGGACGCCCGCGGCGCAGCGGCTCGCGCTGGAAGTGCAGCGGGCCCGTGTCGAAGCGCTCGCGCGTGCGCGACGGCGTGTCCGGCCCCGGTTCGAGCAACAATTCGAGCCCGAGCTCCTCGTACAGCGTGTCGCGCTCGAAGTCGCTCGCCCCCAGCCGCGCGAGGCGCTTCACCAGAAACTGCGCGTCGGTCTCGTCCTTGCCCTTGAGCCGCGCCACCCACTTCGCGAGCGGCATGTCGTATTCGTCGAGCCCCGGCGTCTCCGAATAGCTCGCGAGCAACGCGAGGCGCCCCTCGAGCCGCGCCTTGCCGTCGAACATCGGCCAGTTGACGCGCATCCGCTCGCCGTGGCGCGCGACCAGCCGGCGCGCCGTCGGTCCGAAGAACGGATAGCCGATCGTCGTCCCCGCGATGCCGCTGTCGACGAGTTCGCCGGCGCAACGCTTGAGGTCGGGCCGTTCACCGAAGCCCGCGAGCAGCCGCTCGGCTTCCTCGCGCACGCCCGCGTCGTCCGCGTAGGCGCACAGGAAGAGCGCAGCCTCGTGCAGGCGCCGCACCTGCTCCGCCGAACCCAGGCGCGCCCCGCGCAACCGCGCCAGCAGTTCGCACTTGCGCAGCGCGACGTCGCCGCCGAACTGCGGCTTGAGTTCCTCCAGGGCCGCCAGATCCGCGCCACCGGAGCGTGAATTCGTCGAGGAACTGCGTTGGGCCATCGCGGTCCGACGCTAGCAGAGCCCGCCGGGCCTCGCCATGCGCCCAACGTCACCGCTGACCGGCGCGCGCCCGCTCAGTAGACTGCGCCCGCCAGCCGGGCTCCAACCCGCGCTGCCCCCGCCCGCTCGGTCCGCGAACCCCAACCCCTCGACGTCCATGAGCCGCAACACCCCTCGTCCCCACGGCCTGTTCACGTCCCGCCGCGAGATGCTCGCCCTCGGAGCCGCCGCGACCCTCGCCGGCGCTTGCGCCTCGACCGTCGTCGCGCCGGAAAAGGCCGCCGTGCGCGGCCGCGATCGCGCGCGACCGCAGGACGGCCAGCCGATCCGCATCGGCATCATCGGCATGGGCGCGCCGAGCACGCCCGCGATGGGCTACGGCCACCTGTCGCGCATCCTCGCGCTCGCCAAGGAAGGCAAGGAGAACGTGCAGGTCGTCGCGATCTGTGACGTCGCCGCGCCGTACCTCGCGCGCGGTGTCGAGCTCGCCAAGAAGGAGCAGGGCATCGAGGTCGCGGGCTACGCCGACTACCGCGAGATGTACAAGCGCGAGGACCTGCACGGCGTGCTGATCGCGACGCCGGAGCACTGGCACGCGCAGCAGGCCATCGACGCGATGCAGGCCGGCCTCGACGTGTACTGCGAGAAGCCGATGACCTACGACCTCGAGGCGGCGATGGCGCTGCGCGCCGCGGTCCACGCCAACCCGCAGAACATGTTCCAGTGCGGCACGCAGTTCCTGCAGCACCGCAAGTACTGGAAGGCGAAGGAGCTGATCGCCGCGGGCGCGATCGGCAAGCCGACGTTCTCGCAGACCTCCTACTGCCGCAACTCCAAGGGCGGTGAGTGGCTGTACGGCATCGACGACAAGATCGTCCCGGGCCAGACGCTCGACTGGAACGCGTGGTGCGGCCCGGCCGGCAAGGCCGAGTGGGATCCGGCCGTGTTCTTCCGCTGGCGCCGCTACGCCAAGTGGTCGAGCGGCATCATCGGCGACCTGCTCGTGCACGTCACGACGCCGCTGGTCTACGCGCTCGATCAGGGCTGGCCGGTGCGCGTTTGCGCGAGCGGTGGCCACTACCACGACCTCGCGATGGAGAACCCCGACCAGATCAACCTGACGGTCGAGTTCGAGAAGGGCCACACGATGACCGTCGCGGGCTCGACCTGCAACGAGACCGGCGTCGAGGCGATGGTCCGCGGCCACATGGCGAACCTGTACCTCGGTGGCAACGACGTGATCCTGCGTCCGGAGCGCATTTTCGCCGAGGAAATCGAGGAACAGACGTTCCAGTCGCCCAACACGGGCCTCAACGACCAGGACGAGCACCGCCTGCACTGGCTCAGCTGCATGCGCAAGCGCACGGCGCCGATCGGCGACGTCGACACCGCCGCCAAGGTGATGGTGATCGTCGACCTCGCGGCGCGTTCGATCTGGTCGCGCGGTGCGTGGACCTTCGATCCGGCGACCCTGACGGCCAAGCGCGCCTAGCGCACGCCGCCCCGTGCTCCGCCTCGCCACGCGCGCGATGGGCACGCGCTTCGAGCTCGTCCTCGCACGCGAGGACGAGCCGCGTTGGCGTGCAGCCGGCGAGGCGGCGCTGGAGTGCATCGAAGCCTGTGACGAGCGCTGGAGCCTGTTTTCGAGCTCCAGCCTCGTCGCACGCGTCAACCGCGAAGCCGCGCGCACGCCGGTGCGGCTCGATCCGGAGCTGTACGAGCTGCTCGAGCGTTGCCTCGCGTTGCGCGAGCGCTTCGACGGCGCCTTCGACGTCGCCATCGGGCGTCGAATGCGCGCGCTGGGCTTCCGCGGCGAGCCGCAAGCCGCGCCGCGCGCCCGCGAGGGCTTCGAGCTCGATTCCACGACACGTTCGATCCGCTTCACGACGCCGGACACCGCGCTCGACCTCGGTTCGATCGCGAAAGGGCATGCGCTCGACCTCGCGGCGCAGCTCCTGCGCGAGCAAGGCGTCGACTCCGCGCTGCTCCACGGCGGCACGAGCAGCGTGATCGCGCTCGGCGCACCGCCGGACGCCCAGGCGTGGCGCGTGCAGATCGGCTCCGACGGCGCGCATGAAGTCTTGCTGCGCGACGCCGCGTTGTCCGTTTCGGCGCCCCGCGGCCGCACGAGCGAAGCGGGGCCGGAAACCGTGGGCCACATTGTCGATCCCGCCGATGGCAAGCCTGTTCCGCTGGGGCTGCGCGCCTGCGTCGTCGCGCCAAGTGCGCGCGAGGCGGACGCCGCTTCGACGGCAGCGCTGGTGCTGCACGCCCGCGGAGCGGCGCTCGAAAGCGCGCGCCCGCACGACCAAACCTGGCTCGTCGAGGACGGACGCGGTGACGCACTCGTCTGCGGCGAAGCCTCCTTGTTCCGTACGATCCACGAGCTCGCCCCGACGCACCGATGACCGCACCCGACCGCCGTCAAGTCCTCCACGCCAGCGCCGGCAGCGCCGCCGCCCTGTTCCTCGCGCCGAGCTTCGAGCTCCTGCACCCGCGTTTCGCCGGGGCGCCGCTCTCCATCGCCGTGATCGGCGCCGGCCGCCAGG
>JAPLOE010000042.1 GCA_026692705.1 Planctomycetota bacterium
TGCTCGTCCTCGCGCGTCGTCACGAGGCCAACGGGCTTGTGGAGCGCGACGTACAGCGGTTTCCAGCGCTCGAGCGGCTGTTCGTCGAGCCGCACGTCGTCGCGCGTGAGGTCGACCCAGAACTGCGGGTCGCGCTCGCGCAGCCCGTTGACGCGCACGCGGCCGTCGCGGATCGCCTGCTCGGCCTGCGTGCGGCTCATCACGCCCGCGCGACTCAGCGCGCGGTCGAGCGTCTTGCGTTCGGGTCTCATGAGCGTCGCTCCAGGATCGCGGGGCGGCCGCCGACCTCCGGCCAGCCTTCCATCGCCGTCAGGACTTCGCCCGCGCTCGTGATGGTGTCCTCGGACTTCGAGCCCGTCACCGACGGATTCCACGCGACGAGCTGGTGTTCCTTGACCCCGCGCGTCTCCGTCGGAGTCGCGACGAAATTGCGCGGGTTGTAGTCGAGCGGCCCACCTTGGTGGTGGAGCTTCCACTCGCTTTCGAAGCCCTGCTCGGCGTACGTGCGCTGCGCGAGCGCGAACAGGTCGCACCAGCGTGCGCCCGGCCGTGTCGCGGCGTGCAGCGTGCGGTCGACGGCGCAGGCGGCCTCGTGGCGGCGGCGCAAGTCCGCGGGAAGCGCGCCGAAGTGCACGATGCGCGTGAGCGCGACGATCAGGCCGTGCCGTTGCGCGCACAGCACGAGCATCATCGACGTGCGCAGCTTCGTTTCGGTCGGAATCGGATGGCGAAAGCGCGCGATGCGCTCGTCGGCGGCGCACAGGATCACCGGCGCGTGGATCGCGCGGTGGCGCAGCTCGAAGCCGAGCTCGGCGGCCGCGTCCTGCTCGCTGCGGCCCGGCTTCAGGCCGAGCATCACCTTGTGGAGCACTTCCGCGCTGTCGCGGCCGAGCGCCCGCGCGCGCTCGAGTTCCGCGAGCGAAAGCGGCGCGCGCTCGTCCGCGAGCACGTCCTCGGGCCAGTCGCTCGCGAAACGCCCCTCGGGCAGCTTCGGCGCCTCGGTCCACGGCCGCTCGACGATCTCCCAGTCGCTCCCGAACACCTCGGCGCGCATCCGCGGCGCTTCGATCGCGTCGCACAGCACCGCGCGGCGGCGGGGAGTCCAGAGCACGCTCGCGACGCCCAATTCCGACGACGCGTCGCAATGCACGTCGGCGCCGTCGGCGACCCACGCCACGTTCGCGCGCCGCCGCAGCCACAGGCCGTCGACGCCCAGCTCCGCACAACGCCGGGCAAGTCGTTGTTCCTTGTCGTTCACGGGCGTGTTGTAGCACGCGCGCGAGGCTCGAATTCGTTACCCTGTCCCGATGATGGAGCGAGCGTGGGAGGTCCTGGCGTGGCGCGACGACGGCGTGGGCGACGCCGTGCGGATCGCTGTGCCTGCCAAGGCGACACTTGCGCGCCTCCAGGACGTGGTCGGACGCGAGCTGAAGCTCTCGCGCGCGCCGTATTCGTTCTTCCTGTCGGGCGAGCCCTGGGACGAGCGCACGCAGTTCGGCGGCAAGGGTTCCGACGCGCCCTACGAGGCCGAGCAGACGCGCGTCGAAAGGCTCGGGTGGCGGCCGGGCGTGAACTTCCTGTGCCTGTCGCACGGCGACGATCCGCAGCCGGTGCTGCTCGTCGTGATCCGTGCGGCGGAGCAGGACGTCGCGGCACCGACGGCGCTCGCGCACGAGCCGCGGCCGGAGCCGATCGCGCTCGACGAAGTGCCCGAGGAGCTCGACGAGGAGCCCGAGGACGAAGCGGATGAGCCGCTCGAGGACGAGGAGGCGCTCGGCAGCTGGCTCGGGAAGCTCGTGCGTTTCGCGCAGGGCGAGCCCGAGCTTTCGCAGCCTTCGATGGCGCTAGCGACCTTCGCGGGGCCGGAGTTCCGTGGCCTGCCGGTGCCCGAGGCGCTGCCGCTGTTCACCGGCGCCGACAGCGAGCTGCATTTCCTGCTGTGGGCGATGCTCGATTTCGCCTTGCCCGGCGAAGAAACCGTCGCGCAGCGTTATTCGAAGCGCTGGCGCTCGCGGGGCACTCCGGCGGAGCGGCGCGTGCTCGACCGGCTGGTCGATTCGTGGCTGGAGTTGATCGAGGTCGTCGAGCCGCAGGGCGACGGGTACGCGCTCGTGCGTTTCCCGCTCGAGCCGCAGCGCAAGCCGCTGCGTGTGCAGCTCGGCACCGACCTGCCGCGTGGGCTGTTCGCGGCCGCGCGCCTGATCGAGCTCGATGGTGAGCTGCAACTCGTGCCGGGCGTGCTCGACTTCGCGAGCGAGCGCTCGCGCCGCGTCGTCGTCGAGCGCCTGCACGACGCGCGCGAGCGTGCGGGCGCCGAATGGCCGCTGCTCTTGAAGCGCGACGGACACGAGTTCCATCGCGCCGCGCGCGAAGCCTGGCTCGCGCAGGGCCTAGCGCTCGCGGGGAGGGACTGAAATGGCCCGCCCGCGCATGGAAGAGGACCGCCTCGCGTCCTGGCGACCGCATTTTTCGGTCGAAACGCAGCGCCGCGGCACCGAATACGCGCTCTCGGGGCGTGTGCTCTCGATCGAGCGCGAAGGCAACTCCGTCGTCGCGTCCGTGCGCGGCGAGGGCCAGAGCTACCGCACGGGCGTCGACCTCGCGTCGCGCAACATCCACACCGCGAGCTGCACGTGCCGCTCGTTCAGCGATTCGCAGCCGTGCAAGCACGTCTTCGCGCTGCTGTGCGCCGTCGCCGGCGTCGCGCCCGCGCAATCGAAGGACGAGGCCGTGCCGGCGTTGCGCTCGCCGCTGCGCACGTGGCTCGAGAACGTCGACCGCCTCGAGCGCGAGACGCGCGCCACGGAACCCGCGGCCGAGCCGAACGCGCGCGAGTGCCGCGTCGACTACGTGCTCGTGCTTGACGAGCAGGGCACGACGGTGCTCGAGACGCGGCGCGCCAAGCGGCTCGTGCGCGGCGGTTTCGGGCGTTCCGTGCCGTTCCCGATGGCGCAGGGCGGCGGCGACGTCGCGCTCGGCGCTTCCGAACGGCGCATCGCGGCCTTCCTGCGCGGCGCGGGCAGCGCGAGCGCGGCGGGGCTGTACCGGCCGAGCCACGACGCACGCTATGTGCTCGACGACGCGCAGACCGAGACGCTGCTGCCGGACATGGCCGCCGAAGGGCGCCTGTTCTGGATGCGCGCCGGCGTCACGGCGGAAGAGGCGCTCGCGCTCGACATCGAACGGCCGTGGACGTTGTGCATGGACGTCGCGACGGCGGGGGAGAGCGAGGTCAAGCTCGGTGCGCACCTCGTGCGCGGCGACGAGCGGGTCGAGCTCACCCAGGTGCGCGGGTTGCTCGCGGGCGAGTTCATCGTGCTCGACGGGCGCGTCATCCGCGTCGCGCTCGGGCGCGGGCGCGCGTGGCTCGTGCAGCTCCTCGGAGTGCCGCTGCCCCCGGTTTCCCGCGCGGAATCGACGGAATTGCTGCGCGAGCTCGCACGCCGCGACCTCGATGTCGAGCCCGGTTCGGGCCTTGAGGAACTGGTCGCCGCGCGCCCGCCGGTGCCGGTGCTGACGATCGCGGCGCCGCCGCGCGAGGACGAAGCGTGGGGCGCTCCGCAGGCGGAGCTCGAGTTCGACTACCGCAGCGAGCGCGTGCGGCTCGCGGACCCGCGGCGCCTCCTGATCGCGGGACGCGGCGTCGTGCGGCGCTACAAGCCCGTCGAGGACCGTTTCGCGGCGCGTGTGCTCGAGCTCGGCGCCGAAGCGCTCGAAGGACAGCCCGGGAAGCTGCGCATCGCGCTCGAGCGCGTGCCGGAACTCGTCGCGACGCTCGAACGCGAAGGCTGGAAGGTGCTCGGCGAAGGCGCGCGCTGGCGCTCGCTCGCGGCGCCGTCGATGAAGATCGTGACCGGCAAGGGCTGGCTCGAGCTCGACGGGCGCATCGAAGGTGCGGCGGCGTCGACGTTCCCGCGGCTCCTGCAGGCGCTGCGGCGCGGCGAGAGCACGGTCACGCTCGAGGACGGCAGCACGGGCGTCTTGCCCGCGAGCTGGGTCAAGCGTTGGAAGCGCGCGCTGCTGCTCGCGGACACGCGCGGCGGCAAGCTGCGTTTCGGCGCGAACCAGGCCTGGTTCGTCGACCTGTTGCTCGACGAGCACGTCGAGGCCGAGTCGCGCCGCCTGTGGGAAGCGCAGCGCGCGCGGCTCGACGAGTTCAAGGGCGTGCGTTCCGTGCAGGAACCTGCGGGTTTTCAGGGCGAATTGCGCCCCTACCAGCGCGAAGGCCTCGGCTGGCTCGAGTTCCTCGAGCGCCAGAGCTTCGGTGGCTGCCTCGCCGACGACATGGGCCTCGGCAAGACCGTGCAGGTGCTCGCGTGGCTCGTCGCGCGCAAGCAGCGCGAGCCGGAGTCCGGGCCGACGCTGGTCGTCGCGCCGAAGTCGCTCACGCACAACTGGATCGACGAGGCGCGCCGCTTCGCGCCGGGCCTGAAGGCGCTCGAGTACGCCGGCACCGACCGCGTGGCGCGCCGCCCGAAGTTCGAGACGCGCGACCTGATCGTCACGACCTACGGCACCGTGCGCTCGGACATCGAGTGGCTCTCGAAGCTGCGCTTCGGCGTGGTCGTGCTCGACGAGGCGCAGGCCGTGAAGAACGACGCGAGCCGCATCGCGCGCGCGGTGCGCCTGCTCGCCGCTGACCACCGCCTCGCGCTCAGCGGCACGCCGATCGAGAACCACCTCGGCGAGCTGTGGTCGCTGTTCGAGTTCCTGAACCCCGGCATGCTCGGCCGATCGAGCGCGTTCCAGTCGCTCGTCGAGACCTCGGAAGACACCGACGGCGACCGCGACGTGCGTTCGCTGATCGCGAACGCGATCCGGCCGTTCCTGCTGCGCCGCCGCAAGGAAGACGTGCTGCGCGACCTGCCCGAGCGCAGCGAGCAGACCGTGGTCTGCGACATGGATCCCGAGCAGCGCCGCGAGTACGACGAGCTGCGCGTGCACTTCCGCCGCGAGCTGCTCGAGCGCAAGACGCAGGCCGAGCTCGACCGCGACAAGCTGCACGTGCTCGAGATGCTGCTGCGCCTGCGCCAGGCGGCCTGCCATCCCGGCCTGCTCGACCCGGCGCGCCTCGGCGATTCCTGCGCGAAATTCGACACGTTCCTGCCGATGCTCGACGAGGTGCTCGAGGCTGGCCACAAGGCGCTCGTGTTCTCGCAGTTCACGAGCTTCCTCGCGATCCTGCGCCGCCGCCTCGACGCCGACGGGCGCAAGTACGGCTACCTCGACGGCTCGACGCCGTCCGCCGAACGCGCGGCGCAGGTGCGCCAGTTCCAGGAGGATCCGTCGCGCAACCTGTTCCTCCTGAGCCTCAAGGCCGGGGGCACGGGCCTCAACCTGACCGCGGCGGACTACGTCTTCCTGCTCGACCCGTGGTGGAACCCCGCCGTCGAGGCGCAGGCCATCGGTCGCTCGCACCGCATCGGCCAGACGCGCAACGTGTTCGCGTACCGCCTGATCTGCGCGGACACGATCGAGCAGCGCGTCGTCGAGCTGCAGCAGTCCAAGCGCGAGCTCGCCTCCGCGATCCTCGACGCCGACGGCTCGCTCGTGCGCGACCTCACGCGCGAGGACCTCGAGCGCCTGCTGGCCTGACGCGGCGAGCGCTACTCGTCGAGCTCTTCGAGCAACAGCGCGATCAGCGCCGTCCAGCCGGTCTGATGGCTCGCGCCGAGGCCCTTGCCGGTGTCGGCGTGGAAGTACTCGTGGAACAGTACGAGGTCCTTCCAGTGCGGATCCGTTGCGGACCTGCTCGACGTGCCGTGGCACGGCCGCCGGCCTTGTTCATCGGGCAGGAACAGCTTGCACAGGCGCGCCGCGATGTCGCGCGCGACGACGTCGAGCGTGACCCAGTTGCCCGAGCCGGTCGGCAGCTCGACCTTGAGCGTGTCGCCGTAGTAGTGCGCGTAGCGTTCGAGCGCCTCGATCAGCAGGAAGTTGATCGGCAGCCACACGGGGCCGCGCCAGTTGGAATTGCCGCCGAAAAGCGAGGTGTTCGACTCGCCGGGCGCGTAGGTGACCGTGTGCTCGCGGCCGTCGAGCGTGATGCGGAACGGCTGGCGCTCGTGCACGCGCGACAGCGAGCGCACGCCGAAGGGCGAGAGGAACTCGTTCTCGTCGAGCACGTAACGCAGCACGCGCTCGAGGCGCTCGCGCGAGGGAATCGCGAGCAGGCGCAGGCCGGCCTGACAGCCTTCGTGCTCCATGTAGCCGATGTGGCGCGCAAGGTCGCGGCGGTTCTCGAGGAACCAGGCCATGCGGCGCGCGAAGCCCGGCAGGCGGTCGATCGACGCCTGGTCGAGGATTTCCACCGCGAGCAGCGGGATCAGGCCGACCAGCGAGCGCACGCGCAGCGGCGTCGTCTCGCCGTGGATCGTGAGCTCGTCGTAGTAGAAGCCGTCGCGCTCGTCCCACAGGCCCTTGTCGCCGAGCGTGTTCATCGCGTCGGCGATGGCGACGAAGTGCTCGAAGAACTTCGAGGCCATGTCCTCGTAGACCGGATCCTCCTTGGCGAGCTCGATCGCGATCGAGAGCATCGTGCCGCAGTAGAACGCCATCCACGCCGTGCCGTCGGCCTGGTCGAGCTGGCCGCCGTGGGGGAGCGGCGCGCTGCGGTCGAACACGCCGATGTTGTCGAGGCCGAGGAATCCGCCGGCGAAGATGTGACGCCCGCTCGAGTCCTTGCGGTTCACCCACCACGTGAAGTTGAGCAGCAGCTTCTGGAAAGTGCTCGCGAGGAAGCGCCGGTCGCGCTCGCCGTGCGCGCCCGTCTTCTTGTACACGCGCCACGCGGCCCAGGCGTGCACCGGCGGGTTGACGTCGGAGAGCGCCCACTCGTAGGCCGGAATCTGGCCGTTGGGGTGCATGTACCATTCGCGCAGGAAGAGCCCCAGCTGGTTCTTGGCGAAGCCGGTGTCGACGCGCGAGAACGGCAGCATGTGGAACGCGAGGTCCCAGGCCGCGTACCACGGGTACTCCCACTTGTCGGGCATCGACAGCACGTCGCGGTTGTAGAGGTGCTGCCACTCGCGATTGCGGCCGTCCTTGCGCTCGGGCGGCGGCGCGGGCTGCGTCGGATCGCCCTCGAGCCAGTCCTTCACGATGTAGTGGTAGAACTGCTTCGACCACAGGAGCCCCGCGTAGGCCTGGCGCACGACGTTGCGGGCCTCGTCGGAGAGCCCTGGCCGCAGTTTCGCGCGGTAAAACTCGGTCGTTTCGTTGCGGCGCGTCGCGAGCACGCGCTCGAACTCCGCACCGAGCGAGAGCGCCGTCGACGAATCGAGCGCCGAGATGCGCATGCGCAGCGTCGCGCGCGCGCCGGGCTCGAGCTCGAGCCGGTAGATCGCCGCCGCCTTGGTGCCGCGCCGCCCGGGCGCGAGCGCCTCGGCCTTGCCGTCGATCACGTAGTCGTGGAAGGCGTCCTTCGCGTGCGCGGCGCCGCCGTCGTGGTTCCACAGCCTGCGCGCGTTGGACTCGTTGTCGGTGAAGACGAGCTCGGGCGCGCTGCCGTCGGGGCCGACGCCGAACGCGAGCTCGTGCGAGCCGAGCGTGTCGTGGTGCGTGCGCAGCCGCGTGTCGCCCTGCGCGCCGATCGCGGGCTTGGGCCCGTGTTCCTCGCCGCTGCGGCCCCAGCTCCACGTGTTGCGGAACCACAGCGTCGGCAGCACCGCGAGCGAGGCGCGCTCCGGCCCGCGGTTGGTGATCGTGACGTGCACGAGCACGTCCTCCGGCGTCGCCTTGGCGTACTCGACCTCGAAGTCGAAGTAGCGGTTCTCGTCGAAGGCGCGCGTGTCCTCGAGCTCGAACTCCGCCTCGTCGCGCGTGCGCCGCGCGTTCTCGGCCTCGAGCTCCTCGTAGGGGAACGCGCGCTGCGGATACTTGTACAGCGCACGCATGTAGGAATGCGTCGGCGTGGAGTCGAGGTACCAGTAGGCCTCCTTCACGTCCTCGCCGTGGTTGCCCTGCGGTCCCGTGAGCCCGTAGAGGCGCTCCTTGAGCATCCGGTCGTGCCCGTTCCACAGCGCGAACGCGAAGCACAGCCGGCACTGGCGGTCGGAGATGCCGAGCAGGCCGTCCTCGCCCCAGCGGTAGGCGCGGCTGCGCGCGTGCTCGTGCGGGAAGTACGTCCACGCGGAGCCGTCGCGCGAGTAGTCCTCGCGCACCGTGCCCCACTGGCGCTCCGACAGGTACGGGCCCCAGCGCTTCCAGTTCGCCTCGCGCCGCTCGTCGGCGGCGAGGCGTGCTTCTTCCGGCGTGACGGGTCGGTGGGCCACGCGCCCGTTATCGGAAAACCTGTCCCTCTCCGCGAGGGCCTGCCCGCCTCAGCCCAGCTTCGGGCCCACGATGGGAAGGCTGGCGCGGCGGAGCCACAGGACCACGAGCGCAGCGAGCACCGTGGTGACGGCGAGCGCGAACAGCAGTCCTCCGTCGCTCTCGCCCTCGACCTTGATCTCGATGCCCAGCCGCACGAGGTGCGCGCCGATCGCTCCCGCCATCGTCCCGAGCGCGAGCAACGCTCCCAACGCCGCCGTGCGCGGCAGGAGCAGCAGCACGACGCACACGAGCTCGACCACTCCGGAGCCGATGCGGCCCCAGGGCTCCGCGCCAAGCTCGTTGAAGATGTACACCGACTCGCGCGCGCCGCTGAACTTGAAGAACAGCGTCTGCCCGAGGATTCCGGCGGCCACGAGCTGCGCGATCCAGCTCACGACGTTCGCGGTCCCGGAGAGCTTCGTCTGCTGCACGGCGCTCACTTCTTCTTCTCCGGCAGCGGCTTGGCCGTGATTTCCTTCCACGCCGTGTCGCCGCGCTTCACGAAGTCGGCCGGATCCTTCTGCCACTTGGAGCGCGTGTCGTTGAAGAAGCCCTTGTAGAAGAGATAGAGCTTGCCCTCGCGCACCACGAACGACTCCGGATCGACCTCGACCTTCTCCTTGCCCGGGATCGCGTAGGCGCACCAGCCGCCGTACTGCGGCTCGAACTTCGCCGAGTCCTTGAGGAACGCCTGACGGTTCTCGTCGCTCGCGAAGTGGTAGGTGACACCCTTGTGCGTCGCGCTGAACTTCGCGTCGCCCTTGCGTGCCTTGCCACCGCCCTCGGGGAAGTAAGCGACCGGGTCGTAGCCCTCGAGCGCGAGCCCGGCCTTGCCGAGGTTGAAGTGGCTCGTGTCGCGCTCGGCCGGCTTGGGGTCCTCGGCGCGGGAAGCGGCGGCGACGCCTGAGCCTTCGGCGGTCGGGGAGGCGCCGGCGGTCGGCAGGAGCAGCGCGAGGGCCGCGAGGGTGGCGAGCGGACGGAGTTGCATGGGGGGGGGGCGTGGGGCAGGGAGTGGGGGCGGTCGAGCTCCGCCCGAGCCTCCCGGGCGGAACCGGGAGGACCGGCTGGGCCCCTTGACCGTTTTTGCCGGGCGGGGCTAGGCTTTCGACGTCCTCGCGTACGGCCCGCTCCGGGTTCCGTGACGCACCCTACCCCCTTTTTCTCGCTGTCCCATGGCTCGTTTCGGTCTGGCGTCGTGCGCTTCGAATCGCTTGCGCGCGCCCACCGTTCGAGCGCTCGGTCGACGCGGGATGCCCAGCACCCTGCGCGACGCTCGCGCCTCGCGTCAGGTCCACTCTTCCAGTTCGCTCGGGATTTCCTGAACGGTCCAGCGCCGTCGCCTCGACGAACCCCTTGGCAGAGCTCCCTCTTCCCCGCGCTCCCACTCCAGTCCCCGTTCGGTCATGGTCAACCGGGCATACGTCGGCAACCTCCCGTTCTCCCTCACGCAGGCGGACCTGCACGGGCTCTTCTCCGAGTTCGGCACCGTGCGCAACGCGGAGCTGATCCTCGACCGCGAGACCGGCCGTCCGCGCGGCTTCGGTTTCGTCGAGATGGACACGCCCGGAGAGCTGCAGGCGGCGATCGAGGGCCTCAACGGC
>JAPLOE010000043.1 GCA_026692705.1 Planctomycetota bacterium
CACGCGGAAACGACCGGGTTCGAGCCACAGGTCGTGGCGCACGAAGGCGTCGCGCACGTGGCTGGCACGGTCCTGCGAGCCGGTGCCGACGCGCGGCGTCGAGCGGCCGACGTGCACGGCGCCACGTTCGTCGATGCACCACAGGCCCGCGACGCGGTGGTCGTCGTAGCCCGAGAGCTTGTCCTCGAGCCAGCCAGTCGGCGCGAGCCCGCGGCGCGGCTCGTCGAAGGAGTGCAGGCGCGGCGCTTGCGGAGTTCCGGCGGAAAGATCGGGTGCGGCCACGCTCGCGGACAGCGTCGGCGCACCGCACAGGCTCGCGATGCGATCGTGGTCGGCGGCGAGCGCGGCAGCGGAGAGCGGCCGAGCGTCGGCCGTGCAGGCCGCCGAGGCCTTCTTGAGCTCGTCGAGCAGCGCACGCGTCTTCGGGAGGCGTGCGAGCATCGGCGCGACACCGGCCGGCGTCGTGCGTGCGAAGCCGCGGCTCTCGATGTCGTGCGCGATCACCCACGCGCCTTCGCGCTTGCCTGCACCGGCGAGCAGGCCGCCGAGCGCCTCGTCGACGGCGTTCCAGCGCTCGTCCACCGCCAGCGACCAGCCCAGCGCCCACATCGCGCCCGACTCGTCGCCAAGGCGCTTGAGCAAGAGCCCCGCCTGCCGCGCCTGGTCCTGCCCGAGCCACGGCTCCGCGCGCTGGCGCGACCACACCCAGGTCGGCTCGTCGAGCACGAGCTCGTTCCAGCGCGCCTCGCCCCCCGGCGGAGTCGCCTCGGTGTAGCGCTCGGTGAACGGCTTGCGGTCGCGCCAGTAGAAGCCCGCCACGAACTCGCCAAAACCCTGCGCAAAAGCCTCGAAATCCTTCGGCCGGCCGTCCTTCGCATCACAGAACCAGGCCGTGAACGCGGCGAGCGGCGTCTTCTTGTCGTTGCGCCGGCTCTTCATGTAGCCGTCGAGCTGCGCCTTGAAGAGCGGCTTGCCCGGAGTGTCGTACCACGTGTTCAGGTAGACGTAGAGCGCGTACCCGGCGACGTAGTTGTCGCGGTAGTCCTTGATCGTGCCCGAGACGAGTTCCTCGAGCTTGTCGCGCCCGCCATAGCCGCGGTAGCGCGCGTCGTCGAGCGTGCCGAAGCTCGCGTGGTTCGCGACGAACTCCGTGTCGCCGATCGAGCCGTAGGCCGCGCCCGTCCACACCGCGCGGCCCTCCATGAGCCACGACGGAAGGCCGGGATACACCGCGCCATCGAAGCGGTGCGTCAGCTCGTGCGTGAGCCCGCGCCCCAGCCCCTCGATCGTTCCGATCGACATGCGCAGCGTCGTGACGTCGCCGGACTGGAACCCGCCGACCCAGAAGAACGGCGCGCCTTCGCTCTCCAGTCCCGCGGATTCCGCGACGAGGCGCACGAGGCCGGGCCGCGACGTGAACGGATCCTGCCCGTACCAGTTGGCGAGGCGCGTGTGGTGCGCCTCGACGGTCGCGACGGCGCCGAGCAGCGTCGCGTGGCCGCAGACGGTCTCGACGCGGTACCAGCTGCGCGGCGAGCGGCCGACGCCGGGGTTGGCGAAGCTCGCGTGCTCGCGCGTGAAGGTGTCGCGCTGCTCGCCGTCCATTTCCTCGAGCTGCTCGACGGTCAACGGCTCGCCGATCTGCACCGCGAGCTTCGCGCGCGCGCGCTCGAGCGCCGCTTCCGCCGCTGCACGCGCCTTCGACAGGTCCGGAGCCGCGGGACCTTCGAGGTCCTTGAAGCTCGACTGCGCGCCGATGCCGCGCAGCGCGAGCGCGAGCTCGATCGCGCTGCCGAGATCGCCGCTCGCTTCCGCGGAGGCGAGTTTTTTCTGCAGGGCCTCGAGCGCCGCCTTGCGCACGCCCGCGGGCAGCGGAAAACCCGGCGGAAAGGCGGCTTGATGGCGCTCGACGAGCGCCGGCGCTGCGTGCACGACCTCGCGGCCGAGGTCGGCGGCCCAACCCGAGACGACGAGGCTCTCGACGGAACGTTCCGCGGCCTTCGCGGCGCTCGTGGCGAGCTCGGCGAGCTCCTCCGCCGCCGCCGCGCGCGCCTGCGCGAGCCCGAGCACGGACAGGTCCTTCGGCACGAGCTTCTCGGACAGCTCACGCGCGAGCGCGAGCTTGCCCGAACCATCGCAGAGCGCCGCCGCCGCCTCGTGGCTCCACAGCGTGCGCGCATCGCGGTCCTCGGCCGCCAGATCGAGCAGCAGCGCGAGCGCCTCCGCGTTGCGCGGCGCGAGCTCGAAGGCCCGCAGCGCATGGTCGAGCGCCTCCGCGCGCCGCTTCTCCGCGAGCGCGCGCCGCCCGGCCTCGATCGCGAGCTGCACCGGCGTCGTGCGCTCGAGCTGCACCGCCTCGGGCTGCTTCTCCTTCCCAGGTTCCTGGCCTTTGGGCTCGGGTTTCTGGGCAAACGTCGCGAGGAGGGCGAGCAGCGCGGCGGGCATGGCCCCAAGACCCTACACGGCGCACCCGCCCGCCGGGAGACGCTGGCGCGCGCGAAAACCCCGCTCGCACCAAATTCACACGGCGGGATAGCGCCGCAACGCTCCCCCGCCGTGCTGGAACCGACGAACCTGTCTAGCGGTAGGCCGGAAGGCCGGTGACTTCCTGGCCGATCGCGAGCGTGTGGATGTCGTGCGTGCCTTCGTAGGTGATGACGCTCTCGAGGTTGCACAGGTGGCGGCCGACCTGGTACTCGAGGCTGATGCCGTTGGCGCCGAGCATGTCGCGGCAGACGCGCGCGACGTCGAGCGCCATCGCGACGTTGTTGCGCTTGGCCATCGAGACGTGCGAAGGCGTGTACTTGCCTTCGTCCTTGAGGCGGCCGACTCGCAGCGCGAGCAGCTGGGCCATCGTGATCTGCGTCGCCATGTCGGCGAGCTTCTTCTGCGGGATCTGGAAGCCGGCGAGCGGCTTGTCGAACACGATGCGCTGCTTCGAGTACTGCAGCGCCTCGTCGAAGCACGCGAAGGCCGCGCCCAGACCGCCCCAGGCGATGCCGTAACGCGCCTGCGTGAGGCAACCCAGCGGCGCCTTCAGGCCGATGCCACCCGGCAGGCGCGCGCTGTCCTTGACGACCACGTCCTGCAGCACGAGCTCACTCGTGATCGAGGCGCGCAGCGAGAACTTGTGCTTCTGCTCGGGAGCGCTGAAGCCCGGCGTGCCGGTCTCGACGAGGAAGCCGCGGATGCCTTCGCTGGTGCGCGCCCACACGACGGAAACCTGCGAGCAGGTGCCGTTGGTGATCCACATCTTGCGGCCGTTGAGCACCCACTCGTCGCCCTTCTTGACGGCCGTCGTGAGCATGCCGCCGGGGTTCGAGCCGAAGTCGGGCTCGGTCAGGCCGAAGCATCCGATGACCTTGCCCGAGGCGAGCTGCGGCAGCCAGCGGCGCTTCTGCTCCTCGGAGCCGTAGGCGAAGATCGGCCACATCACGAGCGAGCCCTGCACGCTGACGAACGAGCGCAGGCCGCTGTCGCCGCGCTCGAGCTCCTGGCAGATCAGGCCGTAGGCGACGCTGTTGAGGCCCGCGCCACCGTATTCGACCGGCGTCGTCGGCCCGAACACGCCCAGTTCCGCGAGCTCGGGCACGAGCTCCATCGGGAACGTGCCGTTCTCGAAGTGCTCCATCGCGATCGGCAGGTAGCGCTCGGTCACCCACGAGCGCACGGCGTCGCGCACCATCAGCTCGTCTTCGGAGAACTGGTCGTCGAGGCCGAGGTAATCGAGCTGGCGGAAGTTGGCGAAGGAGCCCATGGGCGGTGGAGGAGCGTTGGGGTTCGGATGGGTTGCCGTCGCAGGCTCGCAGGAGCGCGCGGACGCAGGAACTCGGGCGGCTAGTGTAGCCCTCGCGCGCGGCTCCCGCGTAGCCTCCCGCACGCGATCCCGGCCATGATCCGACCCTGTTCCCTGTGCGGCTACGCCCTCCCGAACGCGGGTTCGCCGTGCACGGCCTGCGGGCTGCGTCCGGCGGATTCGTCGCTCTCGACCCCGCTGGGCACGTGGAGCGGGCTGCGCGCGGCCCTCGTCGCGGTTCCGCGTGGCCTCGGGCTCCTTGTCACGACACGTGGCACCAAGCGTTGGCTCGTGCCGCCCGCGCTGCTGACGACGGCGGCGTTCGTCGCGTTCGCGTGGTGGTTGTACGGACTCGCGAGCGAGTGGGTCGAGCGCGGCCGCGAGTGGGTCGAGGCGCAAACGCCGCAGGTCGAGGGCTTCTGGCGCAGCGCGCTCGTGTGGCTCGTCGAACATTCGTTCGCGTTCGCGCTCGGCAAGCTGACCGGGTTCCTGCTCGCGAGCACCGTGAGCTTCGTCGCGGCGCTGTGGACGTTCTCGCTGCTGTACGAGCTCGTCGCGGGACCGTTTCTCGACGAAGTGCACGGTTCGATCGAGCGCCGCTGGTTCGGCCGCGACCTGCGCGACGAACGCGAGCGGCCGAAGGGACTCGCGCCGGTCGAAGTGGCGAAGCTGGTGGCCCTGTGCGTCGGCAGCGGAGTGGTCCTGATCGGTGCGTCCTTCGCCGTCGACTGGCCGTTCGCGACGCTCGGCGCCTTCGCACTCACGTTCCTCGTGGTCTACGCCTGCGCGCGCCGCCGCCCGGCCTTCGGCGAATGGCTCGCGTGGCGCGCGGCGATCGAGCTGCGCACGCTGGCCGCGAGCCTCGAAGCGACGGCGATCGCGGCGGTGATGCTCGCCTTCGCGCTGCCGCTGCTCCTGATCCCGTGGTTCGGCACGCCGCTCTTCGCGCTCGCGGCGGGCTTCACGACCTCGATCAGCCTGCTCGACATCCCGATGTCGCGCCGGCGCTGGGGCATCCTGCTGCGCCTGTCGTTCCTCGCCCACCACGCGCCGTCTGTGCTCGTGTTCGGCCTCGTGGCGAGCCTGATGTTCCTCGTTCCGGTGCTCGGGCCGCTCCTGATGGTCCCGGCGGCCTCCGTCGGCGGCCTGTGGCTGTTCGTGCGGCTCGACAAGGGCCTGCTCGCGCCACGCGAATGAGCCCGACGCGCGCCTGACCCTTGGGTGGCGGGCGCGCGCTTGGGATACTGTCGCGCGCGATGACCCGCTATCTCGTCACGAGCGCGCTCCCCTACGCCAACGGCCCGATTCACTTCGGGCACGTGATCGGCGCCTACCTGCCGGCCGATGTCTACGTGCGCACGCTGCGCCTGCAGGGCGAGGAGGCGCTCTACGTCTGCGGCACCGACGAGCACGGCGTCGCGATCACGATCGGCGCCGAGCGCGACGGCACGCCCTACGCCGAGTACGTCGCGCGCTGGCGCGCGGAGATCAAGCGCACGTTCGATCGCCTCGGCCTCGCCTTCGACGTGTGGTCGGGCACGAGCATCAGCCCGTTCCACGTCGAGCTGAGCCAGGACTTCTTCCGTCGCATCGACCACAACGGCTTCCTGCTGCAGCGCGAGACCGAGCAGCTCTACTGCACCACCGACCGCATGTTCCTCGCCGACCGCTACGTCACGGGCACGTGCCCGAGCTGCGGCTTCGAGGGCGCGCGCGGCGACGAGTGCCCGCGCTGCGCGAAGTGGCTCAACCCGCTCGACTTCGCCGACCCGCGCTGCAAGGTCTGCGGCACCGCGCCCGAGCGTCGGCGCACGACGCACTGGTACCTCGACCTGCCGAAGGTGCGCGACGAGTTCCTCGGGAACTGGATCGCGAACCACGAGTGGAAGCCCAACGTCGGCACGTTCATCGCCAACCAGATGAAGGAGATCGAGCCGCGCCCGATCACGCGCGACATGAGCTGGGGCGTGCCGTTGCCGGCCGACACCGCCGGCAACATCGCGGGCAAGGTGCTGTACGTGTGGTTCGACGCGCCGATCGGCTACGTGTCGTTCACGCGCGAGTGGGCGACCGAGAAGGGCGAGCCCGAGGCGTGGAAGCGCTGGTGGCAGGACGCCGACACGCGCCTCGTGCACTTCATCGGCAAGGACAACATCCCGTTCCACTGCGTGGTGTTCCCGGCGATGCTCTACGCGACCAAGGCCGGCTACGTTCTGCCCTGGCAAGTGCCGGCGAACGAGTTCTACAACCTGCAGGGCCGCAAGTTCTCGACCTCCGGCGGCTGGACGATCCCGCTCGAGGAGTTCTTCGCGAAGTTCGACGCGCAGGCCACGCGCTTCTACCTGCTCGCGAGCGCGCCGGAGACCAAGGACAGCGAGTTCAACTGGAAGGACTTCCAGGCCTGCAACAACGCGCAGCTCGCCGACGCGATCGGCAACCTCGTGACGCGCGTCCTGAAGTTCGTCGACAAGCACTACGCCGGCCACATCCCCACCTGCGCGCCCGAACACGAGGCCGAGCTCGACCGCGTGCTGCTCACCGAATGCGGCGCCTTCGGCGATCCGGCCGAGTCGATCCGCGCCTTCCGCTTCCGCCGCGCCGCCGAGCAGCTCATCGAGAACGCGCGCGTCGCCAACGTCTTCGTCGACCGCTCCGCTCCCTGGTCCCTCCAGAAGACCGACCCCGCGCGCGCCGCGAGCGTGCTCTCGACCTGCGCCGAGTGGATCGGCTACGTCGCGCGCTGGATGGCGCCCTTCATGCCCGAGAAGGCCCAAGCGATCTGGTCGATGCTCGGCCAGCCCGATTCCGTCACCGCGCGCGGCTGGCCCTCGACGCCCGTCGCCGGCCAGTGGCGCCTCGGGCTCGCCGGCTCGAAGCTC
>JAPLOE010000044.1 GCA_026692705.1 Planctomycetota bacterium
GGATCGCCAGGTTGATCGCGCGATTGACCTCGCCAAGCCGGGCGAGCTCATCCTGCGCGCCGAATTCGTGGCCATTCCGCTGTGCCCCGTGACCGGCCGCGTGCGTTCACCGGCCGACCGCGCGCTGCCCGTGCAGATCGCCGCTTTCTCGGTGCGCGACGGCCGTCCCGTCGACACCGTCGCGCTCGCGCAGGCCGAAGGTCCGGAGGGCAAGTTCTCCGTGCGTGTTCCCTGCGGCAAGCCGCACGTGCTGCTGCTCTACGCCAACGGCCTGCGCCCGGTGACGATCGAGTTGCCCGCGCGCGGCATCGATCTGGGCCAGCTCGAGCTCGACCTCGGCGCCCACATCCGCGGAACGTTGCCCGGGGCCGATCCGGAGCGGCGCTTCGCGCTCTCCGCGCGTCCGCATCGCCCGCCGAACGGCCGCACCACGCTCGTCTCGATGACGGAGTTCGACTGGATCGACGGCCGCTTCGAGTGGGCGAACGCGCGATCGCGCACGCTCGAGAACGGCTCCTTCGAGATCACCGGACTCGCGCCGGGCGCCGACTACGTGCTCGACTCCGGCCATGATGACATCTGGCGCTTCGAATCCGACGTGCGCGTCCCCGTCGACGACTTCGAGGTCGTCCAGGACTCGGCCACCTTGCTCGTGCTCGCGAGCGACAAGCAGCAGCACGACGTCACGATCGTCCTGCGCCTTCCCGACGGCCGCGAGCGCCGCTCGCCCGCCCGCATCCCTCCCGGCTTCGGCTGGCGCGTGCGCGCGCCGCTCGGCTCCACCGCCACGGTCCTCTCGCTCGACGGCCGCAACCTCGGCGAACTGACTCTCTCCGCCGGCGAAAACGAGCTCGTCATCTCCCCCTGACTCGCTCCGTTCCTTCTTCTCTCTCCTTCCGCTCCCTCTCTCCTCCCTCTGCTCCCCCCTGGTTCCTTCTACTTCTTCCGAAGTTCGAGCCACATCGCGAGCGGGCCGATGATCGCGAGCGCGTAGATCGCCGGCGCCGTCGCGAACGGCGCGGCCCAGCCTTGGCCGTAGTCGTTGGCGAGGCGCAGCACGCATTCGAGCATCGCGATGAGCACGACGACCGTGATGCGGCCCCTGCGCGTGCTGACCGTGGTGCGCGGGTCGGTCAGCATGAAGAACATCAGCATCTGGTACATCGGGCCCGTCACCGGCGTGATCTCGGTCAGCCAGTCGTGGCCGGTGATCGCGGCGCGCAGGAAGCCGAGCGAGACGAAGCTCACGAGGTACGTGAACGTGATGTGCAGGAGCTTCGCGCGGTGCACGACGATCAGGCCGACGGCCCAGATCAGGCCGACGGTCCAGGGCTCGTTGCCCCACTCGTGGCTCAGGATCGCGATCGAGCCGGGCGCGGCGAGCAAGAGGAAGCTGATCGCGAAGTTGGTCGGGTTCCACAGGTGCCGGCCGCGGTAGGTGAGCACGTACTTCGACGTGATCGAGATCGCGACGGCGAGCACGTAGGCCCACAGGCCACCCTGCGGCTTGACGAGGATCACGATCGAATTGCCGGCGATGTAGGCCGACAGCACGCTCGGCCACGTGCCACGCAGCGAGCGCGAGAGCAGCGCCTCGGTGAGCATCGCGGTTCCGAGGCACGCGTACAGCACGAGGTAGTCGTCGATCAGCGCGATGCCCGTCAGCGGGTAGGTCTTGATGATCTGGTAGCGCCACTGGCCCATCACGAGGAAGAACGTGACGAGCGCGCTGACCATGTGCTGCGGCTTGAGGCTCGCGAAGAAACCGGGCTTCGCGGCCGGCGGTCCCTCGATGGATGCGGTGGCGGTGGTCACGGCTGGGGCTCCTCGATCACGTGCAGCTGGCGCGTCGCGAGGCTCCCGAGCACCTGCACGCGGCCGGAAGGCCAGCGTACGACGGCGGAGCGCACCTGCGCGCCGCGCCCGAGGCCAAAATGCAGCCGCCGGTCGTTCTGGGCGCAAAAGCCGCTTCCGGCCTGCACGCACTGCACCTGCTTGAGCGCGCGCTCGCCGGCAGCGTCCGTCTGGGTCCACTCGAGCTCGACTTCGGCGCCGATCGCCGCCGTGTTGAGGCCCCGTGCGCGCAGCTTGAGCTGCACCCACTCGCGCTCCGGATCGACCTCGTTCGAGTAGACGAGCAGCGGCCCCTTCTGGTTCGCGACGATCGCGTCCAGCGCTCCGCGGTTCGAAAGGTCGGCGAAAGCGACCGCGCGGCCGTCGTACAGGTCGTCGACGCCGACTGCCGCCGCCACGTCGCGGAACTTGCCGTCGCCTTCGTTGAGCAGCACGCGGCTCGGCTCATACCCCGAGAGGCTGCGGTCGCCCATCGGCTCCCACTTCGTCGCGTCCTCGAAGATCTCGCCCGCTCCGCCGGCGACCTTGCTCATGCCGTACCAGTAGTCGTGCTCCTTCGAGGCCGACACGAAGCCGTTGACCACGTACAGGTCGAGGCGCCCGTCGTTGTCGAGGTCGCCGAACTGCGCGCCCCAGGCCCAGCCGCAGTCGACGATCGCGCGCGCGGCGGAGCTCGAGGCGTCGGCGATGTTGTAGAGCTTGCCGCGGTCGGCGAGGCGGTTGCGGCGCAGGTTGTTGCCCTGGAAGAGGTAGCGCTCCTTCGAGATGTTCGTGACGTACACGCCGTAGCGGCCCTCGTTCTCGAAGTCGCCGAGCGTCACGCTCATGCCGCTCTTCGACGACTCCTCGAGGCCGATGCCGCCGAGCAGCTCGAAGCGCTCGCCGCCGTGGTTCTTGAAGAGCTCCTCCGGCCCGTAGTCGTTGGCGACGTACAGGTCGATCCAGCCGTCGCCGTCCATGTCCGCCGCCGCGACCGCCAGCGACCAGCGCGTCGAGTCGCAGCCCATCGCCGCCGTCACGTCCTCGAACGTGCCGTCGCCGCGATTGCGGAAGAGCACGTTGTGCCCGCCGTTGTTCGCGAACTCGAAGCTCGACTGCATGATGCGCGTCGAGGCGAGGTTCCACATGTCGATGTCGTCACGGAAGTAGCCCGCCACGTACAGGTCGACGTCACCGTCGCGGTCGTAGTCGAGCCAGCAGGCGCTGTTGGCGTTCATCCAGCGTCGAAGCCCAGAGCGCTCGCTCACGTCCTCGAAGCGCTCGCCGCGATTGAGCAGGAGCTGTTGGAAACCCCAGCGGTACACGAACACGTCCTCGCGTCCGTCGCCGTCGACGTCGGCCCAGACCGAGCCCATCGACACGCCCTCGCCCTCGCGGTTGAGGTCCGCGACCCCGAGCTCGGCCGCCACGTCGCGAAAGTGGTCCTGCTCATTGCGGTAGAGCGCGTTGGGCGAGCCGAAGCGGCTCGAGGTCGCGTACAGGTCGGTCCAGCCGTCGTTGTCGAAGTCGACCAGCGCCACCGCCGCGCCCATGCCCGATACATGAGCCGCGATGTTGTCGATGCGCGGGTCGAGCGTCGTCTCGCGGTGCGTGAAGTCGATGCCGAGCTCGCGCGAGCGCTCCGTCAGCTTGAGGCCGAGGCTCGCACCCGGCTGCACGGCCGCGCCGCGGCGCGAGGCACGGTCGAACCACACGACGGCGCCGAGCTGGCCGAGGAACAGGAGCGCGACGAGGCTGCGCGCGATGGGGGAGGGCGCCATCCCTTCATCCTAGTCGCGGCCGAGCGTGCCGCGCGACGCCGCCGTCGCTCTCCTGAACGTGAAAGGGCCCCGGACGCGCGTCGCGCCGGAGCCCTTGTTCCGCCGGAGAACGACCGATCAGGCCTGCGGAGCCCACTTGCGGGCTGCGGCGACGAGGTCGGGACGCTGCGCGTCGCCGCCGTCGCCGAAGAAGGCCCGTTCGATGCCCGCGATCTCGGCCTGCAGCTCGCGCTTGCGCTCGGGCGAGAGCTTCGCGTCGGCCTCGATCTCGCGCAGGAACGCGAGCAGGCTGAAGGGCGTGAGCGGGTCGGGAATGCGCGAGCGCGTCGCGACCGTCTCGACGTCGGACTTGCGGCCGCGCAGCGCGACGAAGGCCGCCGCACCGAGTGCGAGCGCGCCGCCGACGATCCACGGCCAGGTCGAGCGCTTCTCGCCGTAGTCGTACTCGAGCTCGACCTTCGGGCCCACGGCCGCGAGGTCGGCGTCGACGTAGCGGAAGTGCTCGGCCGAGGCGACCTCGCCCTTCGGGGTCGCGAACGTGAACTCGTCGGGCAGCTGCTCGAGCCCCTCGCGGCCGGTGAACGTGATCGTCCACAGGCGCTCGGAAAGCACGCCCTCGCCGTCCTCGTCGAACTTCGTGATCGCGACCTCGCGCTCCTCGCGCGACGCCTCGACGAAACCCTCCGGGGCGAGCGTGGCGAGCTCGTCGAGGGTCGGCACGAGGCCTTCCGCCGTCGCCTTGATCTCGAGCACGAGCTTGCCGGCCTTCGCCTGCCGCTCGTCGAGCGTCTGCACCAGCGCGAGCTTCTCGTAGGGCCGCACCGGGCCCTTGTCGGCCTTCGAGTCGATCAGGAGCTCCGTCGACTCGATCGGCAGCACGCAGTAGCCCGACGTGTCGAGGAAGTCGAGGTCGAGCTTGAGCGGCGGGATGCGGTCGACTTCCGGCCCGCGCGGCTTGAGCAGGATGTAGGCGTAGGGCGTGACGCGCCAGCCGTCCTGCGCGTCGGGCTTCGAGCGCACGTCGGGCTCGTTGAACGTCACCGACAGCACGTCGAAGCGCTCGCGCAGCGTCTCGCGCACGGCCTCGTCGAACTTGTCGCGGTAGTCCTCGAGCGGGCGCCCGTAGTTGTAGGCGTAGTTCTGGCTGTTCTGGTTCTGCAGGTACTTCGAGAAGCCGCCCGACTCGCGCTCGATCTCGGCGGTGTGCCGCAGGTCGACGCGCAGGCCGAAGGGCGCCGAGTGGCCGACGTCGCTCGGCCCCTCGATCGAGGTGCGCAGCTGGATCTCGGTCACGAGGTCGCCGTAGTAGGCGCTGAGCGCCTGCAGGTCGCGCGTGATCTTGGTCTCGCCGGTGATCGCGAGGCCCTGCCGCACGTAGCGCGACTTGACCGCCGGATTGCAGCTCCCGATGCGCGTGGTGAGCGCGTTGCCGAACATCTCGACGTGGCGCGCCGAGCGGTCGCCGGGCAGCGCCTCGAGCGCGGCCTTGATGCGCGGGATCTCGCTCGAGGCGAGCTGCGTGCGCGCGTCGATCTTGTTGAGGTCGCAGGCGCCGAGCGCGGCGTAGAACCACGTCTCGAACACCGCGCTCGATTGCTTGCCGCTCTCGAGGCCCGGCAGGGCGTCGGCGTAGAGCTGCGCCGCGCGCGCGAAGGTCTCGAAGGACTTCGTGCGCCGGCCCGAGTACTGCGAGTCCTTCTTGAGCTCGTAGCGGAACTGGTTCTCGTCGTGCTCGATCGAAGCCTGCACGAGCGCGAGCTCCCAGCTCGTCGGATGCTTCTCCAGCGCGCGGTCGAGCGTCTGGTGCGCGAGCCCGTAGCCGCGCAGCACCTCGGCCTCGATGTCGGCCTTCTTGCGCTTGGTCTTCTTGTCATCCTGCAGCGCCGGGTCGCGCCAGATCGTCACGAGGTTCGTGCGCATCGTGCCGACGAGCTCGGCCAGCGTCGCGGGCGCGAGCGCGTCGACCGAGCCGAACACGCTCTCGAGCGTCTCGAGCCGGTAGATCTCGGCCTGGCTGTGCGCAGCGCGGAAAGCGCTCGCCACGAGCTTCTGGTCGAGCTCGACGTCGAGCGCACGCAGGCGCGCGATCCACTTGCCCAGTTCCGCCAGCGCGCGTTCCTGCTTCGAGCGCGTCAACGGGATCGAGTTCGAGCGCTGGTCGAAGCCGTACATGTAGATGTACGGGTTCGAGCGGCCCTGGTTCGCGTTGGGGTTGTTCTTCTGCGCCCACACGCGCAGGAACTCGTCGACGAGGCTCTTCGCCGGCACCTTGTCCGTCGCCGCGAGCGCCTCGATGTAGGGGAACGCGTCCTCGGGCTCGCCGACCTTCAGGTACAGCTGCGCGTAGCACATGCGCAGCCGCGGCTGCAGCGTCGACTCGACGAACGAGATCCACTCGTCGGTCGGGCGCGACTCGAGCACGCGGCCGGTCTTGATCGGCTCGGCGCGCATGCCGCGCTGGTTCCAGCCGCCTTCCTCGTCGTAGTCGTAGTAGTAGAAATTGCCGTACACGTCGCGCTGCATGCGCGGGCCGAGCGAGGTCGAGTTGTCGGTCGCGTAGGTCCACAGCGCCTCGCGCAGCCAGTTGCCGGCGAGCAGCGAGAGCTGCGGCTGCCAGCCCTTGGCGAGCTCGGGCGCCGCGCGCAAGAGCGCCTTGGTCGCCGTCGACTGCAGCTCGAGCAGCTTCTCGCGCCGGTCGAGGTCCATCGGCGTCGTCGAGAGCGCGCTCGAGGCCGCGCTGCCGATCGCCGCGAGGATCTCCATGCCGCGCTCGGGCCGCGACGTGAAGCTCTCGTCGAGCCACGCGCCACCCAGCTCCGCCCGCAGCTTCGGCGCGATCTCCACCGCGCGCGTGATCGCCTCGTTCTTCACCGCCGCCGGCAGGTCGTCCACGGCGAGCACGGCCTGCGTCGCCTGCCACGCGCGCTCGAGCCATTTCGTGCCCGGGTCCTTCACGTTCTTCGCGATGCAGAAGCGCGCGATCAGGTTGAGTCCCTCGCGATCGTTCTCCTTCTCCGCGACCTCCGCCGTCGGCAGGAACGGCTCGATGTGCTCGGACTGGCCGGCGCCGACGAGGATGCGCGCGACGCGCCGGCGATCGACGCCGAACTCCGCGTCGTCGATGCGCGCCTGCACGTGCGCGAGGAAGCTCGAGAGCTGGTGGCCCTGGTCGAGCGCCTGCTTGAGGATCACGCCGAGGTGCTGGAGGTTCGCGTCGGAAGGCGCGTGCGGCGCCGCCGCGGCGAGCCCGAGCACGTCCGCCGGCGAGAACTGGTTGCGTTCGAGGTGCTGCTGGCCCTGCTGCGGCACCTGCGGGCGCTGGCGCGGCCCTTCCTGCAGCGAGCGCAGCAGCGTGTCGTAGGCCGCCTTCTGCTCGTCCTTGGCCCAGCCCGCCATTGCAGCCTTCACCGCGGCCCAGTCGCCGAGCGTGACGTCGCGCTGGAACTTCTTGAGCTCCGCGTCGATCGCCTTGGCTTCCTCGGCCTGCTTCTTCGCTTCTTCCGCGGCCTTCGCCGCCGCTTCGGCCGCCGCAGCTTCCGCCGCCTTGGCCTCTTCCGGGGTGGCTTCGGCCGCAGGTTGCGCCGCGCCCGCCGCACCGGTCGTCGTCGCCGCCGCGGGAGCCGAACCCGCGACTGCCGGCGCCGAGCCCGTCGCCTGCAGCGAGCTCAACGGCACGGCCACCGCAGTGCCGGCCACCACCGTCGAACCCGTCGCGGGCACGAGCGTGGCCGTGCTCGACGTCGGTGTCGTCACGACCACCTGCGCCGGCTGGCCCTGCACGCTGATGACGCGCACCGACGAGAAGCCGACGGAGCTTGCGGCACCTTTGGTCGCCGCGAGCGCCTCCTCGGCGATGTTCACGTCTCCGGTCTTCACCTCACCCGAGGTCGACTCGCCCGCGCCACCCGACTTCGAATCCTCCTCGCGCTTCGACCAGGCCGCGAGGATCGCCGACGGCCGGCGATCGAAGCTCATCGCCATCAGGCGCTGCGTGCGCGGGCCGGGCTTGGCGGGTTGTTCACCGTCGGCCAGCTGCGGCGCGCCCTCGTCCATGCCTTCCTGCATGACGATGCCGTCCGAGTAGCCGATCTCGCCGAGCTCTTCGTACTGCGCCTGCGCCGCCCCGGCGCACAGGAGCGCGGCCGCGATGGCCAGCGCCGCATTGCGGAATTGCATTCTTGAATCTCCATCCTTCGCGCGCTCCTTCGTCGGAGCTGCGCTGCGTGCGTGCGAATCGGTTCAGCGGACGCCGAGCGCCCGTCGAGACGAGCGCGGCCCGCGCGCGAGGAGCGCCCGCGGGCCGCGTTGGGACAACCTAGGAACCGCCACCATCCGGCGGCGGGCCGGAGCTCGCGCCGCGAGCGTCCTGCGGCTGCTTGCCACCCTTGCTCTTGCCAGACTTGGAGCCGCGACCGCGGCCCGTTCCACAGCCTTCTCACTGCGACGGCAGCGGCAGGCCCTGCAGGTCCTTGATGTCCATGCGCGCGAGGCGGATGGCGGACTCGAGGTTGGCTTCGGCGCGCGCGGCACCGGCGGCGTCGTTCTTGGCGAGCAGCGTCTCGGCGACGAGCTTGTAGTTCTGGCGCGAGGCGTCGACCTCACGCTCCCATTCCTCGGGCGCCGCACCTTCGAGGCACAGCAGCCACGTGATGTAGTACTGGGCGTTGGCGAGCGCATCGCGCGCGTCGACCAGCATCGCCGGATCGGCCGCGGGATCGCCCTCGAGCTCGCCGACGAGCAGCTCGAGCTCGCGCCGCGCATCGGGCAGCTTCGACACGAACATCTGCGCCTTCGCACGCTCGAGGCGCAGGCGACGCAGCTCGCCCGTGTGCTCGCTCGGCAGCTTCGCGATCGCTTCCGACAGCGTGCGCTCGGCTTCGGCCCACAGGCCCTTCGCCGCCGCGTCGCCTTCGCGCGCCGCGACCTCGCGCGCCTCGCGCACGTAACCGTCGGCGAGCGCGATGTGCTCGGCCGCCGCGTCCGTGCGCAACTGGTCCTGTCCCGGACCGTAGTGGTAGGCGGCCGCGCCAACCGGCAGCAGCAGCCACGTGAAGAGCAGGAGCTTTCTCATGCGAGTCGAATCTCCCAAGGGCCCGGGCGGGGGTAGGTGCTCGAGGCCGGTGTCATGCTATCCCGACGGACTGTCGACGTGACCGGGTCTTCCCGTCAAGTTCCTGTGCCTCCACGGTCCCCGGCTTGGCCCCGGGGGCCCAGCGGGTGCCGAACAGGTGCAGGAGCACCGGCAGGAGGGCCAAGAGGCCCGCCCCGATCGCGATGGCGAGCAGGGCGTACTCGCGCCGGCCGAGCCGCTCGAAGGGGCTCTCGTCGTCGAGCGCGAAGGAGTCCTGGATGACGGCGGTCGAGAGCTGGGTCTCGTTGGCGTTCTGGAACGTGCCGCCCAGCCGCGCGGCGATCTGCTTGAGCGTCGCCACGTCCTGCCGGGAGTGCCGCCCGTCGATGAAACGCCCCGTCTGCGGGTCGCCGACGCCGACCACGATCGTGCGGTGGATCGAGGCGGGCATGCGCGGCATGCCGGTGGCGGGCACCGTGTCGCCGTCCGACACGATCACGAGCGTCGTCGAGCGCGGATTCCAGTCCTTGGCGACCTTCGCGGCCTCCTCGAGGCCCGCGAACAGCTGCGTCTTGCCGCTCTTGAAGGCGTGGTGCATCGGCAGGTCGCCGAGGATGTTGCGCACGACCTCGAAGTCGCTCGTGTCGATCACGACGGGCTTGGCCGAGCTGTACACCGCGACCACGCTCACGCGGAACACCGCGAACGGCACGCGGTCGAAGAACGACTCCATCACGTCGCGAGCGCGCTGCATGCGGCTCTGCTTCTGGTCCTTGCCGGCGTCGACGAGGCGCATGCTCGGGCTGACGTCGAGCACGAGCAGCACGTGGCGCGGGTCGGCGTCGCGCGAGGCCGCGCCGCCATCGCCCGAGTGCGTGCGCGGCGGGATCAGCGCGAGCGTCGCGAGGCCCCAGGCGAGCGCGCCGAACGACAGCGCGCGCAACCACGGCGCGGCGAGCGCCCAAAGTGCGGGCCGGCGGATCGGCCCGAAGGCGAGCCGCGCCACGCGCGCGACCTTGCGCGAGTGCAGCCACTCCGCGAGCGCCGCCAGCGCCAGCACGATGGCCGCGAGCCATTCCGCCGCGAATTCCGGCAGTTCCTGCAGGTTCACCACGGCGTGTACCTCAGCCCGAAGAGCGCGGCCAGCGCGAGCAGGAGCACGGCCAGCGCCACGAGGCACCACGTCAGGTAGTCGTCGGAGGCCTCGGCCTGGCTCTTCTCGATGCGCGCCTTCGCCATCGCGTCGATGCTCGCGAAGATGCGGTCGAGCCCGTCAGCCTCGTCGGGCTTGAAGGCCTCGCCGCCGGTGAGCGACGCGATGCGGATGACCTCGTCGGGAATCTGGCCCTCGGCGATGTGCACCGAGAACATCTTGATGCCGTCGGCCGCGAGCTCGCGCGCGATCTCCTCGTCGGCGCCGCCCGAGAGGTCGGAGCTGTAGCCGTCGCTGACCAGCACGATCATGCGGTCGCCCTCGGAACGCTGGACCAGCTCCTTGCGGCACGCGCGCAGCGCCTTGCCGATCTCGGTGCCGCCGAACCAGCCCGGCAGGTTGCGCGGGTGCATGAACGGCGGCGCGCAGCGGAAGGCCGAGATGTCGTTGGTGAGCGGCACCCAGTGCAGCACGCTGTTGCCGAAGAACGTCAGGCCAAACGCGTCGCCCTCGCGCCGGTCGAGGAACGTGTTGATCGCCTCCATCGCGGCGTCGTAGCGGTCGCCCGCGCCGAACTTGGCCATCATGCTGCCCGACACGTCGACGCAGACCTGGATGTTGGTCAGCGCGCGCTTCGAGCGCGGCTCGGCCCAGCTCTGCGGACCGGCGAGCACGAACAGGGCCAGCGCGAGCACGACCGCGGGCAGGCACTCGGCGAGCCGCAGCAGGTGCCGGATGCCGGAGTTGCGCGCGCCCTGCGCGTGGTCGACGGGCAGCACGAGCGCGCGGCCGCGACGGCGCCACGTCCACAGCACGAGCGCGGCCGGGATGACCATCAGGAACAGCACCCACGGGTGCCGGAAGCTCGCGAGGACGTCCACTAGTCCCCCTGCGCGTCGAGCGCGTCCTCGGAAATCGAGCGGTAGGGCGCGAGCAGCGCCGGAATCTCCTCGGCGCCGCGCGGATCGGGCCGGTGCAGCCATTCCTCGAGCTTGCGCAGCAGCGGTCCGGCCTCGGGGTGCGTGCGCAGCTTCGTGAGCACCTCACCCGGCCGCGTCTCCTCGAGCTTGAGCCGGCGTCGCCAGAGCGCGACGAGCGACAGCTCGAGCCGTCCACGTTCCTCGCGCGACAGCTCGCCGCGCATCGCACGTTCGACCAGCGGCTGCAGGCGTTCGGCCAGCGTGCGCGGGCGCGCGACCGCCGCGGCCTGCGCGCGCCGCTTGCGCCCGGCGAGCACGAGCCAGAACAGCCCGACGACCCACAACACGCCGCCCACGATCAGCAGCAGCTGGTAACCGCCGACCTTCGGCAGCGCCGCGCTCGCTGGTTCGCTCGGGCGCCGCAGGCCTTCTTCTCCGATCGCCGAGGCGACCTTGACGAGCAGCGGCGGCAGCTCCGCCGTCGACGAGCCGTCCTTGCGCGCGAGCAGCGTGCGCAGGTCGTGCTCACCCGGCTCGAGGCCCCAGTACTCGAAGTCGTAGCGGAAATGCTCGCCGTGCGGCCGCACGTTGACGATGCGCAGCGCGAGCGGAGCGCGCTTGTCCTTGACGAGCGCCTCGAGCTCGCTGCCTTCGAGCACGACGTCGTTCCAGCGCGCCGGCATGCCGACCGAGGGCACTCCACCCGAAGGCGAGCGCGCCTCCTGCGCCAGCACCTGTCC
The DNA here is from genome assembly GCA_026692705.1 of Planctomycetota bacterium. Taxonomy (GTDB): domain Bacteria; phylum Planctomycetota; class UBA1135; order UBA1135; genus F1-120-MAGs118. The sequence continues at coordinate 11,499 of JAPLOE010000044.1, forward strand.
CGTGGGCCCGCGCCACACGGGCGAGCCGCCGTGCGCCACCGACGCGCCCGCGAAACTCGACGAAATGCCGAGCAAAAGCCCGAAAACCACGGCGCGCAGCTTCATCGTGTACCTCGTGCGGCGCCGCCGCGGCTCTTGAACATCTCGCGCAGGCGCCCCGCACACGGCTCGTCGGCCTTGAGCGTCAGGCAGTCGACGCCCGCGCGCGTGAGCGCCGCCGCCGCCGCCGTCGGATCGCTCCAGCGCGTGCGGCCGCGCGTCACGAACTCGCGGCCCGTCTCGGCCTCGCTCGCACGCAGGAAACCGGCGCCCGCGATGCCCGCCTCGGCCGGGTCGATGAGCTGCAGCGCGACGCAGTCGTGCTTGTGCCCGGCGTGCTGGATCGCCTTGACCGAGTCGAGGTCGTGCAAGTCCGAGAGCACGACGAGCAGCGTGCGCTCGCGCAGCGTCGGGATCACCTCGCGCAGGCGTGCGCCGAGCGTGGTGCGCTCGTCGAAGCGGTGCGAGCGCAACTGCAGCAGCCACTGCATCACGCGCGCGCGCGACAGGCTCGGGCTGACGCGCATCGTGCGCTCGCCGGCGCCGATCACGCCGACCGGGCTGACGCGGTCGAGGCACGCGAGCGCGAGGCCGCCGGCGATGTAGAGCGCGAGCGCGTACTTGCTCGCCTTGCCCGACGCGAGCGTCATCGAGGCCGACGTGTCGATGAAGAGGTAGCAGGGCGTGCTCTTCGGCGCCTCGTACTCCTTGACGTAGGGCCGCCGCGTGCGCGCCGTGACGCGCCAGTCGATCGAGCGGATCGGGTCGCCCCACTGGTAGGGCCGCGACTGCACGTACTCGGTGCCGCTGCCGAGGTACGGCGACTTGTCGATGCCGTAGCTCAGGCTGTCGGCGAGCTTGCGGATCGCGATCGCGAACTGGCGCGCATCGAGCGTCGCCAGGTCCTCGACGTACCCTTCCTGCGCTCTCAGCGCCGGATCGACCTTCGTGGCCATCGGATCAGGCCGAGATTTCCCCGCCCATCGCGCGCAGGATCTCGTCGAGCACCTGCCGGCCGGTCTTGCCCTCGGCGACGGCGCCGTACTTCAGGCGCATGCGGTGCAGCAGCGCGTCCTCGGCGAGCGAGTACAGATCCTCGGGGATCACGTACGACCGCCCGTGCATCAGCGCGCGGGCGCGCGAGGCCTTGATCAGCGAGATGCCCGCGCGCGGGCTGCAGCCGAGCTCGACGTCGGGGTGCGAGCGCGTGCGGTGCACGACCTCGACCACGTGGTCGACGAACGTGTCGCTGACGTGGATCGAGTTGACCGACTCCATCGCGGCCACGACCTGATCGACCGACCCGACGGGCTGCTTCTCCAGCACGTCGAACTCCGTCTGCACGATCGCGCCCTTGTCCTGCTTCTGAATGCCGAGCGATGCGTTGCGCCGCAGCACCTCGCGCTCCTCGTCCGGCGACGGATAGTCGAGGCGGTGCACGAGCATGAAGCGGTCGAGCTGCGCCTCGGGCAACTCGAATGTGCCGGCCTGCTCGACGGGGTTCTGCGTCGCGATCACGAGGAACGGCGCCGGCAGGCGGAAGGTCTCCGGCCCGATCGTGACCTTGCGCTCCTGCATCGCCTCGAGCAGCGCGCCCTGCACCTTCGGTGCCGCGCGGTTGATCTCGTCGGCGAGCAGAAGGTTGGTGAAGATCGGCCCCTTGCGCACGCGGAAGTCGTTGGTGCGCTGGTCGAGCACCTCGCTGCCGAGGATGTCCGAGGGCAGCAGGTCGATCGTGAACTGCACGCGCGAGAAGCCGAGGTCGATCGACTTGGAGAGCGCCGACACGAGCAGCGTCTTGGCGAGGCCCGGCACGCCCTGCAGCAGCAAGTGGCCACCGGAGAAGAGCGCGATCAGCAAGCGCTCGACCACGATGTCCTGACCGACGACCACGGTGCCGACCCGTGCGCGCACCTTGCGGATGTAGTCCTCGGTCTGGGCGAGATCGACTTGGGACACGCGCGGCGACGTCGTCGTCATGTGGGAGCGGTCTGGAGGGGTAGGCGGGGGGCGCCCGGGTATGGCGCGCCCGACGGGAATCGGCCGGGGCGACTGCGGGACGGCCCGGCGGGCGGGATCTTCCCAGAAAGCCGCGCGGTCGCC
>JAPLOE010000045.1 GCA_026692705.1 Planctomycetota bacterium
CGGCGTCGACGACGCGCCATTCCTCGGCCGGATCGCTCTCGCGCTCCGACGAAACGTCGACCAGATGCAGCAGCACCTTGCAGCGCTCGACGTGCTTGAGGAACTGGTGGCCGAGGCCCTTGCCCTCGCTCGCGCCCTCGATCAGGCCCGGCAGGTCCGCGAGCACGAGCGTGTCGAAGTCGCCGATGCGCGCGATGCCGACGTTGGGCGAGAGCGTCGTGAACGGGTAGTCCGCGATCTTGGGCGTGGCGGCCGTCACGCGCGAGAGCAGCGTCGACTTGCCCGCGTTGGGGAGCCCCACGAGGCCGACATCCGCGAACAGCTTGAGCTCGAGCCGCACCTCGCGCCCTTCGCCGGGCTGGCCCTTGGTCGCGATGCGCGGCGCCTGACGCACGGCGTTCGCGAAGTGCGGGTTGCCGAGCCCACCCGCACCGCCCTGGGCGATGACGAGCTTCTCGCCGGGCTCCTTCAGGTCGCGCAGCAGGTTGCCGTGTTCGGTGTCGAACACCTGCGTGCCGACGGGCACCTCGAGGAACAGGTCCTCGGAGTCGGAACCGGCCTTGTTCTTGGTCTGTCCGGGCTCGCCGTCGCGTGCGACGTAGCGCTGCTTGCGGCCGAGGTCGAGCAGCGAGTTGACGTGCGGGCTGGTGACGAGCACCACGCTGCCGCCGCGTCCCCCGTCGCCGCCGTCGGGACCGCCCTTGGCCACGAATTTCTCGCGGTAGAACGAGATCAGGCCATCGCCGCCCTTGCCGGCCTGGACCTTGAGCACGGCCTCATCGCGGAACATCGTCGCAGTCTCTTCTAAGAAAACGGGGTCGGACGGGAAGGTCGCGGGAGAACGAGCGCGGCGGCCGAGCCCCGCGTGGAGCCCGCCGCCGCGGCGAGAGGGCGCACGGGGCGCCCCTTCAAGCGGAGTGGTCCGGCTGGTCCGTTCCGGACCTAGCTCGCGACCGGCTCGACGACCACGCGCCGACGGGTGGCGAAATGGACCGTGCCGTCGACCAGCGCGAACAGCGTGAAGTCGCTGCCGATGCCGACGTTGCGGCCGGGGTGGAACTTGGTGCCGCACTGCCGGACGATGATCGAGCCCGCGGTGACCGTCTGGCCGCCGTAGACCTTCACGCCGCGGAACTGCGGGTTGGAGTCGCGACCGTTGCGCGTGGAGCCTTGACCTTTTTTGTGTGCCATGTCTCGTTGCTCTCCTGGCTCAGCCTTCGATGTTCGAGATCTTGACGCGCACGTAGGCCTGACGGTGGCCGCGCTTCTTGCGCACGTTCTTGCGGCGCTTGAAGCGGAAGGCGATCACCTTGTCGCCGAGCTCTTCGCCGACGACCTCGCCCGTGACCTTGGCGCCGGCGAGGAACGGCTTGCCGATCTTGACCGAGCCTTCGTGGCCGACGAGGGCGACGGAGTCGAAGGTGACCTGGGTGCCCGGCGCGGCTTCGAGGCCGAGATCACACAGGATCTCGTCCCCGGTCCGGACGGTGAATTGGCGCGTTCTGTCGCTGATGACGGCGTACACGAGAGGATCTCCGCTGACTGAAGGGCGGGAGAGAGTAGCGCCCGGCCCCCCCGCCGTCCAGCCCCTAGTGACAGGAGCTTTCAAGGCTTCGGGACGGGTCCGGAGCGGGCCCTGGCTGGGCCCGGCGGCTCCGGGAGGCCAGGGAAGTGCTCCCCGGCCCCGAAAACAGGGCTCCCCGCCCCCTCGAACGGGGGAACGGGGAGCGTGGAACGGTGCGGCTAGCGCTTGCGGCGGCCGCCGGGGCGGACCTCGCGGCCGTCGGCGCGCAGGTAGCGCAGGACCGAGTCGTCGATCTGGTCGCTGACGCTGACGAGCTCGACCTCGCGCTCGTGCCGGACCATCAGCTCGCGCAGCTCCTGACCGTAGTTGCGCTTCATGTAGTCCACCACTTCGGGCTGCGTGCGCACCTCGACCTTGGTGAAGCCCTTGAGCGTCAGCGCGCTGCCGAGCCGGCGCAGGATCGCTCCCGTGCGGGACTCGACGGTGCGCAGGCGGCCCGAGCCGCGGCAGCGCGGGCAGTTGTGGAAGAGCATCTTCGACAGGCCCGGGCCGAGGCGCTGGCGCGTCAGCTCGAGCAGGCCGAACTGCGAGATGCGGCCGAGCTTGGAGCGCGCGCGGTCGGTCGCCATCGCGTCGCGCAGCGCGTTCTCGACCTTCTTGCGCGAGCCGGCGCGCATCATGTCGATGAAGTCGCACACGATGATGCCGCCCAGGTCGCGCAAGCGGATCTGGCGCGCGATCTCCTTGACCGCGTCGAGGTTCGTGCGCAGCGCGACATCCTCGAAGTCGAAGCCATCGCTGCGCGTCTTGCCCGAGTTGACGTCGATCGCGACCAGCGCCTCGGCCTGGTCGAACACGATCGAGCCACCCGAAGGCAGGTCGATGCGGCGCGAGAAGATGCGCTCGAAGTCCTGTTCCACGTTGTGGGTGTGGAACAGCGGCTTGGGGCCCTGGTGCAGCTGCACGCGATCCACCTTCTCGGGGATCAGCTTCTGCATGAACTCGCGGACGCGGTTGTAGACCTTCTCGTCGTCGACGATCACCGACTCGGTGTGGTCGTTGAACAGGTCGCGGATCGTGCGGATCGCGACGTCCGATTCCTCGTACAACGGCGACGGCCCGCGGCCGAGCTGCAGCCGCTTGCCGAAGTTGTCCCACAGCAGCATGAGGTAATCGAGGTCGCGCTTGAGGTCGTCCTTCGTGCAGCCGGTGCCGGCCGTGCGCACGATCACGCCCATGCCCGCCGGGATCTCGAGGCTCTCGAGGATGCGCTTGAGGCGCCGGCGTTCCTTGTCGTCCTCGATCTTGCGGCTGACGCCCGTGCGCGACATCGAGGGCATGAGCACGAGGTAGCGGCCGGGGATCGAGATGTAGGTCGTCAGCGTCGGGCCCTTGTCGCCGATCGCGTCCTTGGTGACCTGCACGACGACCGACTGGCCCTTCTGGAGCAGCTCGCTGATCGGGCTGCGCGGACGGGCGCGGCTGCGGCCGCCGTGGCCGCCATGGCCCCCGTGACCACCCTTGCCGTGGCGACCCGGCTCGCGCCCCTGCTCCCGACCGCGGCCGCGACCGCCGTGGCCCGGACGGCCTTGCGGAGCGTCCTGCGCCGGAGCTTCGGACTCGGTGGCGAGCGGAGCTTCGGCCGCGATGTCGTGGCCGTGCGCCGAGGGCGCCTCGTAGACGAGCTCACTCGCCTGCGGAGCCGATTGGGCGCCGCGTTCCGGTCCGTTCTCGCCCGCGGCGAGCGCGAACCCGACCGCTTCCTCGACCTCGGTGGCGAAGTCGTCGTCGCTCGTGACGAGCGCGAGTTCCTCGTGGTCGTCGTGGTCGTCGTGAGCGTGCTGCTCGTCGTGGTGGTGACCGTGCTCGTCGTGCGAGCGGTGCGAGTCGGACTCCAGGTGCTCGGGCAGCGCGAGCGATTCGTCGCCGTCGTGCCCCTCGTCGTGGCCGTTGGACTCGTCGCCCTCGTGCTGCTCGCCGTGCTCGTGCTCGTCGTGTTCGTCCTGCTCGTCGTGCTCGTGGTCGTGCTCGCCGTCTTCCTCTTCGGCGCGGGCCGCCGCGCTCGCGCGCGCCGCCTCAGCCGGCTTGGGAGCCTGACGCGGGCCGCGACCGGAGAGCTCGACCCCGATGTCGGGCTGGCTCGACTTGTCGTCCCATTCCTCGGGATCGATCTTGTGCGTCAGGAGCTTGTCGAGGCTCCAGTCCTTCTCGCCGTAGGCCGCGAGCACGTCGGACGTGTGCAGGAAGCCGTTGCGGCCCTGGCCGAAGTCGATGAACGCCGCGCCGATGGCCGGCTCGAGGTTGACGACCTTGCCACGGTAGATGTCGTTGACCAGCGTCTCGTGGCGCTTGACGTGCATCTGGAAGTCGACGATCACGCCGTCCTCGACCACCGCGACGCGCGTCTCTTCGCGGTCGCCGGCGTTGACGAGGATGATGTTCTTCTTGCCCGGACGGGGTGCGCGCACCTCTTCCTTGGGCTCGCGGGCTTCCTGCGGCTCGCGCTCCTCGCGCTCGCGGCCATCCCGGCTGTCGCGGCCTTCGCCCCGACCGCCGCGGCCCTTGCGGCGGCGCTCGCGCCGACCGCCCTCGCCGCGACCCGAGTCGCCACGGTCAGGGCCACCACGACCCGGCTGCTGGCGCTCAGGTTCCGCGCCTTCGGCCTCGTCGGCCTTGGGCTGCGCCGGAGCGACTTCGAGCAGGTCATCGTCCTCGCCGGGGATCTGCTCGACGCCGACGGGGCCGCTGGCCTCGCCCCCACGTCCGCGCCCACGGCGGCGACGGCGACGGCCACCTTCGCCAGCGTCCGAGCGCGCGCCCGGCTGCGGGCCGCGAGCGGCTTCGCGCGGTGCCTGCGCCACGGCTTCCTCGGGAGCGGCTTCGGCCTCGCCTTCGCCGTCGAACTCGCCCGGAGCGTTCGCTCCCGACGGAACGTCGTTCTTCGCGCCACCCCGGCCTCCGCGGCCGCGGCGTCCACGGCGACGGCGGCGACGGCCGCCCTCACCGGTCTCGTCGCCGGCCTCGTTGCCCGCGGCCGACGCTGCGGCCACTTCGGCGACGAACGGTGCGTCTTCGAGCAGGTCGGGATCGACGGGCACGGCCTCGACCGCGCCCCCTTCGAG
>JAPLOE010000046.1 GCA_026692705.1 Planctomycetota bacterium
GTTGTCGCCCTGGTCGTGCGCGAACGGAACGACGAGCATCGGCCGCCCCGAGGCGAGGCCAGTGTGCAACGTGCCCGCACCGCCTTGGTGCACGACCACGCTCGCACGCGGAAACAGCTCGGAATGCGGCGCCCACTCGCAGAACAGCACGCGATCCTGCGGCCCTTGCCCGAGCTCGTGGCGCTCGTGATGGCCGACGAGGAAGAGCGCGCGCGCTCCGAGCTCGCGCACGGCGGCGAGGCTCGTGGCATAGAAGTCGCGCGCACCCTTCGCCGCGACCGCGGCGCTGCCCAGCGTGAACACGATCGGCGGCTCGCCTGCGTCGAGGAAACGCCGGATTTCCTCGGGCATTCCGCCGTGGCTCGCGTCGTACTGGATCGCTCCCGTCACGACGGTGTTCACGGGCCAGTCGCGCTGCGGTTGCCCGAGCACGCGCGAGAACAGTGCGAGCGTGCCGCGCGGCGAGAACTGGCCCTCGTGGATCGGATCTCCGCGGTCAGGCAACCCGAGCTCGCGCCGCAGCTCGCGCGCTGGCCGCGCCCAGGTGCCGGTCGAACGCTTGGCGAGCCCGAGCAGCGCTCGATACACGCCCGGCCACCCGCGCTTGAGGCTCGACACGAGCGGATGCACGGCGACGAGCGGCGGATCGACGCGCGAGAAGAAGCCGATCGGCGCGAGCACCGACGAGACCCACGGAATCCCGCGCTTTTCCGCCGCGAGCGGAGCCGCGAAGGTCAGCGGATGCGACACGATGAGGTCCGCTCCCGCGCAGACCGCGTCGAGGTCGGCGTACGAGTCGCGCACGTGCGGCACGAGCAGCTCGCCGATCAGGAAACGCGCTCCACGCAGCGGATCCATCACGCGCCGGACGATCTCGCGCTGCGACGGATCGACGTCGGGCCGCACGGGATGGTGCTCGAGCCCCGCCGCCTGCACCGCGCCCGCGTAGGCCTGCGGAAGCGCGAGCACGGGCCGGTGGCCGCGCTCCGCGAGCGCCTGACCCAGCCCGATGTACGGATGCAGGTCGCCGAGCGAGCCGAACGACGTGAGGACGATCCTCAGGCCCATCGACGCGCGCGAATTCAGGCCTGGATGCGCCAGGGATGGCGCTTTTCGCTGCCGTCCCGCTGGCGGAAATCGCGCGGCGAGACGCCGACGGTGCGCTTGAACACCTTCGAGAAGCTGAACGCGTCCTGGTAGCCGACTTCCGAGGCGATCGACTCGAGGTTGCGCTCGCTCTCGGACAGGAGCCGCATCGCGCGCTGCATGCGCAGCGTGCGCAGGTAGTGCAGCGGCGTGTCGCCCATCGCGTCGCGGAAGCGCTCGGCCAGCGTCGTGCGCGAGAGGCCGGCCTCTTCGGCGAGCTCCTCCAGCGTCCACGGACGCGAGCAGTTCTCGTGCATCATCGACACGACCTGCCCGATCTGCCCGTCGCGGATCGCGTGGCTCCAGCCGGAGTGCGCGAGGCCTTCGCGCTCGATCAGCTCGCGCATCGTGTACGTGAACACGAGGTCGAGCAGCCCGTGCAGCGCCATGTCCGCGCCGAGGTCACGCCGTTGCACTTCCGAGCCGAGCAGCCCGAGCGCCAGCGCGAGCGGGGCGAGCCGCGGCAGCTCGTCGGTGCGCAGCACGAACCAGTCGGGGAGCTCCGAGAAGAACGGATGCACCGGCGAGTGCCAGAACTGGTAGGCGCCGCTGGTGAGCGTCGCCACGATCTCGCCTTCGACGGGCGAGAGGTCCTCGGCCGAGATCGCCACGGCGCCGTCGGGCTTCGCCGACGTCGACACGAGGTGCGTGCAGCCGCGCGCCATCAGAACGACGTCGCCGGTGTGCAGTTCGATCGGCGCCTCGAGCTTAGGTGCATGCAGGTACACCGTGCCGCGCACGACGACGTGCAGGCCGATGCTCTTGTCGCACGCGAAGTTCAGTGCCTTGCCAGCGCCGAGGTGGCGCTGGTCGAGCAGGCGGCGCCGGAGCATGGCGCCCTGAAGCAGGTCGGTGAGGAGGTCCATGGCGTGTGGGTAGGCGAGCTGGGCCTTGGACTAGTGAACATGAAGTGCGGACGGCTGTCCATTCATGGGCTCGTTTTCTTGGCCGAGAATCCGGCCCACTTACCTCGAATGGAGTCCCCATGACTGATGTCCTCGTCCTCGGCGCCACCGGATCCACCGGTGGCGAGCTCGTCCGCCTGCTCGAAACCAAGGGCGCCCGCGCCCTGCGCGCGACGCACCGGCCCGCCCGGAACGCGAACGACGTGCAGCTCGACCTCTCCAGCGGCGCCGGCGTGCGCGAGGCCTTCGCGCGGACGCGGCGCTCGTTCCTGATGTGCCCTCCGGGTTTCACGAACCAGGATGTGCTGCTCGGGCGCGCGATCGATGCCGCCAGGGAAGCGCGGCACGAGCGGGTCGTGCTGATGAGCGCGATGGGCGCCGACGCCGACCCGACGGCGCCGATGCGCAAGGCCGAGCTCGCGCTCGAGCGTTCGGGGCTCGCCTTCGCGATCCTGCGGCCGAACTGGTTCATGCAGAACTTCCACACGTTTTGGCTGCACTCGATCCGCACCCTCGGCCGCATCCAGCTGCCCGTCGGCAGCGCCAAAGGCAGCTTCATCGACACGCGCGACACCGCCGCCTGCGCTGCGGAGCTGCTCGTCGGCGCCGCCCCGCTCGGCAAGGCCTACGACCTGACCGGCCCGCAAGCGCTCGACCACACGACTGTCGCGGCGATCCTCTCGCGCATCTCCGGCCGCGACATCCAGTACGAGGACATCACCCCGGAGGCGGCGCGCGCGGGCCTGCTCGCCGCGGGCCTGCCCGCCGACTACGCCGAGTTCCTGCTGCTGATCCTGAGCTTCTTCCGGGCCGGCTACTCCGCGCGCACGACCGACAACGTCCAGCTGCTCACCGGCCGCGCCCCCACGACCTTCGAGCGTTACGCGCAGGACCATCGCCAAGCCTGGGCCTGACGGATGGGGGAGCGCGCCCCCGGGCCCCCGTTCCCGCGCCGGGCCGCTAGAATTGCGACTTCGAACGCCAGCCCCGGCAATCGCGCCGTTTCTGGCCCAACCAGGTCCCCGTTCCGGCGCTCCTCCCCCCCGATGACTTCCTCGTCCCTCGCCAGCGTGCTTGCGGCGCTGTCGCTTGCGGCTTCGGCCGCAGCGCAGACCCAGATCCTCTCCAACGAAGCTCCCAACTCCGACGTCCTGCGTGGCGCTGCGGTCGCTGGCGGCTACGACTTCAACGGTGACGGCTTCGACGACCTCGTGATCGGCACGCCGAAGGCCGACACGGGCGGCAAGACCGACAACGGCTTCGTGCAGGTGATCTCGGGCCAGACGGGCGCCGTGCTGCAGCAGAAGGTGGGCGACAACTCCAACGACCAGTTCGGCTCGGCGGTCGCGATCACCGGGGACGTCGACAACGACGGCGTGCGCGACGTGATCGTCGGAGCTCCGTTCGCGATCAACGGCGGCGGCGTGCAGACCGGCATGGCGCGCGTCTTCTCCGGCGCGACCGGCGCGAACCTGCACTCGTTCTACGGGATCGCCGCCGGCGACCGCTTCGGCGACTCGGTCGACGGGGGCTTCGACACCAACGGCGACGGCTTCGGTGACGTGATCTTCGGCGCGCCCGAGGGCGACAACGGCGCGCTCAACAACGCCGGCTACTTCACGACCTATTCGGGCGCGAATGGCGCGCAACTGCTGCGGCGCTTCGGGAGCAGCTCCTCCGACAACGTCGGTTTCGCCGTCGCGGGCGTCGGCGACCTCAACGGCGATGGCCAGCGCGACTTCGTCGTCGGCTCGCCCGGCGAGGCGTCCAACGGGCGCGTGCGGGCCTGGAGCGGCCTGTCGACCAACGCGACGCCCGTGCAGCTGTGGCAGGTCACCGGGGACTCGCTCGGCGATGACTTCGGCTGCGCGCTCGCGGGCCAGCTCGACGTCGACAACGACGGCATCAGCGACGTGCTCGTCGGCGCGCGCGGGGCGGACTCGCCGGGGGCCACGGATTCCGGCCTCGTTCGTGCGTTGCGCGGCACCAACGGCAACGCGGTCTTCTCGGCGTACGGCCTCGTCGCGAGCGAGCGCCTCGGGCACAGCGTGGCGGTGATCGGCAACATCGACAATCTGGCCGGTCGAGAGATCATCGCCGGCAGCGTGTCGCTGGGGCTCGCGCGCGTGTTCGACCCGACGAACGACGAGCTCCTGATCACGGTGACCGGCACCTCGAGCCTCAACCAGCTCGGGTTCGCGGTCGCCGACGCGGGCGATCTCAACAACGACGGCGTGCGCGACTTCGCGGTGGGTGAGCCGTTCTTCGACGGGCCGGGCCTCACCAACAACGGGCGTGTCGTCGTCTACTCGGGCACGCCGTGGGTCGCGCGTTACTGCACTGCGGGCACGAGCTCGAACGGCTGCGTGCCGACGATCAACTGGTCCGGCGCTCCGCGCGCGTCGTCCGCCTCCGGCTTCCTGCTCACCGCGAGCGGCCTCGAGGGCCAGAAGTCGGGCCTGTTCTTCTACGGCCTCAGCGGCCGTCAGGAGACGCCGTGGGGCGCGAGCACGAGCTTCCTGTGCGTGAAGGCGCCGACGCAGCGCTGCAACGTGCTCAACACCGCCGGCACCGCGGGCTCGTGCAATGGCTTCTTCGTGTTCGACTGGCTCGCCTACCGCACGGCCAACCCGAGCTCGCTCGGCGCCACGCTCACCGTGGGCGAGCTCGTCCAGACGCAAGGCTGGTACCGCGACCCGCCGAGCCCGAAGACGACGCACCTCACGGGCGCGCTCGAGTTCCTCGTCGGGCCCTGAAGCACGGCGAAACTCGCGAAAATCACGCAGGGCCGGCCGCCTGACGAAGGCGACCGGCCCTGTCTTGTCATCACGCGGCGTTCAAGTGCCGCGCGGGTTGCTCACGGGCACACGAGGAACTCGAGCGCGTTCGACAGGTTCGTGGTCTTCGAGGCCGGCGGGTCGCGGTACCAGCCCTGCGCCCAGACGTGCTCGCCACCGGCGAAGGGGCTGCCGAGCGAGGCGGGGTGCGCTGCGCGGAAGGCGTTCCAGTCGAGCGTGAGCGCGCCGTCGCACGTGTCGACCGTGCCGCCGGTGAGCTGGGCGCCGGTGCGCTGCGTCGGCGACTTCACGCACAGGAAGCTCGTGCCGGTGCCCCAGGGCGCCGCGTGCGCGCCGGTCAGGCTGTAGAAGATCAGGCCCGACTTCTGGCCCTCGACGTTGCTGATCTGCAGCGTGAAGCCCGAGGCCGCGCTCGCGCTCGCGGTGCCGGTGGAGGAGGTCGTCGCGACGCAGCCGTTCGAGGTCGTGCCGGCAGTGCAGTACGAGACGCTGGTGCCGCAGCTCGGGCCGAGGTCGATCGCGAGCATCACGTCGGGAGTGCCGAAGGCCGGATTCGAGCCGAGGTCCGCGCTCGCGCCGTCGCGCAGCGTGCCGAAGAAGTACACGCGCCCGGTGTCGGTGAGCGCGACGTCGTTGGCCTGGAAGGCGGTGTTCGTGTTGACGCCGCGGCCGAGGAACGCGTTGTCGTCGAACAGCCCGTTGCCGTCGACGTCGACCGGGTCACCCTCGCGCGCCACGATCTGTCCGTTGACCACGAGCACGTCGTTCGTGGCCGCGTTGGGGTCATTCGTGTTGCAGGCGATCGCCCAGTCGCCGTTCGAGTTGACGGTGAAGGCGTAGAACGTGTCGCCGAAATTGAGGCCGCTCGAACCGATCGGGTCGCCGGTCTTCGCGATCAGCGCGCCCTGGTGGAGCGCCCAGTCCGGGGCGCTCGCCGACGTGCTGGAGTTGTCGCGGCCGCGCGCGTACCACGTGCCGTCCGCGGCGATGTCCGACGCGAAGATCGAGCCGCACGTGATCGCCGTCGAGGGGATCGTGACGTTGTTCTGCACGACGACGCGCCCGTCGTAGACGAGCGAGTTGTTCGAGGACGTCGTCGTGTCGATGTCCATGATCGCGACCCAGTGCGCGCCGTCGGGGCTCGTGTAGAAGGTGTTCGCCGAAACGCCGTCGATCACGATCGTCCCTGTGCCCGCGAGGTCGCTGATGGTCGTCACGTCGGCCTGATGGAACATCGCGCGGTCGTAGAAGATCGCGGGGCGGCGCGTGGTGCTGATGTTGCCGATGGTCGAGTCCTGCGCGCCGACGCGGCCGTCGTCGAGCAGGTGGATCGAGCCGATCGAGTTGCCGACGGTCTCGTCACCCGAGGGATTCGCGGGGATGTCCTGCAGGCCCGTGTACAGGTCGCCCATCTGCGTCGTGATGGTCGACGTGGTGCCGTTCCACACGAGCACCTTCTGGAAGGTCGACGAGAGGCCGCCGCGTGCGCGCAGCGAGTAGGCGAAGCGGTTGGTGCTGTCGAAGCGTCCGACGCCCGAGCCGAAGAAGTCGATCAGCTCTCCCGCGACGCCGCCCGGGACCGGCTGGCCCTCCTGCGCGAACATGGTGCCCGAGTTGCTGGAGCCGAGGAGCATGATGTTCTCCTCGTCGCTGCCCTGCTGCGTGCGCGCCTTGATCATCCAGCGCGTGCCGTCGGGGCTGACGAACAGGTCCTCGAGCGCGCGGAAGTTGGTGGCCTCAGGAAGTCCCGTGAGGTTGTCGAGCGCGCCGGGGACGACGGATTTGGGGCTGGCAGGGATCTCGCAATAGATCACCTGCATGGATTGGGCGGAGGCGGAAGCAGCGAGGAGCGCTGCGGCGAGAACAGTGCGGTTGGACTTCATGGGGTATCTCCAGTTGGACGCCGCAACGTACCGTCGGGACGCGGAAGCGCTACCCAGCTCTCCTGCGCACTTACCGAAGCGAGACCGGCCCACCCACGAGCTTTCGTGGGCGGGCCGGAACTTTCACCGCACCGTGAGCGAGTGCTGGACGATCAAGGCACGATCGTGAACTCCAGCGCGTTCGAGAGTCCGCTGGTCCACGGATCCTGCGGGTCTCGGTACCACCATTGCGCGTCGACCGTCCGGCCGAGCGTGAGCAGCGGATCGCTGCCGCCCTGGATGCGTCCCTGCATATCGAACGTGAACGTGCCCGAGCAGTTGGTGCCCGTCGTCGTGCCGCCCGAATTCTGGACCGGCGTGCGCCGCAATCCGCCAGCGATGCACAGCGTCCCGCCCTGGAACGCGCCGCTTCCGCGCTGGAAGCCGTACACGAGCAGGCCCGCCTTCTGGTTGAGGATCGCGCTCGCGGTGATGTTGAACTGCGTCGTGCCGGTCATGTGCGGAGAGCCGCTGAAGCCGATCGACGGCACGCAGCCGATCGAGCTCCACTTCGCCGTGCAGTAGGCCGTCGGCGGCGGGGCGTCCGCCTGCAGGTGGATCGAGACGTACGCATCCTGCGCGTTGTTGTTGCAGGCCGTCGCGAGGTCGATGCGACCGTTGCCGTCGAAGTCGCCGACCATGCACGTCGTCGGGCCGACGCCGGTCGGCACCTGCTGCGCGCCGCCGGCGAGCCCCGTGCCCGTTCCGTAGGCGATCTGGAGCGGCGAGACGCCGACCACGTCGGGCCAGTTGTCGCCGTTGACGTCCGCGATCTTCACGTCGCCGACGGAGTACACGCCGGAGCTCGAGTTGCTCGGGAACGCGCCGCTGCCGTCGCCGAACCAGACCGTGATCAGGCCGCTCGCCGTCACGAGGTCGAGGTTGCCGTCGAGGTTCATGTCGGCGACC
>JAPLOE010000047.1 GCA_026692705.1 Planctomycetota bacterium
CGCATGCTGCAGTCGATCCAGGTGCTGCAGCTCGGCGGACTCGAGCTGGAGGCCTTCCTGCGCGACGCGGCCGAGTCGAACGAGGCGCTCGAACTCGCGGAGCCCGAGCGCGAGGAGCCGCTCGCGCCGCTGCGCACGCGCGCGCCGCGCGACGCGACCGAACGCCATGACGAGTGGCTGCAGAACCAGCCCGATCGCGCGCGACCGCTGGCGGAGGAGCTGGCGAGCGACCTCGCGCTGCTCGGGCTCGACGAGGGCACGGAGAGCTGGGCGCGCTGGCTCGTGGGCCAGCTCGACGAGCGTGGTTTCCTCAGCGCGCCGGACGACGAGCTCCTGGCGCGCGCGCAGGGGGACGGGCTCGCGGGAGCGGGACCGGAACTTGGCGCCGCACGCGCGGCACTCGCTCGCCTCGAACCGCGTGGCCTCGGCGCCCGCAACGCGATCGAGGCGTTGCTCGCGCAAGTTGGGCCCGACGACCCGCAGTTCGCGCTCGTGTCGCGGCTGGTGCACGAATTCCTCGGGGAAATCGCCAAGAATCGCCTGCCCGCCGTCGCGCGCGCGCTGGGCCTCGAGCTGGGTGAGCTGCGCGAGCTGCTCGAACGGCTGGGTGAGCTCGAACTCGCGCCGGCAGCGGCCCTGCGCGACGAAGCGGCGCCGGTGGTGCAACCCGATCTGGTCGTCGAGCCGACGCCCGACGGCAGCTGGGACGTGCGCGTCGTGCGCTCGAACTGCCCGTCGGTGGGCATCGACGAGAGCTTCGCGGCGCTCTCGCGCGACAAGCGCCAGAGCGGCGAGGTGCGCGACTACGTGCGCGAAAAGCTCGAGCGCGCGCGCTGGATCGTGTCGGCCGTCGAACAGCGCGGCCGCACGCTGCTCGCGATCGCACACGCCGTCTTCGCGCGGCAACGGCAGTTCCTTGAGCGCGGTCCGGGCCATCTTTCACCGCTCTCGATGACGGAAGTCGCCGCGGCGCTCGAGCTGCACGTCAGCACCGTCAGCCGCGCCGTCGCCGGCAAGCACGTGCAGTTCCCGTTCGGCATCTTCCCGCTGCGCGACTTCTTCCAGGCCGCCGCCGGCGATGGCGAGCAGGTGCGCGACGACGTGCGCGAGGCGGTGCGCACGGTGTTCGCCGAGGAAGACCCGGCGCGGCCGCTGTCGGACGACGAGGCGGTCGAGAAACTCGCGGGCAAGGGCTTCACGCTCGCGCGGCGCACCGTCGCCAAGTTCCGGACCGAGCTCGCGATCCCGAGCTCCTACCTGCGCCGCCGGCACGAGTAGCGCCGCTTCGCGTTACCCTGTGCGGCCCTGCCATGCGCAACGTCCGCATCCTGGTCGCCTACGACGGCTCCCGTTTCCACGGCTGGCAGCGCCAGGAAGGCTTCGACTCCGTGCAGGAGACGCTCGAGCTCGCGGTGCTGTCGCTGACGTCGAACTCCGTCAGCGTGCACGGCGCGGGCCGCACCGACGCCGGCGTGCACGCGCTCGGGCAGGTCGCGCACTTTCACGTGGCCAGCGCGCTCGACGACGATCGCCTGCGGCACGCGCTCAACGCGCACCTGCCCGAGGGTGTCACCGTGCGGCGGCTGGAGACCTGCGCCGACGATTTTCACGCGCAATTCCAGGCCAAGGGCAAGCGCTACGGCTACCGCGTCGAGACCGGCCGCTTCCGTTTGCCCTTCGCTCCGCACTACTCGCATTTCGTGCGCGATCCGCTCGATCTCGCGCGCATGCGCGAGGCCGCGGCGCGTTTCCTCGGCCGCCGCGACTTCGCCGCGCTCGCCACCTCGGGCTCGCCGCGCAGGTCGACCGTGCGCACGATCCGCTCGCTGCACATCGTCGCGCGGCGCTCGTGGTTCGCGATCGTCGTCGAGGGCGACGGCTTCCTCTACAACATGGTCCGCACGATCGCGGGCACGCTGCTCGACGTGGGACGCGGCAAGCTCTCGCCCGACGACGTCAGCGCGATCCTCGCGAGCGGCGACCGCAGCGAAGCCTCCGCGACGGCGCCGCCCGAAGGCTTGTACCTGCTGAGCGTGCTCTACGACCCGCCGGCCTTCACCGGAATCGACCGTGGCCCGCGCGGAGTGCCCGGGATGTTCCAGTGAGCGCGCCCCGGAACGCTTTTCGAGTCCGGAAATCGCGCGTGATCAGGCTGTGAGACCCCTTGACGATTCGCCCCACTGCGAACAAGGTGGGGAACGTCAGGGGAGCGCGGGGCAAAAAAAGTTCCGGGCGCCCTCGAACGAGCGAACTTGAGTCTGCGAGAGCGGCCCACGTGGCCGCGAGGGGAACGACCTTCGATGAAGACGCAGGTGTCGATTCCGCATCACGACTACCCCGCCCGGGTCCGCGAGTTCGTCGAGCAGCGCCTCGAGGGCCTGCTCGAGTCCTACGACCGCATCGTGTCGCTGCGCGCGATGTGCGAGCGCCAGAGCCTGACCCACCGGGTCGAGCTCGTCGCCAACGTGGGTCGCCACGCGACGCTGGTGGTCGACGCGCGGGCCGACGCCTTCGGGGCGGCGCTCGACGGCGCGCTGGCGAAGATGGCGCGCGTGCTGTCGCGCCACAAGGAGCGCCTGAACCAGGCGCGCTCGGGCTCTCCGCGCCGTGCCCCTCGCCGGGGCTAGGCCGCGCTCCCGGCGTGCTATCCTTCCGCCGCGGAGTTTTCCGGGCCCCAAGCCTGCAGGGCCGGTCCGGAGTCCGCGAGCGGAGCACGTGATGCACTTCTGGAAGCAGTTCCGGGCCAAGGCCTGTTCGGTGTCGCTCGCGGGCGCCACCAAGGACGACGTGCTGCGCGAGCTCGTCACCAACCTCGTCGAGGGTGGCTCGCTCGCGGGGGCGCTCTCCGACAAGGCCTTCGTGGCGCTGGTCGAGCGCGAGAAGATGGCGACGACCGGTGTCGGCCAGAACGTCGCGATCCCGCACGTGCGCGTGCCCGGCCTGACGCAGACCGCGGCGGCGCTCTCGCTGCACCGCGCCGGGCTGCCCTGGGGCTCGGTCGACGACGAGCCCGTCCATCTCGTGTTCACCGTGCTGCGCCCCGAGCGCGCGGGCGAGCACCATGACCCCGAGCAGCACCTCGAGATGATGCGCTGGATCGCGCGCCTCTCGCGCTCGAGCGACTTCCGCAGCTTCGCGCTCCAGGCGCGCACTCGCACGGAGCTCGTCGACCTGCTCAAGGAAATGTCGTCCGTCTGACGCTGGAAAGAACTTCCACCTTGGCTGAAGTCCATCGCGCTCGCGTTCGGCTGGTCAACTCGCGCGGGCTCCATGCCCGTCCATGCCACGCCGTCGTCACGCTGGCGCTGGCCCGCGCGGCGCGCCTGTCGGTGCGTTGCGAGGGACGCCAGGCCGACGGCCGCAGCATCCTCTCGCTGATGACGCTCGGTGCCGCCCATGGGGCCGAGCTCGAGCTCGAGGCCGAAGGTGAAGGGGCGCAGGACCTGATTCAGGCCCTGATCCAGCTCTTCGCCGGCGGTTTCAGCGAGCTCGACTAAACCTTCCTGCCTCCCGCCTCCGAAACGTTGCCCAGATCCCGGCGGGCACTCTGTCCTCGGGGTTGGACCGTTCCGGTCCGTCCGTTGCACCCCAACAGGCGAGGCAGAAGTGTTCCGAAGAGGCAAGAGCGTCGTGGGCCTCGATCTGGGCAGCCAGGTCGTCAAGGCCGTCGAGATCACGCTCGAGGGGCCTGAGCCGGTCGTCACCGGCTTCGCCCGCGTCGAGATCCCTCCCGGCGCCGACCGCAACGAGGCGGTGGCGGAGGTGCTGCGGCGCGGCAAGTTCCGCGCGCGCCAGGTCGTCACGTCGGTCGCGGGCCAGTCCGTGGTCGTGCGCTACGTGCAGATGCCGAAGATGAGCGAGACCGAGCTGCGCCAGGCGATCCGCGTCGAGGCCGACCGCTACGTGCCGTTCGAGCTCTCCGAGTGCGTCATGGACTGCCAGCCGCTCAAGCTGCGCACGGCCAAGTCGGGCGAGGCGATGCCGGGCAAGGACGAGACCATGCCGGTGCTGCTCGTCGCCTGCAAGCAGCAGGCGATCGACGAGCAGGTCAAGCTCGTGCAGTCGCACAACCTGACGCCGATCGCGATCGACGTCGACGCCTTCGCGCTCGCCAACGCCTGGGAGCTGTGCGGCGTGCCCGAGGACGAGGCGGCCGAGGCGGCGGACGCCAAGCGCGAGGAGCGCGCCATCGCGCTCGTCGACATCGGCGCCACGCGCACGGCGATCAACGTGCTGGTCGGCGGCGAGACCTGCTTCAGCCGCGAGGTCGGCATCGGCGGTCACGACATGACGCAGGCCGTCGCGCGCAAGCTCGGCCTCGAGGCCTTCGAGGCCGAATCGATCAAGCGCTCGGCCGACGACAAGGAAGCCGACGTCACGCGGGCGATCCAGCCCGTGCTCGAGGACCTGACCAACGAGATCTCGCTCTCGCTCGACTACGTCGAGAACCACGAGGGCCTGCGGGTCGACGAGGTCCTGCTGTCCGGCGGCGGCGCGCTCGCCCCGGGTGTCGTCGCCTACGTCGAGCAGGTCACCGGTCGCGCCGCGCGCACCTGGAACCCGCTCGAGGGCCTGCGCATCGCTTCCGATCGCGTCGATGTCGAGGAGCTCGAGCTGTGGGCTCCGTCGCTCGTGGTCGCCCTGGGACTCGCTTCGCGGGTGCGTGCAGCATGATCCGGATCAACCTTCTCCCCGAACAGTACCGCAAGAAGGCCCGCACGCCCGTCAAGGTGCTCGCGGCCGTCGCGGGCTTCGTCGCCGTCAACACGCTGCTGGTCGCCTGGTACGGCTGGCTCGCCTTCGGCGTGCGCAACGAGATCGAGAGCGAGGCCGCGGTCGTCAAGACCGAGCTCGAGGGCGTCAACCGCCAGGTCGCCTACCACAAGGCGCTCGAAGGCGAGAAGCGCCGCTTCGGCGGGCGCGAGGAGGCGCTCGCGCGCATCACCAAGACGCGCGTGCTGTGGACCCGCAAGATCGACGAGCTCGTCTCGGTCGTCAACGCGGGCGGCGACGGCAAGCGCCACTTCGTGTGGTTCGACGACCTGTCGGTCACGCAGACCACCGACCCGCGCGCCAAGTCGCCGGGCGCCTTCAAGGCCGCCGGCCACTCGGGCGCCCCGGAGTTCGATCAGGTCGCCAACTTCCTCGAGGACCTCGAGAAGTCGAGCTTCCTCGACGACTTCCTGCCGCCCTCGCCGCCGGAAGGCACGCAGGGCAAGGAAGACCTCGAGCTCCAGCCCTCGATCGTGTGGAACTTCCCGCTCGCGCTGCAGCTCAAGTCGCGCGAGCCCGTCAAGCCGGCGCCGGCCAAGAAGCCCGCCAAGGCGGCCCCCGCCCCCGAGGAGGAGAAGCAGTGAAGCTCGACAAGCGCGTGATGTACGGGGTCGGCGCCGGTGCGCTGGCCCTGGTCGGCGGACTGGGCTGGATGATCTGGTCGGAGTACGCCGCGATCGACGAGGCCCGCAACGAGGTCACGACGCTGCGCACGCAGCTCGACTCGGGGCGCAAGCTCCTGACCGGCACGCCGGCGCTCGAGAAGGACGTGATCGTCCTGCGCGAGACCGAGGCGGCGATCAAGGAGATCCTGCCCGACGACAAGGACCTCTACAACCTGCACCGCGACCTGCAGGGCTTCTGCGAGTCGACCGAGGTGCGCATCACCTCGATCAAGCGCAAGGAAGCGCCGGCGGCCCGCAACAAGAAGGACCCCGAGACGTTCGAGAAGGTCACCTACGAGCTGACGCTCGAGGGCGACGCGTTCCAGGTGCTCGCGTTCCTCGACCGCGTCGAGGGCCACACGCGCTTCCTGCGCATCCCGACCATCAACTGGACGGCGAGCGGGGAGAAGGCGATCGAGACCAAGGGCCGCGCGGCGCACCGCGTGAAGCTCGAGCTGGAGACCTTCGTGTACCAGCCGCAGGGCGGCCCCGAGCCGACCAAGATCGAGGGCTACGCGCGCAAGCGCGAGCTCCTGCTCGGCGAGATTTCCAAGCACCGCGAGGCGGTCTCGGTCGAGCACTACAGCTACCGCGGCCAGCGCGGCCGGCGCGACCCGTGGGTCGACCCGCGCGTGCCCGTCGACCAGTCCGGCATCCTCGCGATGCCCGTCGCCGAGCAGACCGAGCGCGTCGACTCGATCGTCGAGAAGGTCGACGCGATCGTGCGCCTGTGGGAAGAGGCCAACCGTCCCGGCGTGCTGTACGTCGAGCAGGTGCGGCTGCGCGCCGATCTCGACCTGCGCCTGGGCGAGGTCGAGGTCGAGGTGCGCAAGCTCTCGGCCGACAACGTGATCACCTACCAGGTGGCGCAGGCGCGCCTCCTGCGCGAGGCAATCGAGCCGATGGCGGCGGTGCGCCGGCAGCTGCTCGCGGTCGACGGCCACACCGGCCCGCCGACGGAGACGCTGCGCTCGCTGCTCGCCGACATGCAGGGCTACATCGATTCCGGCAAGCCCAAGCTCGCGCTCGAGTCGTTCTCGTCGATCGAGCAGCAGCTGCCGCTCGTGCAGCACGACCCGGTGCGCAAGGGCCTCGCGGAATCGATCCGCCAGTCGGCCAGCGACGCGCGCGTGCTGATCGATTTCCAGGCCATCGAGCTCAACATCGGTGGCGTCGCGATCCAGGACGGCAGCGCGCCCGTCGCGCTGATCAACGGCCGCGCGCTCAGCGAAGGCGACCCCGTCGCCAAGGACCTCGTGGTCGGCGGGATCCGCCCCGGGGAAATCGAGTTCGTCTTCCGCGGTCTTGTTCTAGTCCGGCGCTTCTAGGCGCCGATACCCGCACGCCCGGGGCGAGGAGTTGCCCCGGCACTACACGGAGTCGTAACGGTGATCACCAGCAAAGTCGTGGCCCTCGCAGCCACTCTCGCGCTCTGCGCGCCCGCTTTTTCCCAGACCATCGGCAAGGAAGCGCGCATCAACCTGCGCGTGCAGGACCGAGCGCTGTCCGAAGTCGTCGACTACCTGCGCGACCAGGCGGGGGTCAACCTCGTGCTGCTGCCGGGCCAGTACGACAACGTCAGCGTGCAGCTCACGGACGTCCCGTGGCGCGATGCGCTCGATGTCGTCGCCGAGAGCGTCGGCTGCGTCGTCACGGAGCGCACCGGCGGCATCCTCCTCGTCGAGCGCCCCGCGCGCGTCTCCTACGAGACGACCCAGCCGACGGACATCACGCAGGTGATCGACATGATCGGCAAGTTCGGCGGTGCCAACATCGTCGTCGCGCCGGAGGTCAAGGGCCTGCTCTCGCTGCGCCTCAAGGACGTGCCGTGGCGCGACGCGCTCGAGGTGGCCTGCAAGACGCTGGGCTTCACCGTGATCGAGGAGGAGCGCGGCATCCTGCGCGTCGTCGATCCCGTCACGCTGCAGGCGCAGATGACCACGCGCAGCTACCAGCTGCGCTACATCCGTCCGGCGAGCCGCTTCCGCCCGCAGATCAAGAGCTAGTTCCTGATGCCGCTGCAGCAGCAGCGCTCGGGCGGCCAGCAGAACGTCGAGCGCACGTTCACCGTGCTCGAGGCCTTCCGCAAGGCGCTCTCGTCCGGCGGCGACCTCGACTACGTCGAGGCGCTCAACGTCGTCGTCGTGCGCGACACCGCGCAGGTGCACGACGAGCTCAAGCAGATGATCGATCGCCTCGACGTCGAGCCCGCGCAGGTCTTCGTCGACGTCAAGTTCGTCTCGACCGTCAACAACGACCTGCTGAGCCTCGGCGTCGACTATGGCGACGCGGGCCCGACGGTCGTCGTCGGCGGCGGCCAGATCCCGACCACGCTGCCCTTCGGCATCAACGGCGGCGACTGGGAAGACATCGTCTCGGTGAGCCAGCTCGGCCACCAGGGCCCGGTGATCGACCCCAACGTCGCGCTCGGCAACCTGACCGTGCCCGACACGATCTTCGGCGTGCTCTCGTTCACCGGCGTGAACGCGACGCTGCGCATGCTGCAGCGCGACACCAACAGCGAGGTCATCCAGGCGCCCAAGATCATCGCGCTCGACGGCGTCGAGGCGACGATCTTCGTCGGCGAGACGATCCGCTACGCCGAGGCCAAGACCGAACAGGGCCAGGCCGGCGGCCTGTCGCTCGCGCTGACCGAGGCGCAGAGCTCGCCCGTCGACACGGGCTTCCAGCTGCTGATCGTCCCGCACGTCGTGCCCGGCACGAACACGCTGACGATGGAAGTGATCCCGAAGGAGACGAGCCTCTCGGGCACCGGCCAGTCGGCGCTCGCGCCCGCGGGCTTCGACGTGTTCACGATCGGCGCCGGCGGCCAGGAAGGCTCGATCGCGCTGCCGCGCACGCGCTCGTCGACGATCGTCACGCGCATGCTGCTCGAGAGCGGCCAGACGGCGATGATCGGCGGCCTGACGACCGACCAGGACGTCCAGACCAAGTCGCGCGTCCCGTACCTCTCGTCGATCCCGCTGCTCGGCGAGCTCTTCAAGCACGAGAGCCGCGAGCGCCAGCGCCGCAGCCTGCTCGTGTTCCTGACGCCGACGGTCGTCCACAGCTCGGCCGACACCGAGAAGATCGTCCAGGGCGAGCTCCTGCGCCGTCGCACGGCTCTCAAGGACCAGTTCGAGACGCTGATGACGCCCGAAACGCGCGCCGCCTTCGAGGAGTCCCAGAAGAAGGCCAAGAAGAAGGACTAGCCCCGGCCAGTCCCTCGCCAGACCGACGCGGCGGGCCGTCCCCGGAACAGGGACGGCCCGCCGCTTTTGCATCGACTCGTCAAAATTCCGGCTTTGGCTTCCAATCGCAGGGGACGATAGGGGAGCATGTCCCCGCTGTCGGCAGGTAGCTGACGGCCCCGCGGCCCAACAGGGTCCGCCCGGAACTCTTGGGAGCCCGCGCTCGGGTGCGACGAAACGTCGCCCGCTCGAGACCAGCCCCCGACGCTCCGGTCGAGCTTCGCTGCGCCGCACGGATCTCCTTTCCCAATCGAACACCTTCGTCCGGGTCCCCGTGGACCGGGACGTCCCTCCGCGCGCCGCGTGCGGCGGTTCGGGCCACTGGCCCAGCCGTTTCTCGCGATCGCTCGACTGCGAGTGGACGTCCCTCGGTCCGAACCGGTCCCAGGCGCCCTCGACTCGAACGTCGGCCCGCAGCGCTCTTCGCGCTGCCCGCTGCCTCGGGGCGCGCGTCTGGGCTCCCAAGTGGGCCAACACCCGGGCGGCCGAGCTTTTTCTCATGACTGATCAACGCCCCTTCGGGGACGAGCGCACTCCGACCTTCGGAGCCGGCGCGGAGTCGGATACTCCGCAGCACCTTTCTCAAGACCTCTCTTCGCCCAGCGATCCCGAGCGTGACCCGCCCGCGGACGCCGAGGATGCGTCGTCTCCGGCCGATGCCGAGGCGAACGCCACGGGCGAGGCCGGCGAACGCCGCCGCCGCCGCCGTCGTGGTGGCCGCGGCCGTCGCCGTGGCCCGCGCACGGAAGAAGGCGACGAAGCCGTGACCCCGCCGTCCGGCGAGGCCGACGGCTCCGAACCGGCCGCGTCGGAGGACTCCGAGCGTGCCGAGGACGCCCCGCGCGCCCCGCAGGCGCCCGCAGCGGGCGACGCCGACGGCGAAACGCTCGCTCCGGCGGGGGATTCCGCCGCGGAAACCGAC
>JAPLOE010000048.1 GCA_026692705.1 Planctomycetota bacterium
AACGGTGCTACTAGAGCGTCAGCGAGCGCGAGCTGCGCAGGCGATCGAGCAGGACCTTGAACTCCGCGAACGGCATCACCTGCTGGTCGCGCGTGCCGCGGCGACGCACCGCGACGGTGCCGTCGGCGGCCTCACGCTCGCCCGCGATCAGCATGAACGGGACCTGGTTGTGCTGGGCAACCTTGATCTTGTTGTTCATGTGGCCGGGGGCGTCCATGCAGTCGACGCGGTACAGGTCGTTGCGCAGCTCCGCCTCGAGCTTCTTGCAGTACGGCGTGTGCTCCTCGCGGATGGGGATCAGCGCGACCTGCTTGGGCGCGCACCACAGCGGGAACTTGCCGGCGAAGTGCTCGATCAGGCCGCCGACGAAACGCTCGAGCGAGCCGAGGATGGCGCGGTGCACCATGATCGGCCGCTTCTGCTGCCCGTCGGAGTCGGTGAAGTGGATGTCGAAGCGCTCGGGCAGGTTGAAGTCGCACTGCACCGTCGACATCTGCCACTCGCGCCCGAGCGAGTCCTTGATCTTGAAGTCGATCTTCGGACCGTAGAAGGCGCCGCCGCCCTCGTCGAGCTCGAGCGGCAGCTTCACGCGCTCCGCCGCGGCCCGCAGGGCCTTGGTCGCGCGCTCCCAGATCTCCGGCTCGCCGATGGCCTTCGCGGGCCGCGTCGCCAGATACGCCGTGTAGGTGTACCCGAACGTGCGCAGCACCATGTCGATCAGCTCGACGACGCCGGCGATTTCCGACTCGAGCTGGTCGGGCGTGCAGAAGATGTGGCTGTCGTCCTGCGTGAAGCCGCGGACGCGCATCATCCCGTGCAGCACGCCGGAACGCTCGAAGCGGTAGACGGTGCCGAGCTCCGCCATGCGCAGCGGCAGGTCGCGGTAGCTGTGCGCCCGCGTCGCGTAGATCATCACGTGGCCCGGGCAGTTCATCGGCTTCACGCGGTAGCGCGCGTTCTCGATGCCGAAGCCCTCGTACATCATCTCGCCGTAGTTCTCGAGGTGACCGGAGGTCTTGAACAGGTCCTCGCGCAGCACGTGCGGCGTGTAGACGAACTCGTAGCCGCGGCGCGTCTGCTCCTGGAACATGAACTCCTCGATCGCGCGGCGGACGGCGCCGAGGTGCGGATGCCAGAAGACGAAGCCGGCGCCGGCGCTGGCGTGCGTGCTGAACAGGTCGAGCTCGCTGCCGAGCTTGCGGTGGTCGCGCTGCTTGACCTCCTCGAGCCACGCGAGGTGCGCGTCGAGCTCCTCCTTCTTCCAGAAGGCGGTGCCGTAGATGCGCTGGAGCATCGGCCGCTTCTCGTCGCCACGCCAGTAGGCGCCGGCGATGTTGAGCAGCTTGAAGTGGAACGCGCGGTCGAGCCGGTCGACGTGCGGGCCCTCGCACAGGTCCTCGAAGTCACCGTGGCGATAGAACGTGATCGCCTCGCCCTCGGGGATCAGGTCGATGGCCTCGACCTTGTAGCTCTGCTGCTTCGCGGCGAGCCGCTCGCGCGCCGTCTCGCGCGTCACCGTCTCGCAGACGAGCTCCGGCGTGCGCTTGGCGATGCGCTCCATCTCCTTCTCGATCTTGCGCAGGTCCTTCTCCTCGAGTGGCTCAGCCAGGTCGAGGTCGTAGTAGAACCCGTGTTCGATCGAGGGGCCGAAGCCGAACTTCGCGCCCGGATAGAGCTTCTGGACCGCGCTCGCCATCAGGTGCGAGACCGAGTGGCGCAGCGTCGACAGCGGGAAGGGCTCCCCTTCCCGGGGTGCGTTGGAAACGCTCATGACATTGACTCCTTCCTCCAGGTCTTCCTGAAGGCGTGTCCGCCGCAACCTGCGACGGCCTCTCCCGGACAGTGTCGCGTCCGGTGCCGACCTGGCCCCGTCACGCGGCGCTCCCGCCGGGGCGGAAACGCGCGGAATAGAGTAAGGGCCGCCGCATGCGCGAGCCAGCGCTTCGTCCCGGGGCAGACCGATGGGGAATCGGTGGAAGAAGAGGGTGGGGAGAAGACGCCCCGGTGGGCTGGCTTGTTGGCCTGCGGCGGCCTGCACAGGTTGTCGGACGCCTCCCCCGGGAGCCGTAGCGCCTTCTCGAAAATCCTCAGGCCGTCCCGAAGCTGGGCCGCAGGCCCCTGGGAGCCGCTCCGGCCCGCCCTAGCCCGCCCGCCAGACCTTGACCTCGTTCTCGAGCACGACGCCGGTCTTCTCGGCCACCGTCGTGCGCACTTCCTCGATCAGCGCGAGCACGTCCGCCGCCGTCGCCGCGCCGCGGTTGATCACGAAGTTGCCGTGCAGCGGGCTCACGATCGCGTCGCCGCGCGTGCGCCCCTTCAGGCCGCACAGCTCGACCAGCTTGCCCGCCGAGGAGCCGTTCGACTTCGCCGGATCGGGGTTCTTGAACACGCAGCCCGCGGACCACTCCGTCACCGGCTGCACGTTGCGCTTCTCGATCAGGTACTGCTTCGCGCGCTCGCGCACCTCGGCCGGCGTCGACGGCTTGAGGCGCAGCACGGCGCCGAGCACGACCCGCTCGCCCAGCCCGCCGTTGCGGTAACGCGGCGTGCACTCCGCACGCGGCAGGTCGCGGATCGAACCGTCGGGCTCGAGCACGCGCACGAGCTCGACCGAGTCCCACATCTCGCCGTAGCGGCCGCCCGCGTTCATCGCGATGCCGCCACCGAGCTGACCCGGCACGCCCGCGAGGCATTCAAAGCCCGACAGGCCCAAGGCGGTCGTCGTCTGCACGAGATTCTGCAGCGTCACGCCCGACCAGGCGATCAGGCGCGGATCCGAGCCCGGCTCCGCAGGTGCGACGCGCGCCTCGTCCTCGTTCGGGTCGATGTCCGCGCCGCCGAGAGTCGGCCGGAAACAGCGCTTGAGCCGGTCGGTGGCGATCACGACGCCCTCGAGCAGCCCGTCCTCGATGATCAGGTTGCAGCCACCGCCGAGAATGCGTGGCGTGAAGCCGCGCTCGCGGGCCGTGGTCCACGCCAGCGCAAGCTCGGCGGGCGTCGCCGGCTCGAGCAGCCAGCGCACGCGCCCGCCGACGCGCATGTACGTGCGGCTGGCGAGCTCAGCTTCGTGCAGCGCCGCTACGGGCCAGCTCGTCAATGACAGCATCCTTGAAGTCCACGATGTCGCCTGCGCCGAGCACGAGCACGGCACTGTCCTTCTCCATCCCCGCCGCGAGCGCGTGAGCGGCGTCCGCGCCGACCCCGCCCTCGACCGCGTCGACACCCGCCGCGCGCAGGCGCTCGACGAGCTCCTTCGCACCGGCCGTCTGCTCGCCGTCGATGTGCGCGCGCGCGCCGTACACCTCGGCGACGACGACGCGATCGGCCATGCGCAGCGAATCGGCGAATTCCGCGAGGAAACGTGCCGTGCGGCTGTGCTGGTGCGGCTGGAAGAGCACGTGCAGGCGGCGACCGGGGAACACGCGCCGCGCCGTCTCGAGCGTCACCTTCACCTCGGTCGGGTGGTGCGCGTAGTCGTGGATCACCTGCAGTCCGCCGACGGTGCCCCAGCGCTCGAAGCGCCGCTGGCTGCCCTCGTACTGCTGCAGCCCGCGCGCCGCGTGGTAGGCGGCCGCGTTGGCGTCGATGCGCCACTCGCGCGCGGCGAGGCCGACCGCGAGGCCGAGCGCGCAGGCCGCGTTGTCGACGTTGAACTGCCCGGGAACGCCGAGCGTGACGTTCTCGATGCGGAAGTCCGGGCCCGTGAGGTCGAACGTGAAGTAGCCGTTGCGCTCGTGGCGCAGGCGCACGCGCAGGTCGCGGCGCAGGCGCCACACCGGGCAGCGCGCGGCCTGCTCGACCGAGCGCGGCACCTGCTCGCCGAACACGAGCAGTCCGTTGATCGGCGCGCGGTCGACGAAGCGGCAGAAGGCGCTCTTGATGGCCTCGATGTCGCCGAAGTAGTCGAGGTGATCGGCCTCGACGTTGGTGACGATCGCGCCGTGGGGCGAGAGGTTGAGGAACGAGCGGTCGTACTCGCAGGCTTCCACCGCGAACCAGCCGTTCTCGTCGCCGACGACCGCGTTGGTGCCGAGCTTGCGGCACACGCCGCCGACGATCGCGCCCGGCCAAGGCAGGATGCCCGCGGGCTCCGACGCGGCGAGCCCACGCAGCGCGTGGTGCAGCATCCAGCTCGTCGTGGTCTTGCCGTGCGTGCCCGCGACGGCGAGCGTGCGACCGAAGGGCGTCACGCGGCCGAGCGCCTCGCTGTACTTGAGCACGGGAATGCCGCGCTCCTGCGCCTCGCGCACGGCCGCGGTGTCGAGGCCGACCGCCGCGCTGCGCACGACGAGCTCGACGCCTTCGGGCAGGCGCGCGCTCTCCATCGGCGACACGTCGACGCGCACGCCGAGCGAGCGCAGCAGCCTGACGTGCTCGCTGTCGGAGCGATCGTGGCCAGTCAGCTCGTGGCCGTGGGCCGCGAGCACGCGCGCCGCGCCCGACATCCCCGCGCCACCGGCGCCGAGCATGTGGATGCGCCGCGGCAGGCGCGAGAGCAGCGCGCGAGGACGCGCGTTTCCGCCGGCTTTCGACGAGGGTTGTTCCGAACGACCGACGGCCTGATCCATGTGCTTTTCGAGCATCGAAGCGTCTCTATATCCCCGAACGTGGGTTCGGACTCAAGCCCGTGCGACGCTTTCGGCCGCGACCGGGCGCGCGATGAGCGTCACTTCGTCCCAGATGCGCTGCGCCGCGTCGAGCGGCATCGCGCTGGCCAATTCCGCCGAGCGTCGCGCGAGCTCGCGCGTTCCGCTGGGCAGTGTCTTCTGCACGAGCTCGCGGGCAAAGCTCGCGCCCAGGCGCGACTCGTCGACGATCTCGACGCCCAGCCCAAGCTCGCGCGCGTTGCGCTCCTGATGGCGATCGGCGTGGTGCGGGTACGGCACGACCCAGGCCGGCTTGCGCAGCGCCGCGACCTCGGCGAGCGTCGACGCTCCGCCGCGGCACAGCACGAGCGTCGCCGCCGCGAGCGTCGTGTGCACGTCGTGCACGAACTCGACCTTGCGGTAGCCGTCGCGCTCGCCCGCGCCCTGCTCGAGGCGACCCGGCCCGGTCTGGTGCAGCACCTGCACCGCCTGGCGCGAGAACTCGCCCGCATGCTGTGCGACGAACGTGTTGAGCGCTCCGGCGCCCTGGCTGCCGCCGAGCACGACGAGCAGCGGACGCTGCGGCTGGAAGCCGAGCGCGGCCCGCGCGCGCGCGGCCGTTTCCTCGCTCACCCCGCCGGCAGCGAAGCTCGGCGAGAGCGGCGGCCCGGTGAGCAGATCCCTTGCGCCGGCGCGTGCGGGCAGCGTGCCGCGCCACGCATGGAAGACACGCGCGGCGAACGGCGCGAGCCAACGGGTCGCCTTGCCGCGGGTGGCGTTGATCTCGAGCAACGCGACGGGAATGCCGAGCGAACGTGCGGCGAGCACCGCCGGCAGGCACGTGAAGCCACCGAGGCCGACGAGCACCTGGCTCCCATGAGCACGCAGCGCCGCACGCGCGGCTCTCACCGCCGGAAGCGTGCGGAACGCGAGACCACCGAGGCCGGGCGCGCCGCCCCCATCGGGTTCCAGGCGCAGCGCGACTCGCTCGAGCCGCGCCGCTCCCAGTTCTTCCGCAAGGCCCGCGAAGGCCTTGTCCTCAACCGGACGTCCCGTGCAGAACCACAGCACGTCCTCGACCGCGCGACCGCCGTGGGCGAGCAGGTGGCGTCCGGGAACGATGTGCCCTCCGGTGCCTCCTCCGGCGAAAGCGATGCGCAGCCCGCTGCGCACCGGCTTCCCCGCCGAAGGTGGCTCCTTCGTGCGCCGCCGTTCCACGACGCTCGCCTCGTCCTCGACCCGAACGCTCTCGACCCACGTACCCATCGCGCGGCCTCTTTCCGTTCGTTGGCTAAAGACCGGGAACCTGTCCCGGCTTCCACTCGGCTTCCTGCGCCGCGCGGCCGGCGACCGACATCGCTTCGATGTCCGTCGCCTGCTTCGCGCGCTGCAGCTCGGTCGTGGCTCCGACCTGACGGTACGGCCCCGACCAGCCCTCGACGAGCAGCCTTCCGGCGCTCCTCAGGTGCAACCCCACCACGAACATGCAGCCCGTGAGGAAGGCGATCGTGGCGCGCTCGCTCACTGGACGGCCGTCTTTCCCGAGGTGCGGGGGCCCCAGCCGATCGTCTCGGAGTTCTTCTGCGCCGAGGCGACCGTCGTGCCGGGGATCTGGATCGACGCGCCGACCTTGAGGCGGTTGGGATCGAGGCCGGGGTTCATGTCGCGGATCTCGGTCCAGCGGCCGGCTTCACCGAGCTCGCGCGCGGCGATGCGGCTGAGCGAGTCACCGTTGCGGACGACGTACGTGCGACCGCCGGTGGCGCGCTTGGGCTGGCTCGGCTTGCGCTCGTCGTTCTTCGCGACCTTGCCGCTCGAGGCCGGCAGGTTGATCGTCATGCCGACGCGCAGCTTCTCGGGCGCGAGGTTGTCGTTGGCCTTCTGGATCTCGGTCCAGCGCGTGGCGGAGCCGAGCTCGCGCGCGGCGATGCCACCGAGCGTGTCACCCTGCTTGACGGTGTACGTGCGGGCGCCGGCGACGACCGGCGGAGTGCGACGTTCCGGAACGCCGGGCGTCGTGGTCGGAGTCGGGACGGGCGTCGTCATGCTCGAGCCACCGACGGGCGTCACGATCGGCGCGCCGCCGTTCTGGGGCACGAAACCGTGCGTGCCGGTCTGCATGTCGTGCGGCAGGTCCGCGACCGAACCGTGGTTCACCATCGTCGGGTCCAGACGCGGATCGACGGCGCCGCTGCCGGTGAGACCCGGAGTCGGGATCGCGCCGGGGAGCTCGCTGGTGCCCTCGGTCGGCAGCTGGCCCGCGGTCGGGAGCTGGCCGAAGGGGTCGGTCGGCGGCACGTACTTGGGCGCCTCGTCCTTCTTCGCGGACGCTTCCGCGTCCTTCTTCTCCCAGAACTTCCAGCTCGAGCCACCTTCGCCCCACAGCGACACGGCGAGGATGGTGACGAGCAACACGACGAGGGCGATCACGCCATAACGTTCGATCTTCTGCATGACTAGCGGGCTCCTTGGGGTCCTTCTTCTTCGTAGAGGGTGAGGCTCGTCACGAACCCGTGACGACCTGTTCGCGTTGGGCCGACCATCGCCGCGCTGCTCCGAGCGCGAGTCCCATGCCGAGGGACGAGACGATCAGCGAAGTGCCGCCGTGCGAGAGGAACGGCAGCGTCATGCCCTTGGGCGGGGCGAGACCGGCAACGATCTGGATGTGCAGCATTCCCTGCAGGCAGGTCGACATCAGCAGGCCGAACGTGGCGAGCGCGTCGAAGCGATCCTTGATCGCGAGCACCAGCCGCAGTCCGTTCCAGGCGAGCCCGGCGAAGAGCCCGATCACGAGGAACATGCCGAACAGGCCGAACTCCTCGCCGATCTGCGCGAACACGAAGTCCGACTCGAGGTACGGCACGCCGTGGTTGCGCAGCGGTCCCTGCGCGAAGCCCAGCCCGAACACGTCGCCGCTCGCGATCGCGTTGCCGGCGTCGACGACCTGCTGGTTCCGCTCGACGGCGAGGAACATCATGATGCGCCGGCGGATGTAGGGAATCGCCGTGAAGGCGAGCAGGAACGAGCTCGCTCCCGCGACCGTCATCGGGACGAACACGTGCGTCGACGACGCGCCGCCGATCCACACGGTGGCGAACACGCACAGGAGCAGCAGCGTCGCGCCGCCGAGGTCGGTCTCGATGCCGACGAGCCCGAAGAACAAGAGCCCCATCGCCAGCACGGGCAGCATCCCGCGCTTGAGGTCGAGCAGCGCGGGACCCAGCCGCACGCAGCGGTCGGCGACCCACATCACGATCACGATGCGCGCCAGCTCCGAGGGCTGGAACTTGACGATGCCGAAGTCGAGCCAGCGGTTGGAGCCGTTGCGCTCGAAGCCCAGCGGCGGCACGAACACGAGCACGAGCATCACGGCCGTCGCGACCGTGAGCGCCGGCAGGTAGCGGCGCAGCCCGCTCGGCCCGATGCGCGCGGCGAACAGCATCGCCACGAGCGCGGCGCAGCGGAACAGCAGCTGCTCGCGCAGTTCCGAGCGGAATTCCGCGGCCGGAAGCGTGGTCGCGGCGTGGCTCACTTGCACCAGCAGGCCGAACAGCATCAGCGCGAGCGTGCAGCACAGCACGGCGATCGCCGGACCGACGGGGTCGTGGCGGCGCGCTTCCTGCGTGATGTCGCGCAGGCGCTCGAAGATCGTGGTCTGGTGCTCGCGGACGAGACCCACACCAGATGTTGTGGCGGCGACGGGGGAACGGTTGCGGCCCATGGTTCAGCGCACCTTCAGCAGGGCCAGGCTCGCCATCGCGCACGCGGCGCAGACGATCCAGAAGCGGGTGGTGATGGTGACCTCGTGCCAGCGGCGGGCCTTGTGGGCCTCCTTCACTTCCGCAGGGAGCTCGAGGATCGCGCCGTAGAGCTGCAGCCCGTGGTGCAGCGGCGCGACGGAGAAGAACCGGCGACCCTTCGTGCGCTGGTAGTAGATGCGCTGGATCCAGCTCGACATCAGCTCCGCGACGAACACGAACGCGATCAGCGGCAGCACGAGCTCCTGCTTGGAGACGACCGCCATCCACGCGAGCAGGCCGCCGAGCGGCAGCGAGCCCGAGTCCCCCATGAAGACCTTGGCCGGGAACGCGTTGTACCAGAGGAAGCCCATGCAGGCGCCGCTGAGCGCTCCGCCGACGACGGCCATCTCGCTCGCCGCGCGCACGTGCGGGATGCCGAGGTACTCGGTCCAGTCGTGACGACCGGTGACGTAGCAGAACACCATCAGCGCGATGCCGCAGATCAGCGTGCAGCCGGCCGCGAGTCCGTCGAGACCGTCGGTGATGTTGACCGCGTTCGCGGTGCCGACGACGACGAGCCACTCGAACCCGAGGAACAGCACGACGCCGAGCGCACCGAGTGCCGCGAGGTCGATCGCGGAGTTCTTCAGGAAAGGGGGATAGAATGTGAGCAACGTCGGTTGGCCGCGGAAATTCGCGTAGAACGCGAGCGCGCCGAGCACGCCGATCGCGACCACCGAGAGGCCGAGCATCTTCGCGCTCGCGCTCAGTCCCTTGCTCTTCAGCACGGTGAGCTTCTTGTAGTCGTCGACGAAGCCGACGGCCGCGAAGCCCGCGGTGAGCAGCACACCCAGCACGACGTGCAGGTTGTCGAGGCGCGCCCACAGCAGCACGCTCGCGAGCAGCGCGCCGATCAGGAAGCTGCCGCCCATCGTCGGCGTGCTCTTCTTCCCCATCGCCTCGCCGAGCTTCGCGAGGTCGGCGCTGTCGGTCTTGGTGACGTCCTCGCCGACCTTGTGCGCGCGCAGCCAGCGGATCACCGGACCGCCCCACCACAGCGCGAGCACGAACGCCGTCAGCGCCGCCGCGGCGACGCGGAAGCTGATGTAGCCGAACAGGTTCAGCTCGAGGAATTCTTCGAACAGCGCGGGGAACATCGTCAGCGCGCTCCCTCGGGCTGGCGGGCCTTGAGCTGGTCGACGACGCGGTCGAGGCCGATGCGGCGGCTCGCCTTGAACAGCACGGTGTCACCCTGGCGCAGCAGGCCGTCGAGCTCCGCCAGCGCGGTCTCGGTCGACGGCCAGTGCAGCACGCGCGAAGCCGGCATGCCGCCTTCGAGCGCACCTGCGGCCGTCGCGCGCACGAGATCGCCGACGAGCACGACGAGGTCGATCGAGCCCGCCGCGATCTCGCGACCGACGCGGTGGTGCAGTTCCGGGCCCGTGGGCCCCAGCTCGAGCATGTCGCCGAGCACGAGCACGCGCCGACCGCGGCCGTGCAGGCCCGACAGGAAGCGCACGGCGGCGCTGGCCGACTCGGGGTTGGCGTTGTACGTGTCGTCGAACACCACCAGGCCCTCGACCTCGTGGCGTTCCATGCGGCGGCTGCCGCCCTTGAGCTGCGAGATCGCCGGCAGCAGCTCTTCGAGCGAAAGCCCGAGCCCTTCGCAGGCCGCGATCGCGCACAGCAGGTTCGTGATGTTGTGCTGGCCGAGCAGCGGCGAGGAGACCTCGTGGCCGCGCAGGCGGAACGTCGTGCCGCCCGCATGGAACAGCGGATGCGTCGCGTTCCAATCGCCCTCGCCCTCGAGGCTGACCGAGATCACGCGCGCGCGCGTCGCGGCGCGCAGCAGGTCGGCGTGGCGGCTGTCGGCGTTGATCACCGCGAAGCCCGACTGCGGCAAGCTCGCGAGCAGCGCCGACTTCTCGCGCGCGACGCCCTCGATCGAGCCCAGGCCCTCGAGGTGCGAGGCGCCGATCATCGTGACGATGCCGCCGGTCGGCTGCGCGATGCGTGCGAGCGCCGCGATCTCGCCCGGAGCGTTCGTGCCGATCTCGAGCACGAGCGCCTGCGTCGTCGCGTCGGCGAGCAGGATCGTGTGCGGCACGCCGACGTCGTTGTTGAACGAGTTGGGGCTCGCGACCGTGCGCAGGCGCGTCGCGCACAGCTGCGCGAGGATGTTCTTCGTCGTGGTCTTGCCGCACGAGCCCGTGATGCCGATCACCGGCGCCGCCAGGCGCGCGCGATGCCACGCCGCCAGATCGGCGAGCGCGCGGCGGGGCTCCGCATGCACCACGAGCGGGACGTCACCCTGGGTCTGGGGCAGCGTGATGCCCGGCTCCCCGCGCAGGAGCAGCGCACCGGCCCCCAGCCGGGTCGCCTGCTCCGCGAACAGGTTGCCGTCGAAGTTCGGGCCCGAAAGCGCCAGGAAAAGCTGGTGCGGACGCAGCGCGCGCGTGTCGGTGCTCACCCCGTGCACCCAACGTTCCGCGTCGCCGCGCACGAGCACTGCTCCCGTGCTTTCGAGAATGTCCCGGACCCGCATCACCGCTGCACCCCTCCCCACGTCTCGCTCGCGAGCAGCTCGGCCGCCACCGCGCGATCGTCGAAGCTCTGCACCACGCCCTGCGTGGTCTGGGTCGTCTCGTGGCCCTTGCCGGCGATCAGCACGACGTCGTGCGGACGCGCCTGCGCCAGCGCGAGCGCGATCGCCGCGCGCCGGTCGGGCTCCACGGAAAGGACCGCCGGCGTGCCGTCCGTGCCGACCAGGATCTGGTCGAGGATGGCGCGCGGGTCCTCGCTGCGCGGGTTGTCGCTCGTGAGCACGACGACGTCGGCGAGCTCGCCCGCCGCGCGGCCCATCGGCGCCCGCTTGCCACGGTCGCGGTCTCCGCCGCAACCGAACACGCAGATCAGGCGGCCACCGTGGTCGCCGCGACGGCGACCTTCGGCGACCAGGCCTTCGCGCACCACACCCAGCGCCTTGCGCAGCGCATCTTCGGTGTGGGCGTAATCGACGAGCACGGTGAAACCGCGCCCGGCCGTGTCGACGCGCTCGAGCCGCCCGGGGGCGGAAGAGGCAAGAGCGAGCCCACCCAACGCGTGGGTAGGGCTCGCTCCCGACACGAGCACCGCGGCCAGAGCCGCCAAGGCGTTCTCGACGTTGAAGCGACCCACCAGGGGCAAACAAACCCCAGTCCGTTGGATCCCCATCCCTTCGAGGAAAAAACGGGTGCCCCGGGAGTCGACTTCGAGTTGAGAGGCCGAGAGGTCGACGCGCGACCTGGTACTGAAACGGTGGACCGTCGCCCCGCGCTCGCGCGCGGCGGCGGCCATGAGCTCACCCGCGGGATCGTCGGCGTTGACGATCGCGTGCGAGCTGTTCGAGAGCGACTGGAAGAGCCGCGCCTTCGCGGCGGCGTAACGTTCCATGTCGCCGTGGTAGTCGAGGTGATCGCGGGTCAGGTTGGTGAAGACCGCGACGGAGACATCGAGACCGGCGAGGCGATCCTGATCGAGCGCGTGCGAGCTCGCCTCGAGCGCGACGCAGTCGCCGCCGAGCTGCGCGTGGCGCGCGAGCAGGCGCTGCAGGCCCGGAGCGTCCGGAGTCGTGTGTGTCGCCGCGAGCAGCACTCCGTCGGCGAGCCGGTTGCCGGCCGTGCCGAGCACCGCGGGGCGACGGCCGCAGGCGCCGAGGAACTGGCCCGTGAGGTGCGCGGTCGTGGTCTTGCCGTTGGTGCCGGTGATCGCGACGACGAACATGTCGCGCGCGGGGCGGCCGAGCAGGCGCGCCGCGGCCTCGCCCGCGATCGCGCGCGCGCGCGGGTGCACCCAGTTCGCGACGCCGGTCGCAGTCTCGACGCGCGCGGGCGAGAGCACCGCGAGCGCACCGCGCTCGAGCGCCTGCGCGACGAAACGCGAGCCATCGACGCTCGCGCCGGGCAGCGCGGCGAACAGGTCGCCCGCCCCCACCGCACGGCTGTCCATCTGCACGTCGCGCAGCTCGCGCTCGGTGCCGACGGAACCGTGGAGCTCGCCACCGAGCTCGCGCACGAGGTCTCGCACGCTGACCATCACCAGCGTCCCTCCGCCCACGGCTGGTCCTGGCCCGCTTCCGACTTCGCGTCCAGCGCGGGCGCGAAGCCCGGCGCCAGCGGATCGACGACCGGCACGCCGTTGCGCGTGCGGCCGAGAGCTTCCTTGAGGATGCGCACCGCGGTCGGGCCGGCGACGGCCGAGCCGTACTTGCCCTTGCGCGATTCCTCGGCGACGACGAGCACCATGACGTCGCGCGTGGAGCCTTCGACGTGGCCCCAGATGCACATGCTCGACGTGTAGCAGTTCGAGTGGTCCTTGGGCTTGCCGACCAGCGTGCGCCGGCAGTCGCGCGAGCAGCGCGTGCCCTGCTGCCAGTGCGCGGCCTGGTGCTCGAGCTCGTGGTGCGCGCACACTTCGGTGCCGACCTTCTGCGCCGTGCCGGTCTTGGTGCCGACGTCGAGGCCCGGGAGCTTCTCGGGGCTCGCCACCGGCTTGCCGGTGCCTTCGCGCGCGCCCATGCGCATCATGTCGCGGATCGTGGCGCTGGTCTCCTCGCTGAAGACGCGCTCGGGCTGCGCGCGCGGCAGCGTGTAGCGCTCGCCACTCTGTTCGATCGCGTCGAGCACGCGCAGCGGCCGCCACTCACCCCCGCGCACGATCGCGGCGAGGCCGGCGGCGTGCTGCCAGAGCGTCACCTTCAGCTCGTGGCCGAACGTGATCGAGGCGTGCGTCCACTTGTGCGTCCACGGCAGCTTGGGCAGGTAACCCGGGCGCTCGCCGCCGAAGCCGGCCTTGGGCGCCTCGGAGTAGTGCAGCCCGCGCAGGTGCTCGCGCATGAACTCGTCGGGGACGCGCGTGCCGATCTGCACCAGTCCCGCGTTGACCGAGTTGGCGAGGCAGGCCGCGGCCGTCAGCAGGCCCTTCGCGCTCGATTCCGCCTCGCGGATCGTGCGGCCTTGGAAGTTGTACGTGCCCTGACCGACGTCGAACACCTCGCTGGGTCGCACGACGCCGGCCTCGAGCGCGCAGGCCATCACGTTGACCTTGAAGGTCGAGCCCGGCGTGAACTCGTAGCACAGCGGCGAGAAGCCGAGCAGCGGGTAGGCGGTGCGCGAGTCGACCGCGAGCACGTCGCCGGTCGCGAGGTCGATCGCGATCGCCATCGCCATCGCGGGATGGTGCTTCTCCATCAGGTCCTCGAGCGCGAGCCCGACTTGACGCTGCAGCATCAGGTCGAAAGTCGTGACCACGCGCGGCGGATCGCTGGGCGCGGCGGAACCGAGGAAGTAGGAACGCGCGTCGTCGGCGCGCACCGCGCGGTGGCGCAGGAACGTGTAGCCCGAGGCCTCGCTCTCGAGGAAGCCCCAGTGGGCCTCGTCGGCGAGCAGCCGGTCGCAGGCGCGCTCGAGTCCGGTCAGGGGCAGCGGCTGCGCCGCGAGCTCCCAGGCCGCGCGGTTGCGGAAGGCCTCGAGTTCGGCGAGCGCCTCCTCGTACTCCGTCTCGTTCGCGGCGGCGCTGACGCGCTGCGAGAGCGCCTCGAATTCCTCGGAGTTGTCGGCGAGCGCCGAGAGCGCGGTCGCGCTCGTGCCGCCGCTCGCACCCGCGTCGAGCGCGCTGTCCGACCAGGCGCGCGCGACCGGGCGGTCGACGTAACCCCACGTGCCGAGGAACGGGAAGCGTCCGGCCGGATACTGGCGGTCGCGCCCGCGTTCGATGCGCATCTGGTGGTGGGCGACCTTCTCCTTGAGCAGCGCGTCGATCAGCGCCGGAGCGCGCGAGGCCTCGAAGCCACGCACCGCGATGCAGTAAGTCGTCGGCAGCAGCGCGTTCCAGACCGCCTCACGCTGCGTCTCGAGCGCTTCCTCGTCGCCACCGGGCACGACGGCGTCGGCGCCCATCGCGCACAGCGCGAGCCCGTCGGCGATGTGGCGCGCCCACTTGCGCGGCTTTTCCTCGTACTGCTCGCCGTGGCGAGCGCGCTCGCGCTGGCTCAGGAGGTGGAACGGTGCCCACTGCAGCGTGTAGCTCTGCTGCTCGCCGCGCGCGATCCACATCCCGTCGAGCGGCGCCCGCAGCACCTTCCCATCGGGGCTGCCGGTCTCGATCCAGGTCTGGATGCGCGAGGCCATCGTCGCGTCGAGCACGAGGCCCGTGCGCACGATGCCGTCCTTCGCGTCGGGCATCATCAGGTTGGCGAGCTCGACCGCGTCGCGCTCGAGCACGCCCGCGAGCAGGTTCGCGATGCGCTCGGGCGTGTGCGCCTGCCACATCGCGTTGGGCGACAGCACGAGGTCGAGCCGCTGCACGAACAGCGCGAGCGGGCGACCGCCGTTGTCGGTGATCGTGTAGGCCGGCGGCGGGTCCTTCTCGGTCTGCTCCCATTGCCGGCTCGCTTCCTTGCGCGCGAGCGCGGTGCTCCCCACCCAGATGCCGGCGAGCGAGAGCACGACGGCGACGAGGAAGAAAGCGCTGATCGGGCGCAGGCCGCTGGCGGACGGGAATTCGGCGTCGACGTTCACGGCGTGCTCCGTTCGGGCGACGGGCTGCGGCGCTGGGCCCCAGCGGCGAGCTCGGAGTTGGCGACACCCGGCACGTGGGACGAGACGACGGCCCGCGCCTGGGCGTTGGCGGCGTTGACCATCTCCCACTGGCGCTGGATGCGCGACAGCTGCTCGGCGCGCTCGTGGTTGGACGACTGCACGAGGCAGGTCCACAGGCCGAGCACGGCCAGCGCTCCACACAGGCCGATCGAGAGCCGGGCGCGCAGGCTCACGCTCCACCTCCGTTGCGGCGCACGCGCACGGCTCCGCGCAGCAGCGCGGAACGCGAGCGGCGGTTGCGCGCGAGCTCCTCGCGACCGGCGGTCACGGGCTTGCGCGTCAGCACGCTCCAGCGGCCGGCGGTCGCGCCGTCGGCGAGGAAACGCTTGACCTCTCCGTCCTCGCCGGAGTGGAACGAGATCACCGCCAGCCGACCGGAGTCGACCAGCCACTCTTCGGCGGCGCGCAGGCCGGCGAGCAGTTCCTCGCCCTCCTCGTTCACCGCGCGGCGCAGCGCCTGGAAGACGCGCGTGGCGGCGTGGGTCTTGCCGCTGCCGCCGAGCGCGCGCTCGATCACGTCCGCGAGCGCGAGCGTGCGCTGGAACGGAGCGCGCCGACGCGACTCGACGATCGCGCGCGCGGC
>JAPLOE010000049.1 GCA_026692705.1 Planctomycetota bacterium
GATCGGCGCGCTCGAGCTGTTCGGGCCCAACCCCAACGGCTGCCCGCGCTGCAAGGAAGGCTACAAGGGCCGCTTCGCGATCCTCGAGACGCTCTACCTCGAGCAGGAACTCAAGACGATGGTCGTGCGGCGCGCGTCCGCCGTCGAGATCAAGACCGCGGCGATCAAGCTCGGGATGATCACCCTGCGCCGCGTCGGCCTGCTCAACGCGGCGCGTGGCCGCACTTCGCTCGAGGAAGTGCTGCGCACCACGCTCGGCGACGACTGATCCCCAAGGAACCAGAGGAATTTCCCGTGACCAGCTTCAAGTACGCCGCCAAGAAACCCGGTGGCCAGACCGTCGAGGGCACGCTCGCCGCCGACGACAAGGGACAGGCGATCGCCGAGCTGCGGCGCCAGAACCTCGTCGTCATCAAGCTCGAGCAGGTCGCAGGCGACAAGCCGGCGCGCAAGGCCGGCAGCTCGTTCTTCAACCGCACGCCCAAGGTCAACTCCGAAGAGCTCGTGCTGTTCACGCGCCAGCTCGCGACGATGGTCGGCGCCGGTCTCGCGCTGCTCGAGTCGATCGACGTGCTCGGCTCGCAGGCCGAGACGCCGGGACTGCGGCAGGTGTGCGAGAAGATCGGCAGCGAGCTGCGCGGCGGCTCGGACCTGTCGAGCGCGATGGAGACCTGCCCGCGCGCGTTCACGCCGCTGTACGTCAGCATGGTGCGCGCCGGCGAGGCCTCGGGCCAGATGGACGTGATCCTCGAGCGACTCGCCGACTACCTCGAGTCGAGCCAGGCGCTGCGCCGCGAGATCAAGGCCGCGATGACCTACCCGGTCATCTCGCTCGTGCTCGTGATCGGCATCACGGCCTTCCTGATGCTCGGCGTCGTGCCGACCTTCCGCCAGGTGTTCGACGGTCTCGGCGCCGAGCTGCCGGGCCTGACGCAGTTCACGCTCAACACGTCGGCGTGGCTCAAGGAGAACTGGTACGTCGTCGTCGGCGCCTCGTTCGGCTCGTTCGCGGCCTTCAGCGCCTTCAAGAAGACGCCCAAGGGCGAGCTCCTGTGGCACCACTTCGTGCTGCGCGCGCCGATCTTCGGGCCCATCGTGCGCAAGATCGCGCTGGCGCGCTTCTCGCGCACGTTCGCGACGCTGATCCGCTCGGGCGTCCCGATCATGGGCACGCTCGACATCGTGTCGGCCACGGCCGGCAACCGCGTCGTGTCGAACACGGTCGACGCCGCGAAGGAGAGCGTGCGCCAGGGCCAGCTGCTCTCCGACCCGCTGGCGCACTCCAAGGTCTTCCCGCCGATGGTGACGCGCATGATCGCGATCGGCGAGCGCACGGGCGCGCTCGAGCAGCTGCTCGAGAAGATCGCCGAGTTCTACGACGCGCAGGTCAAGGCCGCGATCAAGAGCCTCACGAGCCTGATCGAGCCACTCCTGATCACGTTCATGGGCGTGATCGTCGGTGGCGTCGTGCTCAGCGTGTTCCTCCCGATCCTCGACGTCGTCGGCAAGCTGTCCGGACCGAGCTAGCCGCAGCGCGAGGAACTCTCGTTCGACGCGGGCCCGCACTTCACGCGGGCCCGCGCCATTTTTCCGGGCCTTTCCTCAAGAGCCGCGAGAGCGGGGGCCGATCCTCGCACGTCGCGTGCCCCAGGCCGTTCCCGAACGTCGGGCCGGCAGGGAACCGCCGGCCAGGTGGGCCGGGGAAGGCACTGCGCGCAACCCGCCTTCATCCCAACTCAAGTCACGCCTCCCTCGCTGCCGATCCTGCGCGACGAGGAAGCACCGGGCACGGAAGTGCCGTTCCGGTGCCCGGTAACCAACGGAACCAATCGAACCAAGATGAGAACCTTCAAGAAGAACGCTGGCTTCACCCTGATCGAGCTCATGATCGTGGTGGCCATCATTGCCATCATCGCCTCGGTCGCGATCCCGCGCCTGATGGCGGCCCGCCTCTCGGCCAACGAGTCGGCGGCCATCTCGACCCTGCGCTCGCTGACGAGCGCCCAGGCCCAGGTCCAGTCGTCGGGTGCGATCGACACCGACGGCGACGGCTCCGGTGAGTACGGCGGTTTCGCCGAACTCGCGGGCACCATCCCCTGCCGCGTCACCAACGCGGGCGCGGCCGCCGCCGGTACCGCCGGTACGGACGAGCTCAACCCGCCCGTGCTCTCGGCCGCCTTCGGCAACGTCGCCAACAGCCAGGTCACGCGCTCGGGCTACGTCTTCCAGATGTACCTGCCTGACAACGCCCGCGACCTCGTCGCCGAAGATGCGGCGGGTGGCTACTCCGCCACGTTCCCTGACCCGGACAACGGCGAAGTCCTGTGGTGCTGCTACGCCTGGCCGGTCAACTTCAGCCAGACGGGCAACCGCACGTTCTTCGTGAACCAGGCTGGCGACATCTACCAGTACAACAACAAGGGCACGAACAACTACACCGGCAGCGCCGGTGGCCCGGCTCCGGACGCCATCTTCCAGACGGCGCAGGACATGGGCTCGCCCGTGTGCAACGTCGCCGGTGCGGTGCTCGGCACGGACGGCGAAAACTGGGTCCCGGTCCAGTAGTTCGCACGCACGAGTGCTTTCTCGAGTCGAGGCGTCCCGGCAACGGGGCGCCTCGCTCGCGTTGTGGGGGACTTGTGCGCAGCCCCAAGGTAATCGCAATCGCGCTCCAGAGCCGCGCGCGCCGGGGTCGATGCAGGCGGAGATGAGAGCCCAACAAGTCTTCCCGAGGGATCACGAGCGCGCCGGCTTCACGCTGATCGAGCTCATGATCGTCGTCGCGATCATCGCGATCATCGCGTCGGTCGCGCTTCCGCGGCTCGCCGCCGCGCGCCTGTCCGCCAACGAGGCCAGCGCGATCGCGACGATGCGCTCGCTGATGAGCGCGCAGGCGCAGTTCCAGGCCGCCGGATCGGTCGACACCGACGGCGACGGAGCCGGTGAATACGGCAGCTTCGCCGAACTCGCGGGCCTCGTGCCGCTGCGCGTGAGCGCGGGTGGCGTCGCCGCGGCCGGTGTCGCCGGCGTCGACGAGCTCTTCCCGCCGGTGCTCTCCGCGCCGTTCGGCATCGTCAACAACAGCCAGACCGCGCGCACCGGCTACCTGTTCCAGCTCTACCTGCCCGACAGCGCGAACGCGCCGATGGCCGAGGAGCCGACCGGTGGCTTCACGAGCGCTTTCCCCGACTCGAACGCGGGCGAGTACCTGTGGGCCTGCTACGCGTGGCCGATCCAGTCCGGACAGACCGGCAACCGCGTGTTCTTCGTCAACCAGGCCACGGAAGTGCTGCAGACCGTCAACCGCGGCGCGGGCGCCTACTCCGGCATCGCGGGCGGCCCTGCGGGCGACGCGGCCTTCAGCGTCGCGACCGACATGAGCTCTCCGGTCGGAATCAACGGAGCCGCGATCGACGGTCGCCTGTGGGCGCCGCTCCAGTAGCTGCGCGCTCGCTCAAGCGGGCAAGCCGAAGAGGCGCGTCGCGTTGGCGCTGGTCGCCTGCGCGAGCGCCTCGAGCGTTTCGCCGCGCACTTGCGCGATGCGTTCGAGCACCTCGCGGCACAACGCGGGCTCGTTGCGGCGCCCGCGGCGCGACTGCGGCGCGAGGTAGGGGCAGTCGGTCTCGACCAGCAGGCGTTCGAGCGGCACCACGCGAGCGGCGGCGCGGTTGAGCTCGTTCTTGGGGAACGTGACGACGCCCGAGAACGAGATGAAGAACCCCAGCTCCAGATAGGGCCCGAGCTCGTCGGGGCCGTACGTGTAGCAGTGCATGACGCCGCGCACGCCGCGGAACTCGCGCAGCAGCGCCAGCGTGTCCTCGTGCGCGTCGCGGCAGTGGACGATCACGGGCTTGGCGAGCTCGCGCGCGAGCTCGAGGTGCCAGCGGAAGTTCGCGAGCTGCGCCTCGCGCGGCGAGAACTGCTTGAACCAGTCGAGGCCGGTCTCGCCGACGGCGACACACTCCGGCCGCCGGCAGAGCTCGGAAATCACGGCGCGATCCGCGTCCGTCGCCTCCTCGGCGTCGTGCGGATGGATGCCGGCGGTGGGGAAGATGCCGGAGTGCCGCGCGGCGATCTCGAAGCAGG
>JAPLOE010000050.1 GCA_026692705.1 Planctomycetota bacterium
ACACGAGGGCGAGCGCCATTTCTGGTCCGGACTGGGCGCGGTCGGTGCGGCCTGCTTCTTCGTGCCGTACCTCGCGGCTGGCGGCGGCGCCCACGGGCACGACCACGGCGCGGACGTGTCGAGCCTCGCCTCGCGGCTCTCGGACCTGATCGTCGAGACCGCGCCGTTCCTGCTGATCGGCGTGATCGGGGCGGCGCTGATCGAAGCCTACGTCCCGGCGTCGGTGACGCGGCGCTTCAGCGGAGGCTCGCGGCTGCGGCAGGCGCTCGCGGGCGTCGCGGTCGGCACGCCGATGCCGGTGTGTTCCTGCGGAGTGCTGCCGATCTACCGCTCGCTCGTGCTCAAGGGCGTCGGCCCGAGTGCGGCGCTCGCGTTGCTCGTGAGCGCGCCGGAGATCGGCGTCGACTCGATCCTGCTGTCATGGAAGCTGCTCGGCCCGCAAGCGACGATCGCACGCGTCGTGGCGGCGGCGGTGCTCGCGCTCGTGGTGGGCCTCGTCGCCGGACGCGTGGCCGAGCGCGTCGGCAATCGCGCCGTGAACGAGGCCTGCGAGGAGCACCGGCCGCGCGCGGGTTTCGCGGCGCTGCGCCACGGGCTGTTCGAGACCTGGGGCCACCTCGCGCCGTGGATCCTGTTCGGCCTCGTGCTCACGGCGCTCGTAGAGCCGTGGATCTCGACCGAGTGGGCGCGCGCGACGCCGCCGTGGCTGCAGGTGATCGTGCTGAGCCTCGCCGGCATGCCGACCTACATCTGCGCGACCGCGGCGACGCCCTTTGCGGCGCTGCTCCTGATGAAGGGCTTCGCGCCCGGAGCGGTGATCGCGTTCCTGCTGACCGGCCCGGCGACGAACCTGACGACCTTCGGGGCGCTCTCGAAGCTGCATTCGCGCTCGGTCGCGCTCACTTTCGTCGTCACGGCGGCGCTGGTGACCTGCGCGCTGGGGTGGGGGATCGACCTCGCGCTCGGGCCGATCGACCTGGAAATCCTCGGTCGCGAGCACGCCGACGAGGCCGAACACGCCCACGGGGCGATCGCCTGGGGCGCGGCGGCCTTG
Organism: Planctomycetota bacterium; assembly: GCA_026692705.1. Lineage (GTDB taxonomy): Bacteria > Planctomycetota > UBA1135 > UBA1135 > F1-120-MAGs118. Next base: position 1,055 of record JAPLOE010000050.1, read on the forward strand.
CTCGGCCTCCTGACGGTCTGGGTGCTCCTGCGGCAGGGTCCGCGGGCCTTCCTGGGCCAGCTCGGCAGCGGTCAGGGGCACTCCCACGGGCCGCACGGGGGGCACGCGCACGACCACGGCCACGCGCACGGCCACGCTCACGGCGCCCACGAGCACGGTCCGCACCCCTGAGCTCCCGCGAAGGCCGGCGAGCCCGCGGTTGACGCCAGACGCGGCCTCGTTACCCTATTTCCCTCCCAAATTCTCCCTGGCCTGAGGGTGGACTGCCGCCCGCTGCCGGGCCCCGTCGCCCCTCCCTCCGTGGGGAGAGCCTTGGGTCCTCCGCCTACCATCGAACCCACTGTTTCCAACGCTATGAGCTCCGTCATCGACTCCAAGGCTCCCCAGAGCGCCTGTGCCAAGCGCCTCGCCATCCACCGAAACATCGGGATCATGGCCCACATCGACGCCGGCAAGACCACGGTGTCGGAGCGCATCCTGTTCCTCGCGCAGAAGATCCACAAGATTGGCGAGGTCCACGAGGGCGCGGCCACGATGGACTACCTCGAGGACGAGCAGAAGCGCGGCATCACGATCCAGTCGGCCGCGACGCAGGTCGAGTGGGCCGGCGTGACGATCAACCTGATCGACACCCCCGGTCACGTCGACTTCACCGCCGAGGTCGAGCGCAGCCTGCGCGTGCTCGACGGCGCGGTCGCGGTGTTCGACGGCGTCAACGGCGTCGAGGCCCAGTCGGAGACGGTGTGGCGCCAGGCGGACAAGTACCGCGTGCCGCGCATCTGCTTCATCAACAAGCTCGACCGCGTCGGCGCGGACTTCTACTTCTCGGTCCAGACGATCATCGATCGCCTCGGCGCCCGCCCGGTGCCGATCCAGATCCCCGTCGGCGGCGAGAAGGACTTCCGCGGCCTGATCGACCTCGTGACGATGCGCTACATCGAGTTCGTCGACGACACCGACGGCAAGAAGTGGAACGACCTCGAGATCCCTGCCGACATGCAGGCGAAGGCGAAGGAATGGCGCCACAAGATGCTCGAGTTCGCGGCGGAGAACGACGAGGAGCTGCTCAACCTGTTCGTCGAGGACAAGGAAGCGCCGATCGAGCTCGTCAAGCGCGCGCTCCGCAAGGGCACGCTCAAGATGGACATCGTGCCGGTCGTGTGCGGCTCGGCCCTCAAGCACAAGGGCGTGCGCTTCATGCTCGACGCGGTCGTCGACTACCTGCCGACGCCGATCGACGTGCCGTCGATCGAGGGCTGCGTGCCGCGCAAGCCCGACGAGAAGGTCATCCGCAAGCCCGATGACTCCGAGCCGCTGTCGGCCATGGCGTTCAAGACGATCGCCGAGCCGACGGGCGACCTGACCTTCGTGCGCGTCTACTCGGGCGTGCTCAAGCAGGGCGAGAAGATGCTCAACCCGCGCACCGGCAAGACCGAGCGCGCCACCCGCATCGTGCGCATGCACGCCAACAAGCGCGCGCCGATCGACGAGATCCGCGCCGGCGACATCGCCGCCGTGATCGGCCTCAAGCTGACCGTCACCGGCGACACGCTGTGCGACGAGGACAAGCCGATCCAGCTCTCGAAGATCACGTTCCCCGAGACCGTGATCGCGATGTCGCTCGAGCCCAAGAAGTCGGCCGACCGCGACAAGCTCGGCGAGGTCATCGGCAAGCAGATGCGCGAGGACCCGACCTTCAAGGCG
>JAPLOE010000051.1 GCA_026692705.1 Planctomycetota bacterium
TGCGAAAGAGCAAGATGAAAACGGTTTTTATTTCTGACGATGGTGTTAAGGACGAAACCTTTATCAAGGTTGCTGGAAAATATGCAGAAGGCGTGTATGCTACCGGCCCCAAGGACACCTCGAAAAACCCGCTGGCGATCGCCGCCAACGAGGCCCACAAGAAGACCTACGGGTCCGACCCCGGCGCCTTCTACCTGAACGGCACCGGCAGCAGCAACCCGTTCTCCTTCGGCGCCTGCACGTTCACCACGAGCGGCCGCGCGATGGCGGTCTGCAACCTCTCGGGCAGCCCGGTCAACCTCGGCACGGACGACACCGCGCTGGTTGCCTTCGACGCCAACGGCGATGAGCTGCTCGTCCGCAAGGGCGACGCGGCCCCGGGCCTGGCGTCGGTGACCTTCGGCACGTTCAACACGTCGAACTGCCTGATGAACGACAACAACGTCGTGTGCTTCACGACCCAGCTCGTCGGCCCGAACGTGACGACCGCCGACGACGGCGCGATGTTCACGGGCCCGAAGGGCAACCTCGTGAAGGTCATGCGCGAGGGCGATGTCGGCCCCGGCACCACGTGGACGTTCGACAGCCCGCTCGGCCAGTCGACGTTCATGAACAACGCGGGCCAGATCGTGTTCGTCAACTCGATGAACACCGGCACGACGTCGGTCACGACCTCGTGGCTCTACGACCCCGCCACCGGCCTGCACCTCGTCACTGCCAACGGCGACCAGGTCGAGGTCCAGCCGGGCGTGTTCAAGACGCTCCAGAGCCAGGGCGGCATCCAGTTCAACAACGGCGCCGGCCGTCCGCTGTCCCTCAACGACAACGGCGTGATCCACACCCGCCTGGGCTTCACCGACTCCACGTCCGCGATCGCGACCGTGACCTTCGCCCCGACGGCGATCCCCGAGAGCTACTGCACGGCCGGCACGACCACCAACGGTTGCGTCGCGCTGATCACGGCCTCGGCCAACCCCAAGATCGACCACTCCAACGCGGTCACGATCTCGGTCAACGGCGCCGAGGGCCAGAAGGCGGGCCTGATCTACTACGGCCTGACCCGCCACGGCCTGCCCTGGTGCCCCTCGGGCGGCTCGAGCTTCCTGTGCGTCAAGTCCCCGACCCAGCGCACTCCGGTTCAGGACACCGCCGGCACCAACAACGGCTGCGACGGCACGATGACGCTCGACTGGAGCGCCTTCCAGATCGGCGGCGGCAACCTCGGCAACCCCTTCATCGCGGGCAACAAGGTCGACCTGCAGGCGTGGTTCAGGGATCCCTCGGCCTGCAAGACCACGAGCCTGTCGAACGCGGTCGAGCTGACCTACCAGCCGTGATCGTGCGAGCCTGAGGTCCGCGCAGCGGATCGAAGGGCATCGGGACATCTCAAGGGCCGGTCGCCTTCACGGGGCGGCCGGCTCTTTTCGTGTCGGTTCCGTGTCGCGTGTTTGCCGACGGGGCCGCCTGAAGAAGCTGGACCGCAGGGTAGATTGCCCGCGCTGGAGCGGCTTGCGGAGCTGCTCGGCGACTACCCAAGAGCTCGCAAGGAACACGACGTGCAACCCAAGGACGTGCTGAAGTGGGGACCGGTCAAGTGGCTGCGTGACCTGAAGTCGGTCCATCCCTCCGGGGGCGGAGCGGTGGGCGTGGCGTTCGCGTGGACGAGGGCGGTGCCGCAGACGGAGAAGCCGAGCACGGCGGATTTCGTGATCAAGCCGATCCAGGGCACCGCGGCGCCGACCAAGTTCGCCGAGAAGGTGCTCTCGAAGATCGCCAACGCCAAGTCGCCCAACTCCGAGGGCATCAAGCGCATGAGCGCCGAGGGCGAGGCGCTGGTGACGCGCCTGCGCGAGTTCGCGGCGCTGCCTGGGCAGCACAAGGACCGCTGGGGCGAGGTGCTCAAGCACTACGAGAACGCCGGCACGTTCCTGATCATGGAGACCCAGAGCGGGGTCAAGGAATTCGGCGACGAGTACCGCGAGCAGCAGGGCCTGCGGAAGATGTTGCGGGACCAGGTCCTGATGCGGAATCTCGGGCTCCTGTGCGCGGCGGACGCGCTGATCGGCAACGGCGACCGCTTCGACAACATCAACACCGGGAACATCATGTTCACGGCCGACGGGCAGCTCGCGTCGATCGACTCGACGGCGGTGCTCGTCAGCTTCCAGGGCATGCTGAACGACGTGCACAAGCTGTCCTGGGGACCGCTCGACCCCAACCAGCCGCTCAAGCCCTCCGACTGGCTGCGCCTGATCACGCGCCAGGTCGGCAACCAGATCCCGAGCGCGCATCAGGCGCAGACCTACGACCCGCTCGGGAACCCGCCGGCGCTTGCGCCCGGGTTCGTGATGGGCTCGCTGACGGACCTCGACGAGCTGTGGCGGCGCTTCCGCAACCACATCGAGAGCGGCATGAAGGGCGCGTCCAAGCGCCGCGTCGACTCAGGCCTGCCTCCGATCGTGCCGCCGCGCCCGCAGGAGTGGGAGCAGGGGCGCGCCGCCTTCATGACGGGCCTGAACGAGGGCCTCGTGCGCATCGACCAGATGCTGTCGGGCTGGAACTGGCTGAAGTTCAAGAACACCTGGTCCAACACGGCCAAGCGCTACGGCGCCGACCCGAACATGGACTGGACCAACCTCAAGGTCCGGCGGCTGTTCCTGCGCATGCTTGCCAAGGGCAAGGACAGCAAGGAGATCTACGAGACCATCGACAAGTACGTGAAGAAGAAGGGCAAGAACTGGTAGCGCGCGAGCGCGGCGCGGCCGCTCCTGAGAGCTTCGCCCCCAGTTCTTCACGGGACCTTTCAGCGGTCGCGCTCGAGCTCGGCGATGCGGCGCTTGAGGCGCTCGTTCTCGGCGGCCTGCGCGTCGAGCGTGGCCTTCGGGGCGGCGCCGCGCAGCTCCGCGAGGTGCAAGCGCAGCTCCTCCAGCTCGCGCTGCATCTCGGTGCGCTGGCGCTTGTAGGTCTCGGCCACGGCCGCCAGCTCGGCCTTGAGCGCCCCCAGCGAGCCCGGATCGCTGGCCGGGCCGGCGGCGGCGGAAGGGGAGCGGCGGCGCCCGCGCGCGGAACGGCCGGGGCGTGAGCCTTCGCCGTGGGACGTGTCGGAGGCGCGCGAGGGCGGCCGCGAGCCTTGGCGCGAGCCCGCCTCGAGGATCTCGATCACGATCGGGTTGGAGCTGGGATCCCCGATCTCGACGCGCATCGTGCGCAGCGTCACGGCCTGGTCGACGCGCTCGCCCTCGATGTGCGTGCCGTTGCGGGAGCCCAGGTCCTCGACCACGATCCCGCGGCGCAGCTCGACGTGCCGGCGCGAGACGTCGGCGCGCTCGAGCACGACGTCGCACTCCGAGGACCGGCCGATGGTGACGGTTTCGCCGGGGATCTCGATCGTGCGATCGATGTCGCCCTCGCGCGTGTAGATGTGCAGTCGGAACATGCTCGGCCCCCGTCGGCAGAGCGTGCCGGGAGTGCGCGGCGGTTGTCCAGAGGTAGAACCGGATAACGGAGCGCCTGTATGCTTCCCGGCGCCGCCACCCTCGGGCGCGCGACTGTCCGTTCGACCGTCCGTTCGGCCCGGGGAGCACGCGGCAGGAGCAGCGGATGGACGACAAGACGCAGGGTTCGGACGACGGGGAACGGACGCTCGCCGGGGGCGGCGGGGCTCCCGATCTCACGCAGCCCAGCGCCGGGCGTTCCGATGACGCCGAGCGCACGCTGCCGGGCAGCGCGCCCGCGGCACCGGCGTCGCTGCCGTCCGCGGCCGACGCGACGCTCGCCAACGCCGCGCGCACGCTGCCGGGACCGGCGCCGAGCCCCGCCCCGCAAGCCGCGGCAGGTGCGCAGGCCGCCGCCAAGGGCGCGAAGGTCACGGTGGGGGCGCCGCGTTCGGCGCTCGCCGACGGTCAGGTGATCGGCGCGCGCTTCGTCGTGCAGAAGGAGCTCGGCGCGGGCGGCATGGGCGCCGTCTACGCCGTCAAGGACACGAAGATCGAAGGCCGCAGCGTCGCGCTCAAGGTGCTGCTCCCCAAGTACTCGCGCAACACGCAGTTCCGCAACCTGTTCTTCCAGGAGGTGCGCGCGGCGCAGAACTTCGTCAGCGAGCACATCTGCCAGGTGCGCGACACGGGCGAGACCGAGGACGGTCGCCTGTACTTCACGATGGACATGATCGAGGGCGAGTCGCTGCGCGGCATGCTCGACCGCGAGAAGCTGCTCGGGCCGCGGCACGCGCTCGAGATCACGCGCCAGATGCTGCTCGGCCTGCAGAGCGGGCACGAGAAGGGCTTCGTCCATCGCGACGTCAAGCCGTCGAACGTGATGCTCGCGGCGCGCATCCCCAAGACCGACACGAATCCCAACGGCGTCGGCGTGCGCCTGCTCGATTTCGGCATCGCCGGCATCGCGTCGGAGATCGACGAGGGCTCGCGTGCCGGCACGGTGATGTACATGA
>JAPLOE010000052.1 GCA_026692705.1 Planctomycetota bacterium
CTACGACGCGTGGTACCACCACGCGATCGACGACTGGGGCCGGGTCAAGTTCGCGCCCTGACCGGCAGCGCGGGCGGGTCCTGAAGGTCGGCGGCGAGGACGATGCGTCGGCCTCCGGAGATCTTCATAATTCTTTCCAGCGGCATTCCTTCGCACGGGCTGACATAGATGATCTGGTCGTCCCGCAATCCTTCGAAATAGAGGTCCAGGTCCTCCGCGGCGCGGTCATTGACCTGGATCGAGCGCAAGGACGAGACCCTGACGACCAAGGAACGTGCGGAGCGGCTCGAAGTGGCCAAGAAGCGCCTCGCGCTCGAGCTCTCGCGCTGAAACCCCGCCGTTCCCGACACAACGTGAACGAAACAGGCCCGCGCCGATCCGGTATCTTCCCGCTCGCGCGCCACCTCCCGCGCTTCCCCGAAGGATCCTGACCGCATGTCCCGCTCCCTCCCGAAGTTCCTCGGCGCCGCGACGCTGTGCGTCCTCGCCTCGTCCTGCACGCTGATCTCCGTCGACTCCCAGGACGGCCCCCCGGGCGCGCACGCCGACGGCCTGATCGACGGCCACGCCGTGTTCGGCTGGCGCGCGGAGAAGGGCCTGCTGCGCGCGGAACTGCTCGACGGAACGAGCTCCGGCGCGCTGTTCGAAATCAGCGTTTGGAAGCTCCTGCGCCTCGAAGCCGGCCTCGCCGGCGTGTGCGTCGGCATCGGCCCCTTCGACGTCGGCATCGGCACGCTGTTCTTCAGCCCCGTCGTGCCGCAGATGATGCAGGAATCGAAGCCCAAGCCCGCGCCGGAAGCGACGCCGGCTACGACCGAGACGACGCCCGCGTCGACGACGACCACGACCGGCGGCTAGCCCACTCGCCGCCTTCGTTGCCCCGACGCAGCGCGAGCTTCACGCTCCCGCTGCGTCAGGTTCCGCGCGTTCAGCGCACGTCGCTCGCGCCCTTCACGTGCTGGTCGAACCAGTCGATCATCTCGGCGAGGGTGTGGAGCACGCTCTCGCGCGCGGCGTAGCCGTGGTCCTCTTCGGGCAGGACGACCCAGCGCGCGCGGCCGCCGTTGCCGGCGATCGCCTGGTAGAGGCGTTCGGACTGGATCGGGAACGTGCCGGGGTTGGAGTCCTTCTCGCCGTGGATCAGGAGCAGCGGCTCGTTGATCTTGTGCGCGGAGTAGAACGGCGAGAGCTTGGCGTAGATCTCGGGCGCTTCCCACAGCGTGCGGCGCTCGCTCTGGAAGCCGAAGGGCGTCAGCGTGCGGTTGTAGGCGCCGCTGCGTGCGCAGCCGGCCTTGAAGAGGTCGGTGTGCGCGAGCAGGTTGGCCGTCATGAACGCGCCGTAGCTGTGGCCACCGACGCCGACGCGGTTGGGATCGGCGACACCACGCGCGGCGGCGAAGTCGATCGCGGCCTTCGCGGCGTCGGCGATCTGCTCGAGGAACGTGTCGTTCGCGGTCTCCGGATCGCCGACGATCGGCATTGTCGCGTTGTCCATCACGGCGTAACCCTGCGTGAGGAAAAAGAGCTGCGACATGCCGCGGATCGTAGTGAAGCGGTGCTGCGAGCCCGCGACCTGGCCGGCGGTCGACGCGTCGGTGTACTCGAGCGGATAGGCCCACACGACCAGCGGCAGGCGCGTGCCGGGCTGGTAGTTCGCCGGCAGGTACAGGGTCGCCGAGAGCTGCACGCCGTCGGAGCGCTGGTAGCGCACGAGCTCGCGCGAGATGCCGCGGATCTGCGGCTGCGGGTCGGCGTAGTCGGTGAGCGCGAGCGTGCGCTGCGCCGCGAGATCCTGCAGCCACAGGTTCGGCGGTTCGGTCGCCGACTCGCGGCGCGTGACGAACACGGGCGCACCCTCAGCGTTCGTGCGCACGATCGACGCGACGCTCTCGTACACGCCTTCGCCGCAACGCCACAGGCGCTCGGGCTTCTGCGTCGCGAGGCTCTGGCGGTCGAGGAACGGCCGCGCGCCCTCGGGAGAGTCCCCCTCGCCGCTGCGGAAGATCCACTCGCCCACCTGCCGCACGACGCGCGTGCCGTCGGGCATGGGCTCGGTCTGGATCATGCCGGGATTGCCGTAACGATCGTTCTGGTTGCGATCCTCGAGCACGACGCTCGGGGCCTTGCCCGACAGGTCGTGCAGCGTCGCTCGCATCCACTTGCGGTCGCGGTCGAACTCGCTCGCGAGCACGAGCGTCGGCTCGCGGAACCACGCGAGGCCACGCGCGCGGTGCTCGACCTTCAGGAACTCCTTCGGCTCGCCCTTCGTGCGCAGATCGAGCTCCAGCCAGCGGTCGCGGTGCGGCGCCTTCGTCTTCGGATCACCGCCGTCGAGCGCCTCGACCCACACCAGCGTCGCGGAACGGCCCGGCCGCCAGCTGATCGAGCGCGGCCCCGTCGGCACGCCTTCGATCGGGATCGAATCGAGCAGCCCGTGGCGCTCGATCTCGCGCACGAGCTTGCCGTCCGCATCCCACACTTCCGTGCGCGACGGGAAGCGATCGAGCGTCATCACGTACGAGTACGGGCGTTCGAGCGTCGTCACGAGCCAGAACAGGCGGTCCGGCGAGCTGCGGAACGAGAGGATCGTCCCCGGGGCGCCGATGTCGCGGCGTTGCTTGCCATCCCAGCTCACGGTCGCGAGCTGCGCCTGCGCGTAGTGCTCGAGCAGCGCGCTGTCGTGCTCGTCGCGCAACAGGTCCTGGTACGTGCGCACCGGCGACTTGCGGCCGCTCGATTCCTGCACGGCCGGCCCCTCGGGCGCGCGCGGCGCTTCCGGCGCGGCCCCACGCTTCTCCGGGATGCGCTTGTACGCGAGCGTGGTGCCGTCGGGCATCCACTGAAACTCGTCGAACAGAGTGTTGAGCCCCTGCGCGACGCGGCGCGGCACGAGCTCGACCGCATCGCAGGTCCACAGCTCGACCTCGTCCTCCTTCACGAGCGTGAACGCGAACAGCTTGTCGTGGTGCGACCACACGACGCTGCCGACGCGCGCGCCCTCGGGC
>JAPLOE010000053.1 GCA_026692705.1 Planctomycetota bacterium
CGGCATCTCGACCACGGGCACGTCGAGCTCGAATCCCCGCGCAAAACCCGCGGGCAGTTCGGCGCGCGCGCGGTCGCGCAGGTTGCGTGCGCCGGCCCGGTACTCGGCGGCCTCGGCGTCGGCGCCGTGGGGCAGGAGCTCGACGCCCGTGCACATCGCGACGCCGCTCGACGAGTCGCGCGCGAGGCGCTCGAACTCGAAGTAGCTCTCGCTCGCCCAGCGCGCGACACGCTCCTTCGGCGCGACCTTGAACGGATACCAGATCGCGCCCGCGACGCTCGACGTCGTGCGCTGCGGCAGCTCGCGCGTCCAGATCTCGACGGCGAATCCGGCGCGTGCGAGCTCGTGCGCGCACGAGAGCCCGGAAACGCCGCAGCCGACGACGATCGCGTTCGGACGAGCCATGGGAGAACGCGCAGGATAGCGCGGGCGCTCAGCGCGGCTTGAAGAGGTGATCGGACTCTTCCGACCACGCGACGAGCCGGTACAGCGGTGCGAGCCGCACGAGCTCGAGCAGCAGCATCTCCGGGATGTCGTCGGAGAGCGCGGCGCCACGCTGGCCCGGCGGCGCGGGCAGGCGCTGCTCGACGACGAGGCCGTGCTCGCCCGGCTTGTAGTAGCGGAAGAACTCCTTGAGCTTGTCCGCGGTCAACTGGCCGCAGATCCACTCGCCCTTCCAGTTGTCGAGCTTCAGCCGGAAGCCGTCGAGGTCGTTGAGGAACGGCAGCAGCAGCGTGAAGCCTTCCTTCTGCGTGCGGTGCACGAGGTTCTGGCCGTCGAACCACGCGTCGGGATGGATGCGCAGGCTGACTTCGAGCGCCGCTTCCTCGATCGCGACGCACAGGAACGCGTTGCGGTAGGACGAGTCGAGGTCCTTGGCGAGCTCGGCGCCGATCACCTGCTTGAGCCGCGCCTTCTCCTTCTTGCCGCGCGTGATGTAGGCCCACATGCGGCGCACGCGCATGTGGTTGAACATGTGCGGCTGGTGCAGGCTCGTGCGGCTCTGCAGCTCGAGCTTCCCGCCCGTTTCCTTGGCCTTCGCCGTGAGCTCGTCGACCGCCGCCTTCGCGATCGCCGCGAGCTTGCGGCGCGTGACGAGGCGCCGGTCGTTGTACTGCGCGTCGCGACCGAGCGATTCGGTCAAGGCGTGGAAATCGCCCTCCTCGAAGGCGGTGAGCGCCTCCAGCGGCTTGGGCTCCTGATCTGCATTCGCGGCCATGGGGCGCTATCTATACCGCAAGCGCGCGCCGGAACCGCGCCCGCGCGAAAGGGTTCGAACGACACGATGGCACGACGAATCGCTGGCCTGCTCACGCTCTTCGCCCTGCTGCCGACGGCCTTCGCCGCGCTGCCGCAAGCTCCCGCCCCGCAGGCGGAGGCGCCCGCGAAGCCGAAGACTTGGAAGGAAGAGAGCGGCCCGCGCGCGCCGAAGTCCTTCGACGAGACGTGGCGCGACGCCAAGCGCGAGCGCGACGTGCCCGTGCGCATCTTCCATCCGGCGCTCGACACGGCGAAAGCGGGCGAGACGTGGCCGGTCGTGATCTTCAGCCACGGCCTCGGCGGCACGCGCGAGAACTACGGCACGTACGGACGGCATTGGTCGAGCTGGGGCTACGTCGTCGTGCACGTGCAGCACGTCGGCAGCGACGATTCGGTCTGGCGCGGCAACCCGCAGCCGATGGAGGCGATGCAGAAGGCCGCGATGGATCCGGCGAACTTGCTCGGGCGCCCCGACGACATCCACTTCGTGATCGACGAGCTCGAGCGACGCTCGCAGGCCGAAGGCTGGCCGCTCGCGGGCCGGCTCGACCTCGCGCACCTCGCCGTCGCGGGCCACTCCTTCGGCGCCTACACCGCGCTCGCCGCCGGTGGCCGCGACCTCGTCAGTCCGCTGACGCGCGCGAAGAACGAGCTCGGCGACCCGCGCGTGAAGTGCGTGATCGCGATGAGCCCGCAGGGCAAGGCGCACGAGCGCACCAACCTCACGTGGGAGGACTTCGCGACGCCGGCCTTCCACATGACCGGCACGAAGGACGAGAGCCCGATCCGCGGCGACAGCACGCCCGCGGAGCGCCGCATCCCGTTCGACACGATCACGCGCGCCGAGCAGTTCCTCCTGATCCTCGAGGGCGCGCGCCACGACGCCTTCGGTGACGCCGACCGGCCGCTGCGCCGCCGCGAGACGTCGTACATGCCGCTGATCCTGCCGAGCTCGACCGCGTTCCTCGACGCGTTCTTGAAGGGCGACGCGGCCGCGCTCGCGTGGCTGCGCGACGGCGGCTTCAAGGCCCGGCTGGGCGCGGCCGGGACGTTCGAGACGAAACTTCCCGCACCCGCGCAGCCACTCCCCACTTCCAAGTAGGTCGATCTTCACGGCGCGATTCGCTCCCTCACGGCTTGCCAGCATCGCCCACGGCTCCGTAGCGTCGAGGGCCGCTCCAGCACCACCGCAGCGCGTGGCACGCCCGTTGCCAAGGCACTCGGACCTGAGATGTAGGAGCGCGGGGGTCGGCGGAGAGCACGCCGGCTCCCGCCCACCTCTGACACGAGCCCTTTCGATGACTCAAGAAATTCCTGGCGGCATCCCGCGCATCGGCGACCTCGCCCCCGACTTCAAGGCCCTCACGACGCAGGGAGAGCTCGAGCTCTCCAAGTGGCAGGACGGCAAGTGGGTGATCCTCTTCAGCCACCCGGCCGACTTCACGCCGGTCTGCTCGACGGAGCTGACCGAGTTCGCGCGCCGCAGCGCCGAGTTCGACAAGCTCAACACCAAGCTGATCGGCCTGTCGATCGACTCGATCCACAGCCACATGGCCTGGCGCGAGAACCTCAAGGCCATCCTCGGCGTGAGCATCAACTACCCGATGATCGCGGACATCGACATGAAGGTCGCGAAGCTCTACGGCATGCTGCACGACAACGCGTCGGCGACGGCGACCGTGCGCGCCGTGTTCCTGATCGATCCCAAGCGCGTCGTGCGCGCGCTCGTCTACTACCCGCTCAACGTCGGCCGCAACATCGACGAGATCGTGCGCCTGCTGACCGGCCTGCAGACCGCCGACAAGCACGGCTGCGCCTGCCCGGTGAACTGGCAGCCCGGCGACAAGGTCATCGTTCCCCCGCCGAAGAACGAGACCGAGCTCGCCGAGCGCGACTCGCACAAGGAGTACGAGCGCATCGACTTCTACCTGCGCAAGAAGTCGCTCTCCTGAGACGACTTCTGGGCACCCCCAGGGCGGCGCGACTTCTTCACGGGGGTCGCGCCGCACTCTTTTTCCGGGGGTTTTCGCTATTCGAGCAGCTCGATGCGCGGGTCGAGCAGCTCGAGGTCGAGCGCCTTGCCGGCCGCCACCGCGTCGCACAGCGGCAGCGCCACCTGCTGCACCCACTCGCGCGGCACGCGCGGCAGCGGGCCGATCGCGATCGTCTTCTCGAACCACTCGCGCGCCTTGGCGGGATTGCGGCGCTGCACCAGTTCGAGCACTCCGAGGTTCTGGTGCGCGTCGCCCCAGGCCTCGATCAGCGTGTCGAGCGCCTGCGCGGGCAAGGTTCCGGCGTCCTTCTGCGCGGCGCCGTTCGCGACGCATTGCAGGAGCAGCTTCTCCGCCTCGTCGGCGCGTGACGGGAAGTGGTACACGAGGATCAACGCCGCGTCGTTGACGACCCGCACGTCCTGCGGCGCGAGCTGCGCCGCGGCGAGGTACGCATCGCGGCAGGCCGTGAGGATCTCCGTCGCGCGCGCGCGTTCCTGCGCCGCGAGCGCGAGGTCGAGCTCGCGCACGGCCGGATCCGGCGAGCCTTCGGCCATCGCCCGGTACTCGCGCGCCTTGAACACGCTGCCGACGCCCCACTCGCGGTGGAAAAAGCCGCAATTGTTCGCGAAATCCGCGTCCCCGGGCCGGTAGGCGTGCAGCACGGCGTAGATGCGGGCCGCACGCGCGAGCGCGCCGAGCGCGAACACCCCGCCGGTCTCCGCCGACTCGCGCAGCGCCGTGTCCGCGACGTACTGCAGCCCGCTCACGCCCGACTTGAGGCGCCCCTCGAGCTGCCACTCCATCCCGCCGGGAAACACCTCTTCCATCGAGCGGAACGCGCGCTCGGCTCCGTCGAGGTCACCCGCGTGGAACTTCGCCCAGCCGATTCCGGCGCGGCACAGCACCTCGTAGCCTTGGCACGCGCTCGCGTAGTCGGGCTTGAGCTCGCGGCACTTCGCGTAGTGCTGCTCCGCGCGCTCGAGCTGCGGCGCCGTGGTCGGGTCGGTCGCGACGTCGCCGACGTTCGTGTCGAACAGCATCTGCGCCGCGAACCACTGCGGCAGCGCGGCCTCCGGCTTGCGCAGGGCGAGGCTCTCGTAGAACGACAGCACGCTCTCCGGGCCTTCGATCTGTCCCTTGAGCGCGACGAAGCGCGAATGCAGCGGCTCGTTGTCGAGGTCGAGCTCGAGCGCCGTCGCCAGCGCCTCGCAAGCTCCATCCAAGCGGCCTTCCCACTGGTAGAGGTTCGCGAGCTGCACGAAGGCCCACGCTTCCGTCGGCGCGAGCTCCGTCAGGCTCTGCAGCAATCCGTCGGTCGCGTCGAACAGCTCCTGCGTCGGCTGCTCGGCCTGCTTCTTCTCGATGTAGGCGCTGAAATACGCTTCCGAAGCGATGCGCAGCTCGTCCTTCGACGGCTCCGCGCGCGCCGCGAGCCCGGCCTTCGCGAACTCGAGCGCGAGTTCGACCTTGCCCGCCTCGCGCGCGGCCTTGCTCGCACCGAACTGCGCCTCCGGACCTGCGCCGAGCTTCGCCGCGCGTTTCCACGCCTCGACCGCGTCCTCGAGAAAGTTCGTGTCCCCGCGCTGGTTCGACGCCGCCTGCAGCGCCTGCGCGCGCAGCGACCAGGCCTCGCGCGTGTCCGGCGCGAGCTTGAGCGCTTCGTCGAGCGACACGAGCGCATCGAGCGGCGTGCCCGCGGCCAGCTCGGCCCGCGCGCGCTCGAGTGCGCTCTCGGCCGCCGGCGGCGGCCC
>JAPLOE010000054.1 GCA_026692705.1 Planctomycetota bacterium
TCCATCGACGAGGCCGTGGCGCCGCGCCCCCTCGAAACGCAGCGCGAGCCACAGGCGCGCGAACTCGCTCTCGCCCTGCGGCTCGGCGAGGAACCCGAGTGCGGCCTCGATCGCTTCACTGCGCGTGCCGCCGGCCTCGCGCTCGATGCGCGCCAGTTCCGCGCGTGCTTCCGGCGTGCCGTTGAGCGCGAGCGCGAACACCGCGGCATCCGCGACTTGGGCTACCTTGCGGCCGGTGTATTCGACGAGCGCGCCGACGTCGTCGCGCTGGCCGAGCGCGCCGAGGGCGAAGATCGCCGCCTGACGCAGCTCGGGGCTGCGCTCTCCGGCGAGCGCCAGGATCCGAGCGCGTTCCGTGCGGCACTTGCCCGCGCCCAGCGCGACGACGGCGACGCAGCGCGCCGGCTCGCTCGCGGAACGATCGTCGATCACGCTGGCGGCGCTCGTCATCGTGCGCAGCCCGAAGGTCGCGCGCCGGTCGCGGGCCAGCAGGTCCGACCACTTGTCCGCCGCCAGCAACTCGATGCGGGGCGCGACCTGTCCGGCGGCCGGGGCCGACTGGGGCCCGGCGAAGGCCAGCGCGGCGCAGACGAAGAAGCTCGAGAGGGACATGGGGCCAACCTAGATCGGACGGGGCGACGCCGCGGGGCAAGCCCGGGGCGTCGGGGCGACCGATGCTACAGGTCCCGACGGCAGGATCCAGCGTTCCAAGGCTGTCACGCGGCCCCGGAAAGTCCTTCCGGCCGCGAAACAGCCCGCGGCCCCAAGCTCCGACGCCCCCAGCACGCTCGCGGCGCCAGCGGGTCCGGAGCTTCGACCACCCGCGAAGGGATCAGTGGTCGACCGGCGTGCCCAGCAGGCCGACGAGCTCGGCCTTGCGCTGGTCGCGGATCGCCGCGGTGCGGGCCTCGAGGTTGAGGCGCAGCAGCGGCTCGGTGTTCGAGGCGCGCACGTTGAACCACCACCAGTGGGGCGAGCGCAGGTCGCCGAACTCGACCGTGATGCCGTCGAGCATGTCCTGCCGGCCGGCCTTGTAGGTCTCGCGCAGTCGGGCGATCGCGCCGTCCTTGTCCTCGACGTGGAAGTTGATCTCGCCGCTCGCGTGGTACCGGCGCAGGTCCTGCACGCGCACCGAGAGGCTCTCCTTCGACTTGGAGAGCATCGTGAGCGCGCTCACGAAGGCGATCTCGCCCGAGTCGCAGACGTAGTTGTCGGCGAAGTAGAAGTGGCCCGAGAGCTCGCCGCCGAAGATCGCGCCGTTGGAGCGCATCGTGGCCTTGATGAACGAGTGCCCGACGCGGTCGCGCACCGCGATGCCGCCGGCCTTCTCGATCTCCTCCTTCACGACCCACGACGAGCGCAGGTCGTACACCACCGGCTTGCCCGGCTTCTCGCGCAGCATCTCGCGCGCGAGCAGCGCCGTCATCAGGTCCGCGGACAGGGTCTGTCCACGGTCGTCGACGAAGCAGCAGCGGTCGGCGTCGCCGTCGAAGGCGATGCCCGCATCGGCCTTGTGCTGGCCGAGCAGGCGCTTGACGTCGCGCAGGTTCTCTTCCTTGAGCGGGTTGGCCTCGTGGTTGGGGAACGTGCCGTCGAGCTCCATGAAGAGCGTGTGCGCGGTGACGTTCTTCAGGCGCTTCAAGATCGGCGGCAGCGTGTAGGCCGCCATGCCGTTGGCGACGTCGACCGCGACGACGAGCGGGCGCTCGATCTTCGCGAAACGCGCCACGTGGTCCGCGTAGGCCTCGAGCAGCTCGACCTTCGTCACCGAGCCGCGCTTCGCCGCCACCGGCGGTTGCGCGGCAGAGACCATGCGCTCGATGTCGAGGATGCCGTTCGCCGCCGAGATCGGCCGCGCGCCGCGCGAGCACAGCTTCATGCCGTTGTACTCGCCTGGGTTGTGGCTCGCCGTGACGTTGAGGCCACCGTCGACGTCCTGCGAGCCGATGCCGAAGTACGCCATCGGCGTCGAGCACAGGCCCATGTCGACCACGTCGCAGCCCGCGTCGCGGATGCCCTCGATCACCGCCGCCTGCAGCTCCGGCGAGTGCGTGCGCATGTCGCGACCGACCGCGAGGCGCTTGGCCTTGAGCAGGTGCGCGAAGGCGTTGCCGATCTTCCGCGCGAGCGCGGCGTCGATTTCCTTGGGGTACTTGCCGCGGATGTCGTAGGCCTTGAAGATGCCCATGGGACGTTTCGTTCTGGACCGTTCGGGGGAGCGTGACGGGGAGGACTGGGGCGTATTCAGCCGAGAATCTCGTCGAGCGCGACGACGACACGGGCGACGTCCTCGGTCGACACGTCGAGGTGCGTGACGAAACGCAACGTGGTCGCGTTCTGCGGCAGCACGAGCACGTTGCGACGCTTGAGTTCCGCCATCAGCGTCTCCGGCGTGTGCTTGGGGTGCGTGACGCGCGCCATGACGATGTTGCTCTCGACCTTGTCGGGCGAGCATTCGATGCCGGGCAGCGGATCGAGCACGCTGGCGAGCTCCTTCGCGAGGTCGTGGTCCTCCGCGAGGCGCTTGACGTTGTTCTGCAGCGCGTACAGGCCCGCCGCCGCGAGGATTCCCGACTGGCGCATCCAGCCGCCCAGCCGCTTGCGCATCAGGCGCGCGCGCTCGAGGAACTCACGCGGGCCGGCGACCAGCGAGCCGACCGGGCAGCCCAGACCCTTCGACAGGCACAGCGAGACCGAATCCGCGCAGGCCGCGTACTCGTGCGCCGGAACGCCCGAGGCGACGACCGCGTTCATCAGGCGCGCGCCGTCCATGTGAACGGGAATCGATTGCTCGGCGGCGAGGCGCTTGATCGCGCGCAGGTGCTCGAGCGGCACGACGCGGCCACCCGGCCCGGCGCCGGAACCCATGAAGGTCTGCTCGACGCAGATCAGCGCGGTTTTCGGGCAGTGCAGCGAGCGCAGGCGGATCGAGCGCCGCAGCTCGTCGAGCGGCATGCAGCCATCCTCGGCGACGACCGTCGTCGACTGCACGCCGTGCAGGGCTCCGGCCGCGCCGGCTTCCCACTGCACCATGTGCGCGCTGCGCTCGAGCAGGATCTCGTCGCCATGCCGCGTCCACGAGCCGATCGCGACCGAGTTCGCCATCGTGCCCGAGGGCACGAACCACGCGCCGTCCTTGCCGAGCAGGTCAGCGACGCGCGCCTCGAGGCGCGCGACGGTCGGATCCCCCTCGAGCACGTCGTCGCCGAGCTCGGCCGAGACCATGGCCTCGAGCATCTCGCGCGACGGTCGCGTGACGGTGTCGCTGCGGAAGTCGGAGACGCGCATCGTGGCGAAGGCCGGCTAGCGGACGCCCGCGGTCGCGAGGCAACGCTCGACGCGCTTGAGCGCCTCGCGGATCTCGTCGAGGCTCGCCGCGTAGGAGAAGCGCAGGAAGCCCTCGCCCATCGCGCCGAAGGCCGTGCCCGACAGGATCGCGACGCCCGCTTCCGTCAGCAGCTTGACCTCGAGCTCCTTCGACTTGAACCCCGTCTTCGTGATGTTCGGGAAGGCGTAGAACGCGCCCTTGGGCATCACGCAGGAGAAGCCGGGGATGTTGTTGAGCCCTTCCACGATCACCTTCCGGCGCTCGTCGAAGGCCTTCATCATGCGCTCGACCGCGACCTGCGGGCCGCGGATGGCCTCGATGCCGGCCCACTGCACGGGCGCGCTCGGGCAGGAGTTCGAGTTGATCTGCAGGCGCTCGGCGATGTCGATCAGGTTCTTCGGCCACACGCCGTAGCCCAGACGCCAGACGGTCATCGAGAAGGTCTTCGACCAGCCGTCGAGCACGATCACGCGTTCGCGGATCGAGGGGTACGAGAGCATGCTGACGTGCGTCTCGCCGTCGTAGAGCATGCGCGAGTAGATCTCGTCGGACAGGATCGCGACGTGCGGGTGCTTCTCGAGCCCCGCGACGAGGCGGTCCATCTCCGGCTTGCGGATCACGCCACCGGTCGGGTTGGCCGGCGTGTTGACGATGATCAGGCGCGTACGCGGCGTGATCTTGGCGATCACCTCGTCGGGGTTGAACGAGAAGCCCGAGCTCTCGCGCAGCTCGATCGGCACCGGGGTCGCGCCCGTGTACTTGATCAGCGACTCGTAGATCGGGAAGCCGGGGTTGGGGTAGAGGATCTCCGCCCCCTCCTCGCCGAACATCGAGATCGCGAAGTACATCGTCGGCTTGCCGCCGGGGACGATCATCACGTCGTTCGGGTCGACCTTGACGCCGCGGCGCGCGAGGCAGTCCTCGGCGACGGCCTGGCGCAGCTCGAGCAGGCCCTTGGCCGGCGTGTAGAAGTGCGCCCCGTCGGCGAGCGCCTTGCGCCCGGCCTCGACGATGTTGTCCGGCGTGCGGAAGTCGGGCGAGCCGATCCCGAGGTTGACGATGCTCTTGCCCGAGGCTTGGAGGGCCTTGGCGCGGGCCAGAACCTCGAAGGCGGACTCGGTGCCGAGACGGGACAGGCGGCTGGCAAGTTTCACTGGGGGCTCCGACCGTTCCGGCCGGTTCTGAAGGGGACAGGGAGGGAGCGCAGATCCTACCCTATCGCTCCCCGCGAGAGCACCCTCCGCGACACCGCTCGCGGGCTGTGGCCGGGCCGTTCCGCCGCGCTAGCAACGTCACCGTCCGCCCCCACTTCCGTCCACCGAGGGATCCCCCGCCGATGAACCCCGCCGACCCCGCTTCCTCGCTTGTCCCGGGCCCGATTTCCCGGCGTCTGCTCGCCGCCGCCGGACTCGCCGCGCTGCTGTTCGCAAGCTCCTGCTCGAAGCAGCCCGACCTCGTCGTCTATTGCGCGCTCGACCAGATCTTCTCCGAGGACCTCGTGCGCGAGTTCGAGCAGAAGTCGGGCCTGACGGTGCGCGCCGAGTTCGACGTCGAGGCCGCCAAGACCGTCGGGCTGGTCGCCCGCATCCGCGAGGAGCACAACCGCCCGCGCTGCGACGTG
>JAPLOE010000055.1 GCA_026692705.1 Planctomycetota bacterium
GAGCAGAAGATCATGGCGCTCGAGGCCGAACTGAAGTCGCTCAACGAATCGCTGCTCTCCGAAGAGGTCTACCGCAGCGCTCCGAAGTCGCGCGAAGTCCAGACGCGCATCGCCGAAGCCCAGCGCGACCTCGACGACGCCAACGAGCAGTGGCTCAACTGGCAGAGCTGATCGTGCTCGAGGAGAAGCAGCAGAAGAAGAAGGAACCGGGTGGGGAGGAAGCGGGAGGAAGAGGGAGTCGGAAGGAGGAGAGGAGAAGGGAAGGGAAAGAAGAAGGAGACGGAGCAGCGGAGAGGGTGCGGGCGGCGGAGTCGCCCGCTGTGGTTTCGGGCTGCGCGGCGGACGCTGGCTTGAGCTCTTGGGGTGACGCCCTCTGGATCGGCCCGCGCCGCTCACGCACCCGAGCCGCGCTGCCCAACTAAGCCAGACAACGCCCTGTCGCGTCAGCTCGGGCGCATCCGCACCCCTGGTTTCCTTCTCTCCCTCCCTTCCGACTCCCCTCCCTCCTGCTTTCTCCCCCCCCGGTTCCCTCTCCTTCTCCCTCTTCTGAGTCTTCTGCTTCTTCCACTCGGATCACGAACAGAGCCGGGGCGCCGCATCGCGGCACCCCGGCTCTTTCGTTGTCGAGGCCGCAGCCTCGTCAAATCACGGACAGGTCGTGAACTGCAAGCCGTTGGAAAGGCTCGTCGTTCCCGGAGCAGGCGGATCGCGGAACCACGCTTGCACGTTCACCACCGTGCCCGCCACGAAGGGCTGGCCGAGGGCGGCGGGGTGCGTCGCGAGGTACGACTGGAAGTCGACCGAGATCGTGCCGTCGCAGGCACCCGACGTACCGCCGGTGTTGGCGGCGGGCAGGCGCTGGGTCGGCGACTTGACGCACAGCACGCTCGAGCTGCCCGGCGCCCAGACGCCGTTCTTGGGTCCTAGGACGCCATAGAACAGCAGGCCCTGCTTCTGGCCCTCGACGTTCGTCGCCGTGAGCACGAAGCCCGACGGAGCCGACAGGCTCGGGTTGCCGCTCGCCGACATCGTCGCGTTGCAGCCGCTGGTCGTGGTGCCGGCGGTGCAGTAGGCGAGGATCGACGGGCAGGCCTGGCACTGGTCGGGGATCTGGTCGTTGTCGACGTCCCACTGGGTGCCGGCAGCGAGCTCGCACGTGTCGCCCACGCCATCCTGGTCGCAGTCGGCCTGGTTGGGGTTGGCGAGGTTGTCGCAGTTGTCGCTGCAGTCCGCGACGCCGTCGCCGTCGGTGTCCGTGTCGGCCACGCCACATCCACAGGTGCCGGGCGCGGTCTTCAGCGGGTCGTTCGGGCAACCGTCGTTGCAGTCCGGCGTGCCGTCGCCGTCGCCGTCGGTGTCAGCGACACCGCAGCCACAGACGCCCGGAGCCGCCTTGTTGGGATCGTTCGGGCAACCGTCGCAGTCGTCGCCGACGCCATCGCCGTCGTTGTCGGCCTGCGGCGGGTTGAACGACAGCGGGCAGTTGTCACAGGCGTCGCCGATGTAGTCCTGGTCCTGGTCGAGCTGGTTGACGTTGGGATCCTGCGGGCAGTTGTCGCAGACGTTGCCGATGCCGTCGCCGTCCGCATCCGCCTGGGCCGGGTTGTAGAGCGTCGGACAGTTGTCGACGCAGTTCAGGTCACCGTCGCCGTCGAAGTCGGCGTCGGCCACGCCGCAGCCCCACACGCCCGGCTGGGTCTTGAGCGGTTCGTTCGGGCAACCGTCGAGGCAGTTCGCCACGCCGTCGCCGTCCGAGTCCGCGTCCGACACGCCGCAACCGCAAAGGCCCGGGGCGATCTTGGCCGGGTCGTTGGGGCAACCGTCGTTGCAGTTGGCCGTGCCGTCGCCGTCCGAGTCCGTGTCGAGCACGCCGCAGCCGCACTGGCCCGGAGCGATCTTGTTGGGATCGTTCGGGCAGCCGTCGAGGCAGTCGTTGACGCCGTCACCGTCGCTGTCGGGGCAGCTCGAGCCGCCGGGGACGTCGACACCGGTGAAGGTGATCGTCGTCGGCGTGCCGGGCTTGAAGAGCGTGACCGTGATGTTGCCGGGCGCCGGAGCGCCGGTCGAACGGAAGCGGTAGTTGTAGGTCGTGCTCCAGCGCAGCGCGTTCGCGTTGACGTTCTGCGCGTAGGTCTGCGAGGCCCACGAGATGTTGGCGCCCGGGTTGACCGTCGAGGTCCAGTCGGTGCCGACGTAGGGCTCACCCGAGTGGTACGGCACGTCGTGGAACTCGACGCTGGTCGCGTTCGAGCCGCCGCCGAGCGGGATCGAGATCTGCTGCGCGCCGCGGTCGCTGTTCATGTTGAACAGCGCGTACTCGTAGTGGAACTGGCCACCGCCGACGTTCGTGACCTTGCGCGCGAGGTAGATGCGGCCGTCACCGGGGACGTCGACGAAGCTGATCGCGACGCCGGCGTCGAGCTGGGCCCAGCGCTGGACCGCCGAGAGCAGCGGCGTCGTGGAGCCGCCGAACGAGAGGTCGTACTGCGACCCCGTCAGCGCGCCGACGGTCGCCGGACGCGTCGAGTAGTTGTTGTAGCGGTTCGCCGCGGGCTCGTCGGTGCAGATGTAGACGACCTCGCCCATGTACGTCGCGCCACTGTTGAGCGCGGGGTCGAGGTCGTTCTTCTCGACCTGCAGGCGCTTGCCGATCACGTTGCTCGCATTGCCCTGCAGCACGTAGGGGTACGGGAACACGCCCGTCCACGGCTGGATCTCGGAACGCGAGCCGCAGTTGGACTGCTGGCCGTTGAGGCTGGCGGAGTAGGTGTCGGTCGCGAACTTGCCGAGCCAGTCGCAGGAGGCGTTCGCGATGTAGGTCGGGTTCGAGATGCCGTTGGGGTTGATGGTGGTGCAGCTCGGCGCGTCGGCGGCGCAGAAGCCGTGCTTGAGCCAGCTCATGCCGACCTGCTCGAAGCGCGTGGCGCCGTTGACCGTCTTGAAGCGGTACAGCTGCGTGCCGATGACCGGGTGCTGGTTGCAGTTGGCGCCCGACGCGCAGTCGATCCAGATCGCGTCGGTGTCGCCGACGTTGCACGACACCGTCGTCACGGCGTAGCCACCGATGGTGCCGACCGCACCGTACTCGGAGAACGTGCTGCCGATCGTGCTGACGATGACGTCAGGGCCGATCACGGCGGCGGAGGGCGCGGGAGCCGCGAGCGTGACCGGGTGCGCCGGGTCGAACATCGCCGAGCCCATCAGGGTCAGCGCGCCCACGGGCATGCGCTCCGCGACCGGCAGGCCGACTTCAGCCGCGAACTGGCTCGAGAACACGAGCTCACCCGTCAGCGAGAAGTCCTCGCCGCGCTCGAAGAAGGCGTTCTCCGACTGCGCGATCACGAACACCGGACGGCCGGCGAGCTCGCCCGAGTTGGCGAGAACGGTCCACTGGCCGTCGTAGAGCGCGACCGAAAGATCGCCGAAGCCCCACTGTTCCCCCGTCGGCGAAGTCAGCACGAACTGACCCGGCCCGGTCGACATCGCCTGCGAGACGAAGCCCGCGAGGCCCTTGGCGTCGCGGTAGAGGTCCGCGAGGCCCGAGAGGTTGGCGAGCACGGACGTGTCGGCACTGACGCCGACGACCCCCAGCGTCCAGCCGGCCGGGAGGGCCTGCTCGACACGCGGGAACAGGAGCAGCTCACCCGACAGCGTGTAGCCACGCGTGTCGAGGGTGCGCTCCGCCTTCACTTCCTGGGCCTGCTCGCCCGCGAGGACGGCAGGGCAGAAGACGCCGAGCGCAGCCGCGCTCCAAACAATGCGACGGTTCATGGGGATACGGTCACTCCTGAAGCCTAGGGACCCGACACGCCCCCCGGCGGACGTCCGCAGGGAGGCGCAGTGGAGCTTCCAACTCTACCCCTTCACGCCGTTGTGGGCAGTAGCCCGGGGAGCGCAGGGCGCAGTTTGGAAATTCCTTGGACCTCCGACGGATCCGGCCACGCGCAGGTTCCTACGCCCGCACGCTTCCCGCGCTCCCGACCCGGAAGTTCCTTCCGTGCGACCCCACCGCTCCCTCGTCGCATCCGCGAAACACGGGGACGCACCTTCGAGCGCCAAAACAAGCCGAGGCCGGCGACCGCGAACGGTGGCCGGCCTCGGAGGACGAGAGCGAAGTCAGCGGGGCTGACTCGCTTCGCAGATCACGGGCAGAGCGTGAAGCCCAGCGCGTTGGAGAGGTTGGTGCCGGTGATCGCCTGCGGATCGCGGAACCAAGTCTGGGCGTAGAAGGTCTGGCCCTGGGCGTAGGGGCTGCCGAGACCGGCCGGGTGCGCGGCGCGCCACGCGTTCCAGTCAGTCGAGAGCGAGCCATCGCACTGGCCGGCGGTGCCACCGGTCGAGGCCGACTGCAGGCGCTGGACCGGCGTGGTCACGCAGCGGGTCGAGGTCGAACCGAAGGCCCAGGCGACCGAGGTCTGGCCCTGGCCGAAGAAGAACAGGCCCGTCTTGCCGCCTTCGATGCCGTTGCAGGCGATCGTGAAGCCCGAGGCCGCGGTGGCGCTCGCGCTGCCCGTCGCCGACATCAGCGGCGCGCAGCCGTTGGTCGTCTGGCTCGTGGTGCAGTAGGTGAAGCTGCCGCAGCCCGTGCCGGGGACGTCCGTCAGGATGGTGACCGTCGTCGGCGTGCCGGGCTTGAAGAGCGTGATCGTGATCGCGCCCTGCTGCGGAGCCGAGATGCTGTCGAAGCGGTAGTTGTAGGTCGTGCTCCAGCGCAGCGCGTTGGCGTTCACGTTCTGCGCGTAGGTCTGCGTCGACCACGACACGTCGGAGCCCGGGTTGAAGGACGACGTCCAGTCGGTGCCCGAGTAGGGCTCGCCCGAGTGGTAGTTGATGTCCTTGAAGCCGATGTTGCTGACGACCGTGCCGGCCTGCAGCGGGACCGAGAAGCCCTGCGCCGAGCGGTCGCTGTTCATGTTGAACAGCGCGTACTCGTAGTGGTACTGGCCGCCGCCGATGTTGGTGACCTTGCTGCCGAGGTACAGGCGACCGTCACCGGGGACGTCGACGAAGCGCACCGTGACGCCGGGGTCGACCGTCGCCCACTGCTCGAGCGCCGACTTCATGGGGATCGTCGAACCGCCGAAGGACAGGTTGTACTGGCCGCCGGCGAAGGCGCCGACCGTCGTCGAGCGGACCGTGTAGTTGTTGTAGCGGTTCGCCGCGGGCTCGTCCGTGCAGATGTACACGACTTCGCCCCAGTAGGTCGCACCGGCGTTGAGCGCGGGGTCGAGGTCGTTCTTGTCGACCTGCATGCGCTTGCCGATCGAGGTGCTCGAATCACCCGCCAGCTGGTAGGGGAACGGATAGACGCCCGTCCACGGCTGGATTTCCGAGCGCGGGCCGCAGCCGGGCTGCGAGGCGTTCAGGCCGTCGCCGTAGGTGTCGGTCGCGAACAGGCCGAGCCAGTCGCAGGAACCGTTCGGGGCGTAGGCCGGGTTCGAGATGCCGTTGGGGTTGAGGTTGGTGCAGTTGGGCGCGTCGGCGGCGCAGAAGCCGTGCTTGAGCCAGCTCATGCCGACCTGCTCGAAGCGCGTGGCGCCGTTGACCGTCTTGAGGCGGTAGAGCTGCGTGCCGATGACCGGGTGACGGTTGGGCTGGACGCCCGCGTCGATCCAGATCGCTTCCTGGTCGCCGACGTTGCACGACACGGTCGTCACGGCGTAGGCGCCGATGTTGCCGACCGCACCGTACTCGCCGAACGAGCTGCCGATCGTGCTGACGATGACGTCCGGGCCGATGACCGCGGCCGACGAGACCGGCGCGTTGCGGACGATCGGGCGCGCGGGATCGAACATGGCCGAACCGAGCAGCGTGATCGAGCCGACCGGCACCTGCGCGTCGAGCGCGAGGCCGAGCTCGGCGGCGAGCTGCGGGGCGAACACGAGCTCGCCCGTGAGCGCGAAGTCGTCGCCGCGCTCGATCAGGCCCTGCTCACCGGCGGCGAGCACGAACACCGGGCGGCCGGCGAGGTCGCCCGAGTTGGCGAGCACCGTCCACTGGCCGTCGTACAGCGCGACCGAGAGCTCGCCGAGGCCGAGCTTCTGACCGTTGGGTCCGGAAACCGTGAACTGGCCGACGCCCATCGACAGGCGGCCGGTCGAGAAGCCGACGATGCGCGCTTCATCGCGCACCAGCTCGGCCTGACCGCGCACCGGGGCGACGAGGCTCTGCGCCTGGTCGACACCGATCACGCCGATCGACCAGCCCGTGGGCAGGCGCTGTTCGCTGGACGGGAACACGAGCACTTCGCCTTCGACGAGGTAACCGCGCAGGGTGGCGGCCGCTTCGGCCTTGGCCGGAGCCGCGGCTTCGGGCGCGCTGGTCTCGGAGAACGTCATCGCGCTGGCCGGGGCTGCGGCGAGCAGCGCGGCGGCAAGGGCGATCAGAGCGCGGGTGGGGCGCACGGGAGTCGCAAAGGAGCTCATGGGGATGGTGGGTTTCCTGAGGGGTCGAGTCGGGAGGGCGGCGCGATGCACGCGAAGCTCCGCAACGGAGCTGCTCGCGCCACCTCGCCCGCGAGGGCTTTCAATCTACGTCAAACGTCCGAGTTTCGGGGAAACGTGGATCTCGATCCGACGCAACCCGTACGCAGCGGACGCTGTTCGAACCGCGAGGGGCTAACGACCGCGCTGCGCCGCCTGCCGATGGGCCTGCGCGCCGGCGGAGTCGCCGCGTTCCTCGCAGAGCACGGCGAGGCCGAGATGGGCGCCGACGTGATCCGGGTTCAGACGCAGCGCCTCGCGCCAATGTTCCTCGGCGCTCGCGAGGTCCCCGTCCTGGGCATAGGCCTGACCGAGCAGCGCGTGCGTGTCCGGGTCGTCGGGACGCGCCGCCAGCGACTGGCGGTACAGCACGATGCCGTCCCTGAACCGTCCCGTTGCGCAGTACATGCCCGCCAGGTTCTCGCGCGCCTCCTGGAACTGCGGGGCGCGCTGCAGGGCCGCCTCGAAGGCCGCGATGGCCTCGGGAAAACGGCCGGATTGGGCGGCGGCGACGCCTCGGTCGTAGTCGGCGCGGGCGGCGGTCAGTTCGGCGGCGGCGCGCTGCGACTGGGCGAGCGCCTCCTCGCGCGCCTTCTCGGCCGCCTGCTGCTCCTCGTGGACCCGCTGCGCGTGCTCGAGCTGCGCCTTCGTCGCCACGCCGACAACTGCCGTGAACGGAAGAGTCGCGAGCAGAACGACCGTACCGGCCTTGGTGCGCGCCCCACCGGTCACGAGCGTCCAAGTTTGCAGCCGCAGCTCCGAGCGCCGCAGCGTGCGCCACGCGTACACGACGCTCAGCGCGAACAACGCCGCAAGGCCGAGCGCGAGCAGCAGCGAAACTTCCGCGTCGCTCCACGGCAACAGCGCATACCCGCGCAGTCCGTAGAGCGCGATCAGGAACGCCGCGGCGCTGAGCAGGTCCTCACCGAGGCTCGGGCCGCCGCGTCGCTCGGCCTTGCCGGCGAACAGCAGCGCGATGGCGAGCGAGCCGACCGCGAGCTCCGTCGCCCACTTCGACTCGACCGTGCCCTGCCGCGACATCAGCACGAGGAACATCCCCCACAGGAACGCCGCCGCCGCCGCGACGCGCACCGCGCGCTCGCCCCAGCTCACGCGACCGCCCTTCGGCTCGCGCTTGCGCGCCGTCACGATCGCGGGCGCACCGAAGCCGACGTACAGCGCATCCTTCGGGCACACGCTCACGCAGTCGAGGCACTTCATGCAGCCCGGATCGACGATCGCCTTCCAGTCGCGCACTTCCTGATGCACGCGCACGTTCGAGGTGCAGACCGCGGTGCAGTGGCCGCAGCCCGAGCAGGCGTCGGTGACGCGGATGCGGATCGGCGCGAGCTGGTCGACGACGCCGAACACCGCTCCGTACGGGCAGGCGTACGTGCAGAAGCCCTTCGCGCCGAGGAACCACACCATCAGGAAACCACCGACGAGGAACGTCAGGATCGACATCCACAGGCCGGGGAACGTGTCCCAGAAGCCCGAGGTCGTGAACTCGGTGTGTTCGACGCCGAGGCCGAGACCTTGTTCGATGCGCGGCAGGTAGGGCGCGAGGAACATGTAGACGAAGACGGCGAGCGGGATCAGCCCGAGCAGCCCGAGGTTCACCGGGCGCGGGCGCAGGCCGGCCTTCTCGAGCAGCCAGCGGCAACCGTCTTGCACGGCGACGAGGTGGCAGGCCCAGCCGCAGAAGAAGCGCCCGAACACCGCCGTCGAGAGGATCGCGAGGCCGAAGAAGATCGCGCCGGCGTTGAGCACGCCGCGGGTGGCGAGCTCGACCGACTCCGAGGGCTCGAGCGGCGTCAGCGTCGAGCCCTTCATCCACCAGTGCGCGATGTGCGCCGCGACCGCGACGTGCACGCCGACGAGCACCCACAGGCGCCAGCGCGACACGCGCGACGGACGGATCGCCGCTCGACCGCCCTCGGGTGCGTCCTCGTCCACTTCGCTCGCGCAACGGCTGGCCATCGTCCAGCGATTGTGGACCGCCGCGCGGGCGCGCGCAAACGTCGCGCCCACGCGGCGAACGGGAAACCGGTCCCCTACTCGTCCTTCTTCGCAGGCGCGTCGGACTTCGGGGCTTCCGGAGCGGGCGGAACGGGCTTGGGCGCCGTCAGCACGTCGATCGCCGACTGGGCGGCCTTGCGCACGCCGTCGTTCGAGTCCTTGAGCAGCCGCACGAGCGCGGGGAGCTGCTCGAGCGCTTCGAGAGCACCGAGCGACTTCGCCGCCTGCGCGCGGATCGTCGCGTCCTTGTCGCCAAGCATCGGCACGAGCTCGGCGATCGCCGCATCGCGCGCCGCCTTCGAACTCTTGCGGTTCGCCCAGCGCTCGCGCTCGTCCTGATAACGCCGGATCTCGTCGAGAGCCTTGAAGAACAGTTCGCGGCGCGACTGGTCCGATGTCGCGGCGATCGCCTTGAGCAGGATCCCGGCCGCGCGATCGTCGAGGTAGCCCGCGAGAGCCTGTGCGGCGGCATGGACGAGGTTGTTCCCCTTGTCTTCGAACTCGCCGAGCACCACTCGTTCCAGCAGAGGCAGGTGCGCGTCGAGGTGGTGGCGCGAGAGCTGGTTCGCGGCGGCCGACCAAATCCAGGGGTCGGAGATGAAGCGCTCGAGAATCTCGAGTCGCGGCTCGGCCTCGGTGCAGTTGAGGGAGGCGAGGGCCGTGCTCTGGACGTTGATCCAAGCACCTCCCGGCCGACCGGCTTCACGACGGAGCACGTCGAGCGCCAACGGCTCCGGAAGGCGACAGCTCGCGCCCCGGGCGAGTTCGCGGAATGCGAAGCCCAGCGCGTCCGGAGCTCCTCGCCGTCCTGCGATCTCCAGCAGGAGCGTCTCGAGCCGATCGAAGGGCTTGAGTCTGTCGCGGATCATCCGGCATTCCGAAGAGTTGTCACCCGAAAGGTCGCTCTCGGGGAGGCTCTCGACGACGTCCGCAAAGGCCCGGTTCCACTCCGCATCCGCCGTCACGGCACTCGCCGCCGCGGACAGCAAACGCACCTGCGGCGCAGCCTTCGTGTCCAGCAACAGCCCCCGGAACGCTGCCGCGTGGCGCTCGGGCAGCACGCCGATCAGCTGAATCCACTTGGAGCGCCATGCAGGCTTGTACGTCTCCCGCAGCAACGTCGGCAGGTCATCCACACCCACCGATTCCCAGCTGAAGGTCTCGCTCCGCTGCGTGAGCGGAATCAGGAGAGCCTCGAAATTGCGTTCGGTGGGATAGGCGCGGGTCACGCGCAGGAGCAGCTTCACACCCTCCGCGCTTTGCCCGACGCGCCAGCCGATCTCCTGAAGACTGAGCTGCAGGATCGCAGGGTTGAGGAGCAGGGCTTCGAAGGCGGGCAAGTAGGCATCCATCCCAGCCGAAGGAGTCGCCTCGGTGCCGTCGGGAGATACCTGCGCGTACCCGATGCGCCGAAGCTCGTCCGCCGCAAACTTGGCGATCTTCTCCGTGGTGTCGCCCGCAAGCACTCGCAGCACCTCCGCGGGCATGGCCTCCTTGCGCCCCCACTTCGCCAGCCGTTCGCGCACCTTGGGATCCGCGTCCTTGGCGAGCTCGACCAGCCGTTCCGTCGAGACCGTTATCGCCTGCGACTGCAGGAAGGCCTTGAGCGCCAGGTCGCGCACGCGCGAATCCGGGTCGCCGAGCAACGCTTCGACGCAGGCGGAGTCGCGCGCGTCGATCGAGCGCTGGTATTCCAACTGGCCCCCCCCCATCGATGTCGGAACCACCAGACGTGGATCGTTGCTCGCAATGGTGTACGCGGCTCGGACGATTGTCCCGTCGAAGGAACGCGCAACGGCCATGCGAACCTCCGGCTCGGGGTCCTGCGCGCGCGCGCGGAGTGCGTCGCTGCGCGGGTACGCCTCCAAGATCCTTGCGGCCAGCGCACGAGTCTCGCCGTTCGCGCTCGCGAGTCCTCGTTCCGCGATCGGAACGGCCGTCTCGCGGCCCACGCAGGAGAGCAGCATGTTGAGAACGGCAGCCGCCTCACTCGGCCCTCCCCGTTCGATCCAGCTCGACAAGGTCTGCTGGAGTGGTGCATCGAACGCGTCGAATTCCCCCAGAATCAGGAGCAAGTCGAGACTGTCGCGCCGCACCTCGACATCGTTCGCGGCGAGCACGAGGACGTCGCGCCAGGCGGTCTCCAGGAGCTTGGGCGCCGTGAACGACGGCACATCTCTTCGCGTGTTCGCAGCGAGCCAAGTGCCGGAGTTGGAGAGCACGTTGGCCTTCTCCAGCGCGCGCAGCACGCGCTTGTGGAACAGGTAGCCGCCCTTGGTCCAGTGCTCGAGCGTGAACTGCGCGCCGCGGGTCTCGTCGACCTCGAACAGGAGCACGAGCGGATCGAGCGAGGCATCCGGCGGCAAGGTGTCGAGGTCGTTGACGACGAGCCGCTCGAGCGCCGGCGCGGCGCGTGCGCCGAGGTCGCGGATCATTCCCGGCTGCTGTTCGAGCAGCGCTCGCGCGACGGCGCTCTCCAACAGGGCCGCCGCGTT
Organism: Planctomycetota bacterium; assembly: GCA_026692705.1. GTDB lineage: Bacteria > Planctomycetota > UBA1135 > UBA1135 > F1-120-MAGs118. The sequence goes on from JAPLOE010000055.1 coordinate 10,997, forward strand.
CTCGTCCTGCGCCGGATTCCCCGCATTTCCCGCCCTTTCGCCGATGTAGGCGAGCCCCCGCTGCTCCGCGAGCTTCTTCTCGAGCCGCGCGCGCAAGGCGACCAGCCTCGGATCCGCAGCTGCCGCTTCGGCGCCCTTGATGAGCTCAGGCGACGCCGGCACGAACGCGAACGCCGGGTGAAGCCGCGAAAGTTCCTTGGTGTCCTCAAACCGCGGCAGCAGATCGGTCGCGACGATCCGCGCTGCGGCGAGTTCACCACGACGCTCCAGTTCCTCGGCGCGCACCACCACGATCCGGACGAGCACGTCCCAGCGCCGCGGGAATTCCTCGCGGTACGTCGCGACCACCCACAGCCGGGCAAGACCGTCGCGCAGCTCCGGCGTCGAGCCGTCGACCTCCAGCGCCAACTTCTGCTTCGCGAGTTCGGCCTCGAGCTCGCCCGGGAACCGTTCGAGATCCTGCGGATTCGCGGGCACTCCGTCCCCGGCCGTACCCTTCCACGCCATCGGCTGCGAATTGGCGGGTTTCGCCGTTTCCTGGGCGCGCAGCGGCGTTCCGAACAGCGCGCTCCACACCATCACCACGAGCAGCGCGAGCCGCTGCATCCACTTCATCGCTTCGATTCGTTGCATGTGGGTCTCCCTCGGGGTCCTGTGTCGCGTTCCGTTTGCGACATCGACCAGTGGACGCTCTTGCGCGAGCGAGCTTGCCAACTCGGCAACTGCTCGCTGTCAACGGCTCGTCAACTGCGGCGCGCGTCCTCGCCCGTGCGGCTGAAGCGGTAGCCCACGCCGTGCACGGTGAGGATGTGGCGCGGGTGCTCCGGCTCGCGCTCGAGCTTGCGGCGCAGCTTGAGCACGTGCATGTCGACCGTGCGCGGCGTCGACTCGTTGCCCCGGCCCCACACCGCGTCCTGGATGCGCATGCGGTCGAGCACCTGCCCCTCGTGGTCGAGCAGGAAACGCAGCAATTCGAGCTCTTTTCGCGACAGTCCCGCGCGCACGCCCTTGCGCTCGACGGTGTAGGCCGAGAAGTCGACGACGAACTCGCCGATCGGGATCTTGCCGGCTTCGGCGGGCAATCCGGGCGCCTTGCCTTCGATGCGCTGGAGCACCGCTCTCATGCGCCCGAACAGCTCGCGGGTCGAGAACGGCTTGACGACGTAGTCGTCGGCGCCGAACTCGAAGCCCTGAATGCGGTCCCATTCCTCGCCGCGTGCGGAGAGCACGATCACGGCCGACTGCAGGCGGTCCTCGCGGATCGCGCGCAGCACGCTGAAACCGTCGCGCTTGGGCAGCATGAGGTCTAGCAGCACGAGCTCCGGCGCCTCGCTCAGCGCGAGCTCGAGCCCACGCTCGCCGTCGGCGGCCTCCAGCACGTCGAAGCCCTCCGAACGCAACGCGTCCACGAGCGCGAGCCGCAGCGCCTCCTCGTCCTCGATCACCAGCACACGAGCCTTGGTCACGTTCCCTCCTCGAGCGGGAGCTCGAGCTCGACGCGCGCGCCGACGCCACCCTCGGGTTCGACGAACCGGACGCGGCCGCCGTGCTCGCGCGCGATCTCGCGCACGATGGCGAGTCCGAGGCCCGCTCCGCCAGCCCCGCTCGACGCTTCCAGCCGCTCGAACGGCTCGAACAGCTTCTCGCGTTGTTCCGCGGGCACTCCGCGACCGCGGTCGGCGACGGCGAGCCGCAGGCTTCGGGCCTCGGTGCGCGCCGAGAGCGTGAGTTCGGTCGAACCCGAGTGCTTGCGCGCGTTGTCGAGCAGGTTCGCGAGCGCGCGGCGCACGGCGTCGGTGTCGAGCTGCGCGTGGCCGTGAAGCGGCGCGAGCTCGACCGCCAGCTCGAGCGAGTGGCTCTTGGCCCACTCGGTGGCTTCACGCACCATTTCCGCGACGAAACTGGCGACCTCGACGCCTTCGCGGCGCAGGTCGAGCTCACGGCCGCGCTCGAGGCGCGAGAAGTCGAGCACGTCGGCCACCAGCCGGCGCAGCCGCTCCGCCTCGCGCCGGATCAGGCTCGCGTAGCGCGCGCGGCTCGCCGCATCGCTCACGCGGCCCTCTTCGAGGTTCTCCGCGAGCATCAGGATCGACGCGACCGGCGTGCGCAGCTCGTGGCTGACGCTCGCGACGAAGGAACTCTTCAGCTCCGAGAGTTTCCGGCTGCGCCGCATCGCGCGCCACGTCGCGAAGCTCGCGAGGCCCGACAGCAACGCCACGAGGAGCAACGCGCCGCGCAGGAGCCGCATGCGCGTTCCTTCGGCGCGCATCGCGGCCTGCGGGTTCTCGTGGCGCAACGTGAAGCCGATTCCGCTCGCGTCGAGCGTTCGCCGCTCGCGCACGGGCTCACCGGACGCTCCCGCGCCGAAATCGAGGCCAAAATCGGCTGGAATCGCGCCTTTCGCACGCTCCACGAAGCGCTCGAGCAACTCCCCGCGCGCCATCCGGCTCGCGACGACCGCGTCCGCGCCTTCGGCCCGCCACAGGAGCCACTCGTCCTTCCCCAATGCCTCGAGATGCCACCGGGCATCGTCGGGGCGCTTCGGCAAGTGCGCCTCGGCAAGCCGAACTGCGAACCGCGCGAGCTCGCGGACGCGCTCCGATTCGCGCAGCTCTCGCGCCGCGTCGCCCTCGGGCGCCAGCGCGAGCAACCGCTCGACCGCGGCACTCGCGACACTCGCGTCGACGCCATCGACCGCGACTCCGTCCCAGACCGAAGCCACCTGCCGCAACGACTCCGCGCGCTCCTCGGGACTCGCGCAAGGTGCGACGGCAAGGGCCGCGAGCACCACGAGCGGCATGCCGTTCTCGTGTTCGCGGCCGTCGAGCGCGCCCCGCACTCCGCGCCACGTCTCCAGCGCTCCCGCGCAATCCTTGGCCTGTTTTCCCGCGCGAATCGCGACCAGTGCCGCGCGCGCCTTGCCGTGGGCATGCCGCGCCTTGGAGAGCGCCTCCAGCGCCGCCTTGCGTGCTTCCGCGGGATTCTCGCTCGCCTCCAGCCGCAGCGCCTCCGCGAGCAGCACCTCGAACGCCGGGCCCTCCGCCGGGGCCGGCGCGCTCTCGGTGACCCGTGCACGTTGGGCGACGAGCGCCTCGTCCATTCGTGTCCAACTTTCCCCGCGTTCCGTCACCGCGAAACCGGAGTCCACCAGCGCGCGCTCCCATTCAGCCGCAACCGCGTCTTCGACCTCGCCCGCGAGCTTCGAAAAGGCCGTGCGGCCCGCTAGCTCGGGATCGTTCGACGGCGCGAGCGCGAGCACCACGAGCAGCACGCTCGACAGCGCCCCAAGGATCGCCACGGCGACCTCCCAGCGCCCTGCACCACCCCGCGAGTGCCTCCGCATCGTGCCTGCATGCTAGATGCGGCCCGCGCACGTTTGTCACCGGGTTGTCAACGCCGCCATTGCACGCCGCGGCGCCGCTTCGCGAGACTTGGGCCCCCTACCCCGGAGAAAACCCGATGAACTGGCTCCTTCGCACGCTCGCGCTCCTCGCCCTCTCGCTCGTCACGTTCGCCCAGGATCCCGCGAAGAAGGCGCTCGACGACTCGCCGCGCCACCACGAGTGGGTCGACGTCGCGCAGGGCGAGCGCAAGGTTCGCTGCTTCGTCGTGTTTCCCGAGGTGAAGGAGAAGGCGCAGGCCGTGCTCGTGATCCACGAGAACAAGGGCCTGACCGACTGGGTGCGCTCCGTCGCCGACAAGCTCGCGGCCGAGGGTTTCATCGCGATCGCTCCCGACCTGCTGTCGGGCTCCGGGCCGGAAAGTGGCGACACATCGAGCTTCAAGAGCACCGATGAGGCAACCAAGGCGATTTACGCGCTGAAGCCCGAGCAGGTGAAGGCCGATCTCGACGCGGTCGCGGCGCACGCGCGCAAGCTCGAGGCCTGCAACGGCACGCTGTCGGTCGCCGGTTTCTGCTGGGGCGGCTCGCAGTCGTTCCTGTACGCGACGCAGGCGAAGGACGTGAAGGCCGCGTTCGTGTTCTACGGTTCGGCGCCGACGGACGAGGCCGTGCTCGCGAAGCTCACGTGCCCCGTCTACGGCTTCTACGGCGAGAACGACGCGCGCATCTCGGCGGGCCTGCCAGCGACGGAAGAGGCGATCAAGAAGGCCGGCAAGACGTTCGAGCCCGTGATCTACAAGGGCGCTGGCCACGGTTTCGTGCGCGCGGGCGAGGCCGCGGACGCATCGGAGGCGAACAAGGCCGCGTGCACCGAAGCGTGGAAGCGCTGGCTCGAGCTGCTGCGCAAGAAGTAGCGCGGGCGCGCTCTTGTTAGGCTCCGCATTCCTCACGGAGCCTCCCCGATGACCGACCCTTCGTTGCCCTCGGCCTCGCAGCCGGGTGCGGCGCCGCGCCTTCCGCCCAGTGAAGTGCTGCGGCGGCTGCGCGAGCGGCCGCGCAACGACGAGCGCTACTCCGACCCGCGCGAGGTCGGACGCGGCGCGATGGGCGCGGTGTACCGCGTGACCGACGGTGACCTGCGGCGCCAGCTCGCGATGAAGGTGATGCTCGGCGACCCCGGCGTCGAGAACGCGAGCGACGACGAGAGCGTCGTGCGGCGGCGCGCGCGTTTCCTCGAGGAGGCGCAAGTCACCGGCCAGCTCGACCACCCCGGCATCGTGCCCGTGCACGAGCTCGGGCTCGACTCGGCCGGACGCCTGTACTTCACGATGAAGCTCGTGCGCGGGCGCGACCTGCGCGAGGTGTTCGAGAGCGCGCGCCGCGAGGCCGACGGCTGGAACCTGCCGCGCGCGATCGGCGTGCTGCAGCGCGTGTGCGAGGCGATGGCCTTCGCGCACTCGAAGGG
>JAPLOE010000056.1 GCA_026692705.1 Planctomycetota bacterium
GCAGGGCACTCTCGTCGGCGCCGCGCAGGACCAGCTCGGCGGGGAAACGGATCTCGGCGCTCGCCAGCGCCACCTGCGGCGCTTTCGTGTCGCGGATCGCGAGCAGCACGAGCGCCAGCGCGGCCGCGGCGGCGAGCGGGATGGCCCAGCGCAGGCGGCGGCGGAAGTGGTTGGCGCGCTGCAGCCCGGTGGCGGCGCCGTCGAAGAGCAGCGGCGCGGGCGGTCGGCTGGCGAGCGAGTCCACGAGGGCCGAGCACTCCGTGCAGGCGCCGAGGTGCGCGCGCAGGGCGAGGCGCTCGGCGTCGGGCATCGAGCGGGCGCCGGGGCCGCGGCCGTAGTCGTACAGCTCCTCCGGAGTCGGGCAGTTGAGGCCGGCGGCGCCGAGCGTGTCCCCGGCGAGCCATTCCTCGGCCTCGCGCAGGAGCTCCAGGCCCGGACCGCACTCGGCGCACTGGGCCGCGTGGGCCTCGAGCTCACCCAGCTCGGCCGGGGACAGCTCGGTCCACTCCGACAGGCGGGCGCGCAGGTCGGGCCGGATGCACGGGGGTTCGCCGGCCTGCGGGTGGCCGGGGCGGGGCGGGGCGCCTTCCGGCGGGAACGGGGGGGTGCGGGCGGACATCTTGCGCCCCGATTCCGCAGGTTCACGGCGCTGCGGGCGATCTTCCCTGCCAAAACCGCTCATTCGGCGAGCTCGCTGCGCGGCAGGCGCGACAAGAGTTCCTTGCGGAGCGCGCTGGCGGCGCGCTTGAGGCGATATTTGGTCTGCTCGACGGTGATCGAGAGCTCGGCGGCGATGTCGATCAGCGTGCGGTGCTCGACGAAACGCAGCAGCAGCAACTGGCGCTCTTCCAGCGGCAATTCGGCGATCGCACGACGCACCGTCAGCCCGATCTCGCGGTCTGCGATCGATTCCGGCAGCGGGGCGCCCGGGTCCACTTGCTCCGGGAGCTCGTCCCCCGGAAGCGTCATGCGGACGCGGCGCGCGGCGTTGGCCTTGCGTTTCAGGTCGACGCAGCGGCACCAGGCCACGCGGTAGGCCCAGGTCCCGAAACTGCCCCGTGCAGGGTCGAAGGAGTCGTTCTGCAGGCGCTCGAGCACATGCCAGACGAGGTCCTGGAACAGGTCCTCACGCGCCGCGGGCTCCGATTCGAAGTTCGCGATGCAATGCTGGAACAACGGACGGTAGCGCTCGACGTACACGCTGACCGCGTCGTTGCGCCGCTCGCGCAGTCCTTCGACGAGTTCCCGTTCTTCCAATGGAGGCCCGGCCTGTGGCCACGGGAATAGGAAGCGCGGGGGGCGGTTGCAAGCGCTTCGTCTCGCGACATTCCGCTCCGCTGGACTTCCGCTCGGACTACGTTCGGGGGAAGGTGGAGGGAATTCGGGCCGCGGCGTATCCTGCTTGGGTTCGAGCTCTACCGACCCGTTTCTCCCGGAGCACCCACCGTGAAGGAAGTTGTCCTCGTCGGCGCCTGCCGCACCCCGATCGCCAAGTTCCAAGGCTCCCTGGCGGGCTTCCGCGCGCCCGACCTCGGGGCGCTCGCGATCGCCGAGGCCCTGCGCCGCGCCGGCGTCCCGGTCGACGCCGTGGAGGAGGTCATCATGGGCAACGTCCTGCAGGCGGGGCTCGGCCAGAACCCGGCCCGTCAGGCGGCCCGCAAGGCCGGTGTGCCCGACCGCGTCGGCTCGTTCACGGTGAACAAGGTGTGCGGCTCCGGCCTCAAGGCCGTGATGCTCGCCGCCCAGGCGATCCGCGCCGGCGATGCCGAGCTGATCGTCGCCGGGGGCATGGAGAGCATGTCCAACGCGCCCTACCTGCTGCCGGAAGCGCGCTCGGGCGTGCGGCTGGGCCACGGCAAGCTGATCGACTCGATGGTCTGGGACGGCCTGTGGGACATCTACAACGACTTCCACATGTGCATCACCGGCGAGAAGGTGGCCGAGAAGTACGGCATCGCGCGCCAGATGCAGGACGAGTTCGCGGCGCAGAGCCACCGCCGCGCCGCCGAGGCCACCGCCGCCGGGCGCCTCTCCGAAGAGCGCTTCTCGGTCGCGATCCCGCAGCGCAAGGGTGAGCCGCTCCAGTTCAACACCGACGAGGGCATCAAGGGCGACACGACGGCCGAGGGCATCGCCAAGCTCAAGCCGGCCTTCAAGCCCGACGGTGGCACGGTGACGGCGGCCAACGCGTCCTCGATCAACGACGGCGCCTCGGCGGTGGTCGTGATGAGCGCCGAACGTGCGAAGCAACTCGGCTGCAAGCCGCTCGCTCGCGTGCTCGCCTACGGCACCGGCGGCTGCGCGCCCGAGTGGGTGATGATGGCGCCGGAAGTCTCGATCAAGGGCGTCGCGGCCAAGCTCGGGATGAAGCCGAGCGACTTCGACCTGCACGAGATCAACGAGGCCTTCTCGTCGGCGGCGCTCGCGCTCACCAAGGTGCTCGAGCTCGACCCGGCGAAGGTCAACGTCAACGGCGGGGCGGTGGCGATCGGCCACCCGATCGGTGCGAGCGGTTGCCGCGTGCTCACGACGCTCCTGCACGCGATGAAGCAACGCGGCGCCAAGCGCGGCATGGCGTCCCTGTGCCTGGGCGGCGGCAATGCGGTCTCGATGGCCGTGGAGGCGCTGTAGCCATGGCTTACTACGACAAGGTCGCCGTCATCGGCGCCGGAACGATGGGCAACGGGATCGCGCAGACCTTCGCGACCCACGGCAGCTCGGTGGCGCTGGTCGACATCGACGCCAAGGGCCTCGAGAAGGGTGTCGCCGCGATCCGTGCGAGCCTCGACAAGTTCGCGTCGAAGGGCGCGATGACGAAGGAAGCCGCCGACGCGGCCTTCGCCAACGTCAAGCCGTCGAGCGCGATGGACGCGGTCAAGGGCGCGTCGCTCGTGGTCGAGGCGGTGTCGGAGCGCGAGGCGATCAAGAAGAGCGTGTTCCAGCAGCTCGACGCGCTCACGGGACCCGAGTGCATCCTCGCGACGAACACGAGCTCGATCTCGATCACCGCGATCGCCGCGAGCACGAAGCGTCCCGACAAGGTGATCGGGATGCACTTCATGAACCCGGTGCCGCTGATGAAGCTCGTCGAGGTCATCCGCGGGCAGGAAACGTCGGCGGAGACGACCGCGAAGGTCGTGGCCTGCTCGGAAGCGCTGGGCAAGGTGCCGGTCGAAGCGAGCGACTACCCCGGCTTCGTGTCGAACCGCGTGCTGATGCCGATGATCAACGAGGCCGTGTACTGCCTGATGGAGGGCGTCGCGACCAAGGAAGGCATCGACACGGTGATGAAGCTCGGCATGAACCACCCGATGGGGCCGCTGGCGCTCGCCGACCTGATCGGCCTCGATGTCTGCCTCGACATCCTCAACGTGCTGCACACGGGGCTGGGCGACGACAAGTACCGGCCCTGCCCGCTGCTCAAGCGCATGGTCGCGGCCGGGCGCCTGGGACGGAAGTCGAAGAAGGGCTTCTACGACTATTGAGAGAGCGGCCCGAGCGCGCGACAGCACGACGAACTCCGACGGAAAACCACGGGAAAAGCCAGCCATGTTCGAACTGAGCGAAGAACTGACGATGGTCCGCGACGCGGCGCGCGAGTTCGCCGAGCGCGAGCTCAAGCCGCGCGCCACGAAGCACGACCGGCAGGAGCATCTCGACGCCGAGGTGCTCAAGCTGATCGGCGAGCTGGGCTTCTGGGGCCTGACGGTCTCGGAGGAGTACGGCGGTTCCGGCATGGGGAACCTCGCGCTCTCGATCGTCCTCGAGGAGATCAACCGCGGCTGCGGCGCCACCGGCGTCACGGTCAGCGTGCACAACAGCCTGCTGTGCTCGCCGCTGATGAAGTTCGGTACGGCCGAGCAGAAGAAGCGCTTCCTGCCGAAGCTCGCGAGCGGCGAGTGGATCGGCGCCTACTGCCTGACCGAGCCGGGTTCGGGCTCCGACGCGGCGGCGCTCTCGACGCGCGCGGTCAAGGACGGCGACCACTACGTGCTCGACGGCACGAAGATCTGGGTCACCTCGGGCTCGATGGCGGGGCTCGCGCTCGTCTACGCGCGCACCAACCCCGACGTGCCGAAGGCCAAGGGCATCAGCGCCTTCCTCGTCGAGACCTCGACGCCCGGCTGCATCGTCGGCAAGAAGGAACTCAAGTGCGGCATCCGCGGCTCGCCCGCGGTCGAGCTGCAGTTCGACAAGTGCCGCGTCCCGGCCGCGAACATGGTCGGTGCGCTCGACAAGGGCTTCCCGATCGCGATGGACACGCTCGACGGTGGCCGCATCGGCATCGCCGCGCAGTCGGTCGGCATCGGACAGGCCTGCCTCGAGGAGGCGATCAGCTACGCGAAGGTGCGCGTGCAGTTCGGCAAGCCGATCGCGCACTTCCAGGCCATCCAGCACAAGATCGCCGACATGCAGACGCGCCTCTCCGCCTCGCGCATGCTCGTGCAGAAGGCGGCCTGGCTGCGCGACCGCGGCGAGCCCTGCGGCCGACAGGCGGCCGAAGCGAAGCTGTTCGCGTCGCAGACGGCGAACTTCTGCGCCGACGAGTGCCTGCAGATCCACGGTGGCGCGGGGTACACCGACCACTTCATCGCCGAGCGGCTCTTCCGCGACGCGCGCATCACCGAGATCTACGAGGGCGCGACGGACATCCAGCGGCTCGTGATCGCCCGTTCGGTGATCGGCTAGCACGAGGGAACGACGTGGCCGCCGCCGAGACGCTCGCTGCACGCATCGAACGCGGGGATCGCACCGCGCTCGCACGCTTGATCAGCTGGGCCGAGAACGCGGATCCGCGCTTTGCCGCGGAACTGGCGGCGTTGTGGCCGAAGGTCGGGCGCGCGTGGCGCATCGGCGTCACCGGGCCGCCGGGTGCGGGCAAAAGCACGCTCGTCAACGAGCTCGCGCGCGTCGAGCGCACGCACGAGCGCACCGTCGGCATCTGCGCCGTCGACCCGTCGAGTCCGTTCACGGGCGGGGCGCTGCTCGGCGACCGCATCCGCATGGACGACCGCACGCTCGATCCGGGCGTGTACATCCGCTCGATGGCCTCGCGTGGCAGCCACGGTGGCCTCGCGCGCGCGGCGGCGAGCGCCTGCGACGTGCTCGACGCCTTCGGCTTCGGCACGATCCTGCTCGAGACCGTCGGCGTCGGTCAAGCCGAGTACGACGTGCTCGACGCGGCCGACACGGTGGTGGTCGTGCTCTGCCCGGGCGCCGGCGACGGCATCCAGGCGATGAAGGCCGGCCTGCTCGAGGTCGCGGACGTGCTCGTCGTCAACAAGAGCGACCTGCCGGGCGCCGAGCGCCTGATGAACGACCTCACCGATGCCGCGAGCGGCCTCGGTGCCGCACGAACGAAGAAGCGCGTCGAGCAGGTGCGCCATTCGGTGTCGGAACAGCTGGCGGAGCGCCTGTGGGGGCCCGAGGGCCTGCGCGGGCGCGTCGAGAGTGAACTTGCGCGCGGCGTCTCGCCGCACGCGATCGCCGCAGCGCTGCTGGAAGAGATCACGCACGGGCTCACGCGGCCCGCGGAGGTTCGGGGATGAACAACGACGCCAGACAATCGAACGTCCAGTCGATCGACGCGCGCGCCCTGTGGCAGCAGGAGTTCGACGCGGCGAAGAAACGCGGCATCGAGTTCACGAGCCTGTCCGGTGCGCCGCTGCAGCCGCTCTACGGTCCCGAGGACGTGCAGGGCGAGTTCGAGAGCCAGCTCGGTTATCCCGGCTCGTTCCCGTACACACGCGGCGTGCATCCGACGATGTACAGGAGCCGCCTGTGGACAATGCGGCAGTTCGCGGGCTTCGGCAGCGCGCGCCAGACCAACGAGCGCTTCAAGTTCCTGCTCGCGCACGGGCAGACGGGGCTCTCGACGGCCTTCGACTTCCCGACGTTGATGGGCTACGACTCCGACCACGCGCACTCGCTCGGCGAGGTGGGGCAGGTCGGTGTCGCGATCAGCTCGCTCGCCGACATGGAAGTGCTGATGGGCGGCATCCCGATGGCCGAGGTCTCGACCTCGATGACCATCAACGGGCCCGCGCCGATCCTGCTCGCGTTCTACATCGCCTGCGGCGAGCGGCAGGGCGTCGATCCGAAGCTGCTGCGCGGCACGGTGCAGAACGACATCCTCAAGGAGTACCAGGCGCAGCACGCGTGGCTGATTCCGGCCGAGCCGGCGCTGCGCATGATCACGGACGTGATGGGGCACTGCGCGAAGCATGTGCCGCAGTGGAACACGATCTCGATCTCGGGCTACCACATCCGCGAGGCCGGCTCGACGGCGGCGCAGGAGCTCGCCTTCACGCTCGCCAACGGCATGGAGTACGTGCGGCGCGGCAAGGCGGCGGGCCTCGACGTCGACGAGTTCGCGCCGCGGCTCTCGTTCTTCTTTGACAGCCACCTCGACTTCTTCGAGGAGATCGCCAAGTTCCGCGCGGCGCGCCGCATTTGGGCGCGCAAGCTGCGCGACACGTTCGGCGCCAAGGATCCGCGCTCGTGGATGGTGCGCTTCCACACGCAGACCGCGGGTGTGTCGCTGACGGCGCAGCAGCCGGAGAACAACATCGTGCGCACGGCCTTCGAGGCGCTCGCGGCGGTGCTCGGCGGAACGCAGTCGCTGCACACCAACTCGATGGACGAGACGCTCTCGCTGCCGACTGAAAAAGCGGTCAAGATCGCGCTGCGCACGCAGCAGGTGATCGCCGAGGAGATCGAGGTCGCGCACGTGATCGACCCGCTCGGCGGCTCCTACTACGTCGAGGCGCTCACCAACCGGCTCGAGGCCGAGGCGGAGCGCTATTTCGCCGAGATCGAGCGGCGCGGAGGCGTCGTGGCGGCGACCGAGCAGGGTTACATCCAGAAGGAGATCCACCGTTCGGCGATCGCCTACCAGGCGGCGGTCGAGCGCGGCTCCAAGAAGGTCGTCGGCGTCAACTGCTACGTCGAGGACGAGAAGGGCCCGACGATCGAGCTGCACAAGATCGATCCCGCGGTCGAGCGCGAGCAGCAACAGCGCCTCGCCGAACTGCGCCGCAAGCGCGACGCGGCGAAGGCCAAGCGCGCGCTCGACGACATCCGCGACGCGTGCAAGGGGCAGGACAACCTGCTCGAGCGCTTCATCGCCGCCGCGCACGCCGACTGCACGCTGGGCGAGATCGCCGACGTGCTGCGCGCGGAATTCGGGCACTACAAGGAACCCAAGATCCTGTGAAGAACCGCGCCAATTTCGTGCTGGTCTTCGGTGCCCTCACGCTGCTGGGCGCGGGGTTCGTGCTCGTCGAGGGGCTGCAAAGCACGCGGCCCGACTTCGCGCGCGGAAGCGCGACCATCCTCGCGCTCACCGGGCTCGTGCTCCTCGGGGGCGGGCTCCTTCTCCGTCGCAGGACGGCGTGCTGACCATGGCCCGAGGAACCAACCCGCTCGTGCAGCTCGTCACGCTGCTCCTGATCGTGCCGGCGATCGTCACGGTCGTCGTCGGGATCGACTTCCTGATCCGCGGATTCGGGATCGGGGAACTTCACCTCCCGCGTTCGGGCGTGTGGGCGCTGTTCATCGGCGCCTCGTGCCTGGGCACGGGCTGGATCGCCAAGCAAGGCCTGACGGCTCTCTGGAAGAAGCTCTAGCGAGATGCACATGACCCTACGCAAGATCCGAGTCCTCGTCGGCAAGCCCGGCCTCGATGGCCACGACCGCGGCGCCAAGACCGTCGCGAGCGCGCTGCGCGACTACGGCATGGAGGTGATCTACACCGGCCTGCACCAGACGCCCGAGGCGATCGCGGAAATCGCGGCGCAGGAAGACGTCGACGTGGTCGGCCTGTCGATCCTGTCGGGCGCGCACATGGCGCTTTTCCCGCGCGTGCGGGCGGAGCTCGTCAAGCGCGGCATGGGCCACGTGCTGCTCACCGGCGGCGGCATCATCCCGCAGGACGACATGCAGGCGCTCGAGAGCGGCGGCTACGCCAAGCTCTTCGGGCCCGGCACGCCGACCGAGGCGATCGCGAAGTGGATCCAGGGCGAGATGGAGAAGCGCTGGAAGGCCGAAGGAGCGCAGTCATGAGCGACGCCAACGTGCAACGCGACATCCTGACGATCGAGGAAGCGGCGGAGCTGCTCGGCGTCAGCGTCAAGACGTTCAACAAGGTGCTGCATTCGCAGGACCTGCCCGCGCGCAAGATCGGACGCGAGTGGAAGTTCTCGCGCGCCGCGCTGATCGCGTGGGTCGGCAGCGGGCGCAGCAAGGACTTCTATCAGGGCCACGGCGAGGACGACGACGACACGCCGTCGGGCAATCCGGAAAAGGCGCGCCGCACCGCGGGCTGGAAGATCGAGTACTAGGAAGCGAGAACACCATGGCCATCACCCTCCCCGACATCCGTCACGGACTCGACCTGACCGAGCAGCAGCTCATGATCCGCGACATGGTGCGCGACTTCGCGCGCACCGAGGTCGCACCGCTCGCGCAGGAGATCGACGAGTCGCACCGTTTCCCGGTCGAGACCTGGAAGAAGATCGTCGACCTCGGTCTGCCCGGCATCCCGTTCAGCGAGGAAGTCGGCGGCGCCGGCGGCGACACGCTCTCCTACTGCCTCGCGGTGGAGGAGCTCTCGAAGGTCTGCGGCTCGACGGGCCTCACGCTCGCGGCGCACGTTTCGCTCGGAACGTGGCCGATTTACGCCTTCGGCATGCACCTGCGCGACCAGTACGTGCCGGGGCTGATCCGCGGCGACCACATGGGCGCCTACGGGCTCACCGAGCCGAACGCGGGCTCCGACTCGGGCGGAACGCAGACCACCGCCGTCGACGAGGGCACGCACTGGCGCCTCAACGGCCGCAAGTGCTTCTGCACGAACGCGAACTACGCCGGAACGTTCATCGTGACCGCGGTGACGACGCCGGGCATCGGCGCCAAGGGCATCAGCGCCTTCGTCGTGCCCAAGGGCATCGCGGGCTTCGAACTCGAGCCCGGCGAGCACAAGCTCGGCATGCGCGGCAGCGACTGGGGCAGCCTCGTGTTCCAGGACGCGCGCATCCCGAAGGATCACCTGCTCGGGCCGACGGGCGAAGGCTTCAAGACCTTCATGAAGACGCTCGACGGCGGCCGCATCTCGATCGGTGCGCTCAGCTTGGGCATCGCGGAAGGTGCCTACGAATGCGCGCTCAAGTACGCGAAGGAGCGCGAGGCTTTCGGCGGCACGCTGGCCGACCTGCAGGCCGTGCAGTTCAAGCTCGCGAACATGGCGCTCGACATCGAGGCCTCGCGGCACCTCGTGTACCACGCGGCGCGCCTCAAGGACCTCGGGCTCCCGTACTCGAAGGAAGCCGCGATGGGCAAGCTGCTCGCCAGCGAATGCGCCATGCGCGTCACCTACGACGCGATCCAGATCTACGGCGGCATGGGCTACAGCCGCGAGTACCCCGTCGAGCGCATGTGGCGCGACGCCAAGCTGTGCGTGATCGGCGAGGGCACGAGCGAAGTGCAGCGCCTGATCATCGCGCGCAACATCCTCAAGTAGGCCGCGCGTGAGCCTCGCTCCCGCGTCGACCGCTCCTCCGCCGTACCGCGCGCGCAGCTTGCGCGCGGGCGGCTGGGAGGTGACGGAACTCACCGACGGGCACCTGCGCCTGGACGGTGGCGCGATGTGGGGCGTCGTGCCGGCGACGATGTGGCGCGCGATGACGCCGCCGGACGCCGAGAACCGGATCCTGATGGCGCTGCGGCCGTTCCTCGCGCGCAAGGGCGAGGTCGTCGCGGTGCTCGAGTGCGGCATCGGCTCGCGCTGGGACGCGAAAAAGCGCGGGATTTACGGCATCGAGGCGAGCGTGTCACTCGAGGAGTCGCTCGCGCGCTGTGGCGTCAAGCCGCAGCAGGTGACGCACGTCGTCGCGTCGCACGCGCACTGGGATCACTTTGGTGCGGCGGTGGTGGAGCGTGGGGGCGAGCTCGCGCCGCTCTTCCCCAACGCGCGCCATTACCTGCCGAAGGTCGAGATCGAGAACGCGCTCAACCCCGACCACGTGCGCCGCGCGTCCTACCGGCGCGAGGACGTCGAGCCGCTCGCGCGCGCCGGCCTGCTCGTCGCCTACGAAGGCAACGCGGAGATCGTGCCCGGCCTGCGTGCGCACGTGCTCGGCGGCCACTCCGACGGCGTCGCGGTGATGACGCTCGACGAGGAAAGCTCCGACGGTGCGATCTTCTGGTCCGACGTCGTGCCGACCGCGCACCACGCGCAGCCGCCGTACATCATGGCCTACGACATCGACGTCGCACGCAGCTTCGAGATGCGCTCGAAGTGGCTCGCGCTCGCCGCCGAGCGCGGCTGGACCGGCCTCTTCTATCACGACCTCGACACGGCTTTCGGCCGCATCGAGCGCGACGGGAAGCGCTATCGCGTCGTGCCGCTCGGGGAGGTACTCGATTGAGCACGCCCAAGGAAATCCTCGCACGAGTCGCCGCGACGTACGCGAGCTGCCGCAGCTACCGCGACATCGGAGAGGCCGCGATCGTGCATGTTCGCGGCCCGCGACCGTGGCACCGCTCCACGTCGCGCAGCCCTTTTCAGACGGCGTTCGTGCGTCCCCACCGGTTCCTGTTCGAGTTCAAGGACATGACGGTCGGCCCCAGTGAGGAGTGGCCTCACCACGCGGTCTGGCAGAACGGGACGGGCAGTTTTCGCTGGTCGACGCTCGACGATGCCCCCGGCGTGGAGACGTGCTCTTCGGTGGAAAGCGAGCTGGGGGCGTTCGCGGGGATCTCCCATCGAGTCTCCCGTCGCATTCCGGGTCTGCTCGGTCTGTTCGGTGGCTCCGCTGACGTGGACGGTCTTTCCGGAGAAGGCACGGAACTCGTGGGAATCGAGCGGATCGACGAGCGGGAAGCGTGGAGGCTGCGCGCCCCGTTCCCCGAAGGCGTCTCGTCGTTGTGGGTCGACGTCGAGCGGGCGCTCATCCTGCGTTCGTTCGAGCACAGGGTGTTCACCCCCGAGTGGAGTCGGCGGATGCGCGAGCTTCAACTCGCTCACCCCGGCCTGTCCGACGAGATGCGGGCGAACCTCGAGTCCGTGCCGCCGATCGAGGTGGCGTTCACGAGCCAGACGACGACCTTCTATCGGCCGGAGATCGACGTCGCGATCGACGACAGCGCCTTCGAGCTTTCGCCGCCGCGCTAGCGCGAGCTCGCGCCGGAGGTGGCGGCCACGATCGCGTCGACGAAGGCGGCGGGATCGAAGGGTTCGAGGAGGTCTAGCTGTTCGCCGGTGCCGATGTAGCGCACGGGCAGGCGCAGCTCGCGCACGATCTGGCACACGGCGCCGCCACGCGCCGTTCCGTCGAGCTTGGTGATCACGAGGCCGGACACGGGCACGTGCGCGGTGAATTCCTTGGCCTGGCGGATCGCGTTCTGGCCGTTGGTGCCGTCGAGCACGAGCCAGACCTCGTGGGGCGCGCCCGGCAGGCGCTTCTCGATCACGCGGCGCACCTTGGCGAGCTCCTGCATCAGGTTGGTCTGCGTGTGCAGGCGACCGGCGGTGTCGACGAGCACGACGTCGATGCCCAGCACGCAGGCGCTCTCGACGGCGTCGAAGGCGACCGAGGCGGGATCGGCGCCTTCCCTGCCGCGCACGATCGGCGCGTTGTTGCGCTTGGCCCAGATCTCGAGCTGCTCGGCGGCGGCGGCGCGGAACGTGTCGCAGGCGGCGAGCAGCACGGACTTGCCCTGGCTCTGGAAGCGGTGCGCGAGCTTGGCGATCGACGTGGTCTTGCCGGAGCCGTTGACTCCGACGACGAGCACGACGGTGGGGTGGTGGAGGAGCTCGGCCTCGCCCGGACGCACGTCAGCGGGAGCGATGAAGCCGAGCAGCACCTCGCGCAACACGGCGCGCACCTCGTCCTCGCCCTTGATCGAGCCCCGCTCGTGCAGGCGGTTGATTTCGGCCATCACCTCGCCCGCGATCGGACCGAGGTCGCCCTGGTAGAGCAGTTCCTCGAGCTCGTCGAGCAGCGCGCGATCGATCGGCCGCCCGCCCTTGAAGAGCTTGGCGATGTTGTCGCTGAGCGCCTCGCGCGTGCGCGTCAGCCGTTCCTTGAGGCGATCGAAAAGTCCCACGCGCTACTCCTTCGGCGTGCTCTTGGAGTCGACGTGGCGCGACTTGATCTTGTCGAGGATGCCGTTGATGAAGGCGCCGGAATTCTGCGTCGAGTAGCGCTTGCCGAGCTCGATGGCCTCGTTGATCGCGACCTTCGGCGGCACGTCCTTGGAGTGCAGCAGCTCCCACGCGGCGAGGCGCAGCACGTTGCGGTCGATCACCGCCATGCGCGAGATCTCCCAGTTCTGCGCGACGGAACGGATCACGTTGTCCAGGGCCTCGCGCTCCTCGTGGGTCGAGCGCACGAGGTGCAGCGCGAAGTTGCGCGACTCGCGGTCGGGCTCTTCCTCGAGCAGCAGTTCCTCGGCGTGGGCGAGCACGTCGTCGCCGCGCAGGTCGAGCTGGTACAGCAGCTGGAGCGCGAGCTCGCGGCCGCGGGTGCGCTTCTTCACTTGGAGCCCTCCGAGCGCAGGGCGAAGCCGGCCTTGCGCGTGGCGCCGCTCACTTCACGCGTCTGCTCGAGCGCCGCGAGCACGCGGATTGCCGCCTGCGCGACCTCGGCACCCTTGTCGTGCTTCGAACCCGGCAGCGCGCGCTCGCGGGCCTGCTCGAGCGTGTTGCACGTCAGCACGCCCATCAGCATCGGACGGTCGGTGTCGAGCGAGACGCGCTGCAGCGCGTGGCTGACGGCCGAGGCGATGTGGAAGTCGTGCGTGGTCTCGCCCTTGATCACGACGCCGAAGCACAGCACCGCCGCGAGGTCGCCGCGCACG
>JAPLOE010000057.1 GCA_026692705.1 Planctomycetota bacterium
CGAAGCCGAGCAGGCGCTGGGCCTTGTCGGTGTTCGGCACGCGGTGCGCGACGTCGTGCGCGAAACCCGGGTCGCTGACGTAGCGGAACGGCTTCGCGGGGCCGTGGACCTTCTTCCAGATCATCTCCGCGAGCTCGAGCACCGTCGTCGCGCGCGGCGTCGAGACGTTGAAGTCCTCGTGCAGCGCCGCCGGGTGCTCCATGCACACGCAGATGCCGCGCGCGACGTCGCCGCCGTACGTGTAGCAGCGCACCTGCTGGCCGTTGCCGAGGATGTGCAGCGGGTCCTGCCCGCGCAGGATCTTCTGCACGAGGTCGGGCACGACGTGGCTGAGCGCAAGCTTGACGTTGCCGCTCATCACCTCGTGTTCGCCGCGCGCGCGGCTCTCGCCGATGCCGACGCAGTTGAAAGGCCGCACGATCGTCGTCGGCAGCCCGTACTGCTCCTTCGCGCCCTTGGCGAAGTACTCGCAGGCGAGCTTCTGGAAGCCGTAGGTCGAGAACGGCGGCGGGCAACGCAGCTGCTCGCCTTCGGGCGTCGGGAACACGTTCGCGTTCTCGTACACCATCGAGGACGAGAGCAGCGTGACCTTCTGCAGCTTGCCCGTCGCCTTGCGCGCCCAGATCGCGGCGTCGTAGGCCGCGGCGACGATGCGCTCGTTCTCGGCGATCAGGTCGTAGGCGTAGGTGTGGAAGTACGAGATGCCGCCGATCATCGCGGCCGCCGCGACGAAGTGGTCGCAGTCGGCGAGCAGGCCCTTGAGCAGGCCGGCGTCCTTCGCGTCGCCCTCGACGAGCAGGAAACGCTCGTGGCGGTCGTAGCTTTTCGTGACGCGGCCGTACTTCGAGAAGTTGTCGAGGCCGACGACCGTGTGGCCTTGCGCGAGCAGTTCCTCGACGAGGTAACCGCAGATGAAACCGTTGGAGCCGGTGACGAGGACCTTCATACGACGGAGATTCCGACCTTGGTGATGTTCCAGATGTCGACGACCGTCTTGCCCTTGAAGTCGGCCGAGCGGTATTCGGTATGGGGAGTGCCGACAAAGAGCAGGTCGCAGCGCTCGACCGCTTCTTCGAACGGCACGAAACGCTCGTCGACGACGAACGGGTCGCTGCACAGCACCTCGCGGCACTCGCGCTCGAGGATCTTGCGCAGCTTGTAGGAGAGCGACTCGCGCGGGTCGTCGCTGTCGCCCTTGAAGGCCATGCCGACGATGCCGACGGTCATCTCGCGCAACGGCCAGCGCAGCAGCGCGCGCCGCACGACGTAGTTCGGCAGCCCCTCGTTGACGAGCATCGCCGAGTGGCCGAGGAAGAACGCGTTGTTGTGGAACGACGCGATCTGCATCGTGTCCTTGAACAGGCACGGGCCCGCGGCGAAACCGGCCTTGGGGAAGGCCTTGGCGCGCGGGTACTTCTCCGTCATCGCCCGGTGGATCTCGTAGAAGTCGAGCCCGTACTCGTTGGCGATCATGTAGAACTGGTTCGCGGTGGCGAACTGGATGTAGCGCCACGTGTTGTTGAAGAGCTTGGTCAGCTCGGCGGCGAGCGGCGCCATCTCGATCACGTCGGAAGTCAGCGTGCGGAAGAGCTCCGCCGCGCGCGCGCGCGCCCGCTCGCTCGTGCCGGACACGATCTGCGGCAGCGTCGAGATCTCGTCGAGCGCGACGCCCTCGGCCACGCGCTCGGGACAGAACGCGACGTCGACCTCGATGCCCTCGCGCGCCAGCGCCGCCGCGATGCGCTCCGTCGTGCCCGGATACACCGTGCTGCGCAGCACGAGCAGCTGCCCCTTGCGCAGGAACGTGCGGTCGGCCGCGATCAGGTCGTCGTAGACCTCGAAGCGCGGGTTCAGGTGCTCGTCGAGCGGCGTCCCGATGACCGTGATGACGACCTGCGCGCGCTCGAGGCAGCCCTTGTCCGTCGTGCAGCGGAACGAGCCGTCGGCGAGCACCTTCGGCAGGAGCTCGTCCGCGCCCTTGTCGACGAACGGCATGCGCCCGGCGTTGGTCTGGGCGACCTTGGTCGCGTCGATGTCGAGCCCGACCACGCGGTGCCCCGCGCGCGCCAGCGCCAGCCCCAGCGGCAGCCCGACGTGCCCGCAGCCTCCGATGATGACGATCTCGCTCATGGGTAATGGGCGACCATCCTACGCGCTGGATGCGGCAGTGCGGAGCGGCTCGCGTGCTGGATCGAGAATACGGAGCCAGAGCAGTCCTTTCTGCAAGCTGCGGCCTGCGTCGGCGGCAACGCCGTCGACTCAGGCCGCAGCTTGCGGAAAAGATTGCTCTGGCTCCGTATTCTCGATCCAGCACCCGATGCCCACGATCCTCGCCTCGACCTTTGTGCTCGCCGTTCAGGACCTCGAGCGCTCCGTCCGCTTCTACGTGGAGCAGCTCGGCTTCACCGAGGACCTCCGGGTCGACGGCTGGTCGTTCCTCTCGCGTGGCGCGGCCAAGCTGCGCCTGGGCCACTGCCCCGACGCGCTCCCGATCTCGCAGGCGCAGGACCACTCGTGGTTCGCCTACCTGCACGTCGACGATGCGCGAGCGCTGCACGCGGAGCTCGTCGCGAAGCGGGTCGAGCTCTGGCACCCGCTGCGCGACCTTCCGTGGGGCATGCGCGAGTTCGCGATCGTGACTCCCGATGGGCACCGCATCGTGTTCGGGCAAGAGCTCTAGCCCTCGCAAACGTGCGAGAGCAAGTGTCGACGGCTGGATCATCGCGGGGCGCGAGTCGCGCACCCGTTGTGCCAATCCCGTTACGAGCCGACGCGCGCCACGGTCGTAGCCTGCGCACGATGTTCCCTCGGCTCGTTGCGGCGCTGTGTCTCGTTTCCTGCGGCTCTTCGAGCTCGCTGTCGCCCGCTTCGAACGTGGTGGCCCTGGTTCGGCCTGCCGCTCGCGCGAACGACGCGCCGCAGATCGCCGAGTACGTCGTCGCGTCCTTCGAGGACGCCGGCGGCGACCTGTGGTTCGGCACGAACGGGCAAGGCACGGTGCGGTACCGGCCGGCGACGTCGCGCGAGTCCAGCGGTGAGCTGCGCTACTTCTCGCGCCCGGAGGGCCTGATCGACGATGTCGTGACGGACATCGACGCGGATCACGCTGGCCGCGTGTGGTTCGGCACGCACGCGGGCGTTTCGCGCTGCGATCCGGCGGAAGAGCGCGCGACCGGTCGCGTGAGCTTCACCAGCTTCGGCAGCGAGAGCGGATTGCGCGGCGACGGCTGCAAGCTGCTCTTCGACCGCAACGGCGTGCTGTGGGTCGGCTCGAGCGCTGGCGTGTTTCGTTTCGACGGGGAGCGCTTTCACGCCTTCGAGCTGCCCAAGCCCACGCTCGAGTCTCCGTCGCACAAGATCGTCCCCGGCAAGATCTGGGACCTGATGGAGGACAGCAAGGGCCACCTGTGGTTCGCCCGCGATGGCCTGGGCGCGTGCAGATTTGATCCTTCAACCGCGAGCGAACCCGGCGGCGCGGCGTTCACGCTCTTCACGGAGCAGGACGGGCTGTGCAGCAACAATGTCGCGAGCATCGTCGAGGACCGTCGCGGCCGCATCTGGTTCGGCTCGATCACGTCCGACCATCCGCAGTATCTCGCGAAGGGCGGCCTGAGCCGCTTCGACCCGAGCTCGCCGCGCGCGCCCGGAGCGCCGCTCTTCACGCAGTTCCCCGCGCTCGCCGGCCTCACCGCGAACGACATCTACAACCTGTTCGTCGATCGCTCCGGCAACCTGTGGATCGGAGCCGTGCGCGTCGGCGCCTATCGCTGCGAAATCAGCGAAATTCCAGAGCGTTTCACGCTGTTCGACAAGACCGACCGGCCCGAACTCACCGTCAATTTCGGCGTGCAGGCGATGCTGCAGGATCGCCATGGCACGCTGTGGTTCGGCTTCTCCGGAGGCTTGTTCCGTTTCGACGGCGCCGGGTTCGTCAACGTGACGCGAGCCGGACCCTGGTCGAGTCCCTGAGCGCGGCACTCAGCGCGGCACGAGCGAGAGCGAACGCAGGTTGAGCACGGCCTCGCCGGGTTTGGAGAGCGCGCGCAGCGTGAGTTCGGCGCGGCCCGACGGCAGCGTGAGCGTGCCGAGCTCGACTTGCTTGTACTGCTGCCAGCCACCCGTGCCGGTGACGTCGAAGGTGAGGCGCGCGTCGCCGCAGGCGAGCGTGCACTTCGCGCCCGCGGACTCGTCCTTGCACGCGAGCTCGGCGACGACCTTGTATGTGCCGGCGCGTTGGCCCGCGATCGGCCAGCTCGCGAAGGCGCTCGCGTCGAGCCAGTAACCGAGGTTGTAGCGCACGTCCTCGATCGCGCCGACCTGCTCGACCTTCAGCGACGGACCAGAGAGCGTCGCGTCGTGGGGGAGCAGCGTGAGCGTTCCGTCCGCCGCCGGCGTGACGGCGAAGGGCAGGGCCTCGAAAGTGCCGTCGAACGCGAGCTTCAGCACCGAACACGCCGCGTCCGGTGCGTCCTTCGGCAAGAGGAGCTCGAGCCCGAGCTCGTCCTCGCGCGTGCCGAGCGACGCGAGCTTGGACCCAAGCGCCAGGAACGACTTCAGCTTGCCCTTCACCGGCACGCGCAACCGCCCGTCCGCCGGCCAGTCGAACACCATCATGTAGAGCGTCGAACCCTTGCGAGTCGCGCGGCCCCACGGGAGGCGCGTGAACGGGCTCGCCTGCGTGCCGTGGATCGCCTCGCCGTTCGTGCGCATCCACGCGCCGACTCCGCGCAACGCACGCTGTGCCGGCTCCGGCACGCGCCCCTGCGCGTCGGGCCCGATGTTGAGCAGCAGGTTGCCACCCTTTGACACGATGTCGCACAAAAGCCGCACCACCGTCGTGGTGTCCTTCCAGTTCGCGTCGTGCGCGCTGAACCCGTAGCTCTCGTTGAGCGTGTGGTTCACCTCCCAGTCCATGCCCGGCAGGCCCGTCGGCGGCACGTACTTCTCCGGCGTTCCGTAGTCGCCGAGCTTGTTCTCGAGCCCGAAGTAGAGGCGATTGTTGACGACGATCTGCGGCTGTTTCGTGCGCAGCAGCGTGAGCAGCTCCGTCGCGCCCCAGGCCTCGCCCTGCCGCTCCGTGTCCGAATAGTCGAACCAGATCGTCGCGAGCGGCCCGTAGTTCGTGAGCAGCTCCTCGACGTGCCCGCGCATGTAGGCCTTGTACTTCGAGTGGTCGCGCGTGTGCGTCGGCTTCGGATACGCCGGCAGCGCCATCTCGTAGGCATCGGGGTGCTGCCAGTCGAGCAGCGAGTAGTAGAAGCCCGGCCGCAGCCCGCGCGCGCGCATCGCGTCGGCGAACTCGCGCGCGATGTCGCGGCCCGCGGGCGAGATGTTGGTGCCGCCGGCGACCTCGTTGGAGAGCGAGTACGGCTGGGCCGAATTGAACAGCGTGAACCCGTCGTGGTGTTTCGACGTCATCACCGCGTAGCGCATGCCGGCGTCGTGCGCGAGCTCCGCCCACGCGTCCGCGAAGCCCGGCTCCGGCCGGAACAGCGGCTTCATCTGCCGCGCGTACTCCGCGCACGGCACCGCGGCCCAGTGCTGGATCCACTCCGCGTAGTGCTGTGGATACACCTTGCCGTCCCACGTGCCTCCCGCCGGCGAATACAGCCCGAAATGCACGAACATCCCGAAGCGCGCCTCGCGCCACCACGCCATGCGCTCGTCGCGATCGCGCTCCCACTGCGCGAGCACGGGCGCGGGAGCGGCTTGCGCCTGCACGGAAAGCGTCGGTTGGGTGAGGACCAGTGCCAGCGTCGCGAGGGGGAGCATGGCCCCAAACCTATCCTCGCGCGCTCGACCAGTCCTGGGATTCCCAGTCGTTCGGCCCAACCCTGAACGTAGGCCCAGTCGAGCTCGTCGCCGAGCGTTCGGATCAGCGCCGTCACGTCACGCCACGGCTGCTCGCTCCACACCGCTGCCGCCATCGAACCACCCAGCAGGTAGCGCACGCCGAGCGACTCGAACACGGCCGCCATTTCCTCGGCCAGGCTCAGTGAGTCTTCAGCCCATTCCACGCTCTCGCCTTTGCTCCCTCACGCGCGCGAACCGCTCCGGACCCAGCCAGCGTTCCGCCGGACGCAGCTCGAGCTGCGCCTCGTTCTCCTGCGGAAGGCGCGCTCGCAATCCGGCGAGCTGGAGCTCTCGACCCGCCCGCCACGCATCCCGCAGCAGCTCGCCACGCTCGGTCGGCGAGAGCGAGCGGTACCAGGCGTCCATGCGAGCCTGGATCGCCGGACTGGTGTCGGAGGGGCGCACGCCTCGAGCGCAACGAGCCGCGAGCCCGGCCCCGAGGTTCTCGATGCCCGGCATGTCGCCCACGACCGCAGCCGGCTGACGTCGCGGATTGCCTGCGCTGCGCGGCGTCGCTCGCATCCGGACGCGGCACCAAGTTGCCGTCGGTGGTCTGACGGCACGCCCCGTCAGGCGTCAACCGCCGGGACGTAGTCCTTGGCGCCGGGGTCGAGCTGGCCGGTGGCCAAGACGAGAGTTCTCGAGACAGCTTGCGCCTTGGACTGGGGTGCTGCGTTGCCGCTTCTTGTCCCGGCGCCGAAATCCTCCGTTACGATGGGTGGCATCATGGGTGCTGTCGAACTCCTGCGGCGAATCACGCACGATCCCAACGTCATGGGCGGTCGGCCCTGCTTGCGTGGACTGCGCGTGACCGTGGGCACGGTGGTCGGGCTGCTCGGCGCAGGGCGCTCCATCGAGGAGGTCTTGGCTGCCTATCCGTACCTCGAGCGTGAGGACGTGCTCGCGGCGCTGACTTTCGCCGCGTGGAGGTCGCAGGAACTGGAACTGCCGCTCAAGGCCTCGTGAGAGTCCTCGTCGACATGAACTTGGCTCCGGAGTGGGCCGAGTTCCTCAGCTCTCACTCGATCGAGGCCACCCACTGGTCATCGATCGGAGATCCGGGGGCCTCCGACGCCACCTTGCTCGCATGGGCTCGAGAGCATGGCCATCTGATTCTGACCTGCGACCTGGACTTCGGGGTCCTCCTCGCCCTGGCGGGGATGAACGGGCCGAGTGTCCTCCAAGTTCGAACCGAAGACGTGTTGCCCGCCGCTATCGGCGAGCGAGTCGTTGCCGTCCTGCGTGAATTCTCCGGGGAGTTCGAGCTGGGCGCCGTCGCCACACTCGACCCAGCAAGCCATCGGCTTCGCCTGCTGCCGATCCGGGCGCGCGGGTGATTCCGCCGGGCTGAAGGCCCGCGCTCCGCGTTCGTCGTGGCCCTTGGTCGGAACTCAGACGAGCGGAGAGCTGTCCGCTCTCCGGAAGCGGAGAAGTTGAACCAAAGAAGCCACGCAGGTCACACGAGAGACGCAGCGGCGGTCGATCCGCTCACGCGTCGACGGCCGGGACGTAGTCCTTGGCGCCGGGGTCGAGCTGGCCGGTGGCCTTGACGTAGATGTCGAAGAGCTTCTGCTCCACGGGGAAGCCGTAGCGGTGCTTCTTGAGGCGCCAGCCGGCGACGGCGGCGAGCGTGTCGCGCATCCACTTGGGGCCTTCGTGGATCTTGCGGTCGTAGATGGCGCTCGTGTTGTTGTAGAGGCGCCAGGTCTCGCGCACGTCCTCGGGCAGGGGCGTGTTGTGCGAGTTGTACTTGTACTCGAAGCACTTGCCCCACTCGTGGAAGTCCTTCGGCGGCACGTAGCCGTCCTTGACGGCGGTCGTGAAGTCCTCGGTGCCGGGGATCGGGCGGAAGGGATAGACCTCGGAGCCCGCGGTGGGGAAGAGGTATTTGACGGCGGCGGCGACGCGCAGGGTCTCGCGCATCGACTCGGGCGTCTCGCCGGGGTAACCGATGATCCAGAACGTGCCGGGCGTGATGCCGCGGCGGTAGAGCTCGCCGATCGCGTAGGGAATGTTGGAGAGCTTGATCTCCTTCTTGATGCGCTCCTGCATCTGCGCGGTGCCGGTCTCGGCGCCGAGCCAGAGGAGATGGCAGTGCGAGTCGCGCAGGAGGTCGAGCGTCTCCTGCTTGTAGCGGGCGATAGTCTCGATCTCGATCGTGCCGTTCCAGTGGATCGGGACGTTGAGCTCGATCAGCTTCTCGCAGAAGGCCTTGGTGCGCTTCTCGGCCACGCCCCAGTTGGCGTCCTGGAAGCGCAGCACGTCGAACTTGAAGCGCTGCTGCAGCTCCGCGATCTCCTCGGCGAGCGCCGCACCGGGGATGGCCTTGTAGCGCTGGCCGGTGATGAGCGGCGAGCAGCAGAACGTGCACGGCTCGGGGCAGCCGAAGCTCGAGAAGTGGCTGAAGGCGCGCGGCGGATTGTCGGGCGTCCACTTGCCCGGCAGCGGGAAGCGGTGGCGCACCTTCATGCGCGTCGGCTTGGTCTGGAGCTCGGCGTAGCGCTCGTACTCGAGCAGGTGCCACGGCACCTTGCCGAACTTGTCGAAGCCGACGACCTCGCGGTGGTCGGTGTACTTGAGCTTGCCGTCGCGCCACAGCGCGAGGCCGGGCACGCTGTCGAGCGGCTCGCCGCAGTCGAGCGCCTTGACGACCTCGTCGAAGGTCAGCTCGCCCTGCCCGATGCCGACGGCGTCCGCGATGCCGTGCTCGAAGTACAGCTCGGGGATCACGCTCGGGAACCAGCCGCCCCAGATGATCGGGAGGTTGGGGTAGCGCTCGCGCACGGCCTTGGCGACGACGTAGCCGTCGTAGACCTGGTACCCGAGGATGCAGGAGCTCGCGAAGCACAACGCGCCGTCGCAGGCTTCCAGCACCTTGTCGAGGTACTTCGGCTCGATCATCGCGTCGATCAGGATCACCTCGTGGCCGGCGGCGACGGGACCGATCGCGATCTGCAGCAGCTCGAGCGGCAACAGGTCGGCACTGAAGACCTCACCCCGGGTCGGGTCGGCCCGGTGGGGGAGGAACAGGACGACCTTGCGACGGCGCTGGATCATGGTGCGGGGCGTTGGGCGGGGGAGGTCCGGGGGCGTGGCCCTTCGAACCTCACGGGCACGGCATAGTATGCCCGATGGAGAGGCCCGGGGCCTTATCGGCTCCGGCGCGAGCTCGACCGGCGGACGATTCTTCCCGGTCGGCGGGCGGTTGGAAGGCCCTGGCCCCGCCCGATCCGCCCGCTGCGACGCCTACTGGGCGCCGTAGGTGGCGAGCACCCACTCGGCCCAGACGCGGTCGAAGTCCGCGTAGGTCATCCCCAGGTGCGTCTTGAACAGCTCGCGGTGCACCTCGGGCATGTTCCCGCCGTCGGGGATGTTTTGGGCGTTGAGGCGCGCCTTCAGGCCGCCGCAGAACTTGGCGAACTCCGCCGGCTTCGCCTTCACGAGGTACTGGACCATCGACCAGGTCGTGTAGTGCCGGTCGAGCGTCAGGTCCGAGTATTCCTTCATGCTCATCAGCTCGGCCATGCGCGGCACCTTGCCGCCGTTGACGAGCTTGCGCACCTCGGGCTCCCACTTCTCCTTGCGCGTGGTCTGCGCGATGCCGCCCTCGGCGGAGTCGAAGGAGTTGAAGCGCGGCCCGATCTCGCGCTCGATCATGTGGGCGAGGCCCTCGCGCAGCCAGATCGGCGTGTCGTAGCTGTAGTGCTTGAAGCCGTCGAACAGGTTGATGGCGAGGTTGAACCCGAGGTGCCCGTGCAGGCCCTCGTCCTCGCGTAGGCCCTCATCCGTGCAGTGGATCGTGACCGAGAGCGTGTCCGCGGCGTTGTAGTTCCAGCGCTGCGTCTTCTTCGTGAGCAGGCCGAACTGGTTCTGCAGGTACTGCATCAGGTTCGCCTCGGCCGGCACGATCAGCACCTCGTACTTGCCGCTCTGCCCCAGGTGCGGGCCGGTGCCCATGTACGGCGTCGTGCCGTCGAACACGTGGTTGGGCTGCGGGAACTGCTCGTCCTTGACGGCGAGGACCTCGCACATGCGCGCGTAGACCTCCTCGCAGCGCTGCGCGAACACGTGCGCACGCAGCCACGGGTCGAGGATCTTGATCTTGGGATCGACGGAGGGGAGCACGGCCTGCAGCTTGGTGAGCTCGGCCCGGATCTTCTCCTTCTCCTCCTGCTTCACCTTCTGCGGCCCGAGCGCGAAACCGATCTCGAAGTGCTTGGTCTCGATCCACTTGATGCTGCACGTGCCCAGCACCGCGTCGATCTTGAGCGTCTTCTCCTCCTTGCCGAAGGCGAAGTCGCCGTGGGACACGATCCCGGCCTTCTTCATCGTTTCCGCGTCGCCCTTGCACCACGGGCAGAGCGTCGGGTCATTGGGGCGCTGGGCCGAGGCCGCGGGCGCGAGGAGCTGGACGCCGAGCAGGGCCAGCGTGGCGACGACGAAAGTGCGCAGCAGGTTCATCGGGCAGGTTCCGGGGCGGGCTAGGCCCGGCTCTTCCACTTCTTGGCGAGTTCGATGGCCTCGAACACCGGCAGGTTCGCGATCGGCAGGTCGTTGTCGACGATGCCGCGCATGGCGTTGATCGCCGCGATGCGGATCGAGTTGTCGGTGTTGTCGAGGTAGGGCTTCACCGCGGCGATGGCGTCCTTCGTGCCGCAGCCCGCGAGCAGGTTGAGGCCGGCGACCTTCTTCTTGCGGTCGTTGTCGGCGAGCAGCGCGGTCGCGAACTTCGTCGCTTCCTCGTCGCGCACCGCCTCGATCGCGAGCCGCATCTCGACGCCGCGCTTGCCCCACTGGTCGATCGCGGCCTTGCCGATCACTTCGAGCGCCTTGTGCGAGCCCGCCGACGTCGCGCACAGCGCCGCCGCGAACACTTCCGCCTCGCTGCCCTCGGCCTTGGGATCCTTGGCGTGCGCCGCGGTCGCCTTCGCGAAGGCCGCCTCGGCGTCGGCGACGATGGCCTTGTCGGGGAACGCCGCGCAGCGCGCCAGCGCCCACGTGCGGACTTCGCGCGACTTGTCGGCGAAACTGGGCGCGAGCAGGCGCGTGTGCGCGGCTCCGGTGACCTGATCGAGCACGGCCTCGATGCGCAGGCGCGCGTCGTCCATGCGCTCCTTGCCCATCGCCGAGATCAGCCCCGGCGCGACCATCGCTCCGGCCGCGACCAGCGCCGCCTCGGCCTGCTCCGCCATCTCCGGCGTGCCGGCCTTGCGCAGGCGCTCGATGTCGGTCTTCACAGCCGCCGCGCGATCGGCGGGAATCTCGGGCCACGCCGCGAGGCGCTCGACCTTGGAGAAGTCCTCGCGCTTGCCGTCGGCCTGCTTGCCCTTGAAGAGCGGATCGCCGCCGGCTTGCGCAACGGCGGCGAACGTGGGCGCGCTGAGCGCGAGAACGGCGACGAGGCTCGAGGAGAGCGCGTGGCGGAGCTGCTTCAAGGCTTCTTCCCCTTCATGCGGTGCTGGGTCACGGTCGGTACGTAGTCGGCCCAGGCCGGGTCGACGACAACGAGCCGGTGCGAATCGTACGCGGCGTCCACGTCCGCCTTGAGAGTTTCCAGTGGCAGCCAGGGGAAGCGGAAGGCCTCGATCTTGACCCGCGTGGCCGTCGGGACGGGCCCGTCGTGGCGTTCGAGGCGCCGCAGGACGAGAAATTGGCCCACTTCCTCGATCACGTCGCTCCATTGGCCCTCGGCGAGGTCCATGGCGACGCCCCAGGGCTCGATGCCGAGCTCGGACCAGCCCCCCTCGCCGACCTCCCCGATCGTCCCGTCCGGCCCGACGGGGCCGGCGTAACTGCCGCTGGAGAGCTGCTCCCGCAGGGCCTGCGCCTCCGCCTTGGCCATGGCGTGCGCCTGCGGAGCCATGACCCGCGCGACGGCTCGGGGCAGCGCGACGTTGGTGAGCGCGAGCCGCCGCAGGTGCGCGGGCGCCGCGGCCGGGTCGATGCGCTCGACGTAGACCGTGATGCGGTCGACTTCGTACGCGTGGATCGGCTCGTTGTCGACGGCAAACGCGACCCCGGGCTCGAACTTGGGCGCGGAAGCCGTCGCGTCCGGCGTCGGGGGCGGGTCGTCCTGACAGGCGCCGAGGGCCAGCGCCAGCAGGACGGCGGTGCACGCGGCGAGCGGTGCGCCGGGGCTGGGCAGGCGGCGCATGCGGTTCAGGCCTCCAGGCGGACGTCGAAACGGCTGACGAAGCTCAGGCCGCGCTCGAGCAGGAACTCGTAGGCGTCGAGCACGTTGCGCTCGAGGCCGCCGAGGCCGCGCGCGGTGAGCAGCGGCGGGAAAGAGGCCTGATTCTCGAGGAAAACCGAGCGCGGGTCGTTGTGGAACGACTCGATGCGCAGGGCGTGCGCGTTGGGCTCGCCCTCGCTGGGCGGGAACACGAGGCGCAGGCCGAGCAGCTGCGGCTCGCGGCCGAAGTCCTCGGTCTCGTCGCTGAAGCCGAACATGCCGGACTTGATGTACTCGCGCGAGTCGACGTAGTTGCGCGGGTTGGCGAGCGTGCGCAGCGTCACCTGATGCGCGGTGAGGACCTGGATGCCGAGCAGCTCGCAGACCTGCTCGCTCAGCTTGCGCACGCGCGCGGCGAACTCGTCGACGGTCATGGCCGTCAGCTCCTCGCGGAACATCAGGCGCTCGCCGGTGATCGTCACCGAGCTGATCGCGCCCGGCCGCGAGGCAGGGTTGGAGAACATCACGCCGTCCTGCAGCACCGAGAAGTCGGAGTAGGGCGGGCTGCCGGCCTCGAACAGGTGGTTGTGGAGGCGCTGGAGGCGCGTCGGGTCGGCATCGACCAGCGGGTGGAGGATCTCGCTCTGGAAAGCGATCGTGCGCGGGGCGTAGTGCGGTTCCATGGCCCCTAGATTAGGCCCGGTCCG
>JAPLOE010000058.1 GCA_026692705.1 Planctomycetota bacterium
GAAGCGCGGCCGGAACGTCGCCGCGGGACTGCGCGAGCGAGAACTGGTTCTCGTACCACGAGTGGACGCGCGCGCGTTCGGCGGCCTCGCGCACGAGCGGATCGAAGGACAGCCAGCCGCGGTAGCGCGGGAGCCGGAAGCCGCGCTCGGCATCGCGGGCGGCGTCGGCGCTGCGGCCGAGTGCGGCGCAGGCCTGCGCGCGCAGGTGCCAGATGACGTAGTCGTTGGGAGTGAGCGCGGCGGCCTTGTCGAGCTGCGCGAGCGCTTCCGCGTGCGCCTGCGCGACGAGCGCGAGGCGCGCGAGGCCGATGTGACCGAAGGCGGCCGTGGCGGGCGAACGCAGGCAGGCCTCGAATTCCTGCTTGGCGGCCGCGTGGTCGCCGAGATCGAACAGCGCGCGCCCCAGGCGCGGGCGCACGACGCCGATCGTCGGGTCAAGCGCGAGCGCCGCGCGCAGCTGGCGCACGGCCGGCTCGAGGCGACCGAGTTGCTGGTGCTCGATGCCCGCGAAGTAGGTCCAGCGCGCTTTCTGCGTGCCGAGCTCCGCAGCGGCGGTGAACAGGTCGGCGGCGCTTTCGTGCAGCTCGAGCGCGATCGCGATCTCGCCCATGCGGCCGAGCGCGTCGCCGTGGCGCGCCTGCGTCCACGCGCGCGACTCGGCGATCAGGCGGCGCATCGGTTCGAGCTCGATCTCGGGCCCGAGCACGACCTCGGGCACGTCGGACGCGAGGCAGGCCGCGCTCCACGTCGCCGCTTCGAAGTGCGCGAGCGGGGCGCCGCGTGCGCCGGTGCGCTGCTGCGGATCGGGCAGCGGCGGAAGGACTCCCGCGAGCGTGCCCACGGGCCCGAAAGCGCCGTACAGGCCGCCACCGACACCGAGCGCGATCAGCAGGAGCTTGAGCGCGCTCACCGCACCTCTCCTTGCCGCAGAGTCAGCGTGCGATCGACGGCGAGTTTCTCGAGGCGCGTCTGCGTTCCGTCGGGCCACGTCACCGTCAGTTCGTCGACCAGCGTCGCGGCCGCGAGGCCTAAGTGCGCGCGCGGATCGTGGCTCGCGAGGTAGCTCGCATGCGCGCGGATCCAGCGCACCAGCTTCAGCGAGCCCGAGCGCAGCTCGACGCGCGCCCCGAGCGCCGGCGAGCCGTGTGCATCGCGAGCGTCGACGATGAGCCAGTGGTTCGAGTCCGAACGTTCGTTGCGCAGCACGTGCAGGCGCCCGTCGAAGGCCGACACGACGAGGTCGAGGTCGCCGTCGCCGTCGAGGTCGCCCGTCGCGAGGCCACGCGAGGACTCGTCGGGCAGCGCTCCCGAACCTTCGCTCACGTCGAGCGTGCGGCCGCCGACGAGGCGCAGGAACTGGTCGGGCTCGACGTAGGGCCGCGGGTCGCCGATGCGAACCGGATCGAGGTTGACGGCGCCGTTGGCGACGTACAGCTCGAGCGCTCCGTCGAGATCCTGATCGAAGGCCGCCACGCCGAAGCCGGTCCAGCGCGTCGACCACGCGGGCAGGCCCATGCGTGCGCTCGCGTCCTCGAAACGCGTGCCGCGCGAGAGTAGCGCGAGGTGGCTCTGGCCGCGGATGTTCGTGACGAGCAGGTCCGCCGCGAGATCGCCGTCGAGATCCTCGCAGGCGATGCCCATGCCCGCGATCGCGACTCCGAGCGCGTTGTAGGCGCAGCCCGCGCGCAGGGAATCCTCGACGAACGTGCCGTCACCCTGGTTGCGCCACAGCATCGCGGGCGTCGAGTCATTCGCCACGTACAGGTCGAGATCGCCGTCGCCGTCGAAGTCGTGCGCGACGACGCCGAGGCCCTGCCCGCGCTTGCCCAGCATTCCGGCGCGCGCGGTGACGTCCTCGAAACGCCCGTTGCCAAGGTTGCGGTAGAGGCGGTCCTGCGCGGCGGCGTCATAGGCGCTGGGATCGCAGTACTCGCGCAGGCCGCCCATGTAGCAGGCGCGCTCGATCGACGGGCTCCAGTCGACGTAGTTGCACACGTACAGGTCTTGCCGGCCGTCGCGGTCGAAGTCGAAGAACACCGCGCCCGTCGAGAAGCCCGGATCGGCGACTCCGGCCTCGGCAGCGCACTCGACGAATCGTGCGCCTTCGTTGCGCAGCAGCACGTCGGGGCCGAGGCGCGTGACGAACAGGTCTTGGTCACCATCGGAGTCGTAGTCGACGGCGTAGGTGCCGTAGGACGGGCCCGCGACGGCGGCGCCACGCTCCTGCGTCACGTCGCGGAAGCGCGCGCCTTCGTTGAGCCACAGCCGCGAGGTCTGCACCGCTCCCTTGCCGTCGATCGTGCCGCCACCCGCGACGAACAGGTCGAGATCGTTGTCCCCGTCGCAATCGAACAGCGCGACTCCCGGGCCCATTTCCTCCGGCAGGCGGAACTCTCCGCGGGCGTCGGCGTCGTGCAGGAAGTCGATGCCGAGCTCGGCCGTCACGTCGCGGAAGGCCGGCGCACGCGAGCTCGCGCCCGAGGCGAAGCTCGCACGCTCGGACGCGGCGATCTCGCGTGCGGAACGCGTCGAACGGGCGCGCACGAACGCGGCGGACAGGCCTGCGGCGGCGACGAGGGCGCAAGCCCAGATCGGGAGGGAGCGAAACACGGGGGGAGGCGCGCGACTCTAGCTTCTCGCTTCGATTCGCGCAGCGGCCTCGACGCGTTCGGCGAGGCTGGCGCGACCGCTGCGGCGCGCGACGCGCGCGACGAGCTCGAAATAACGCGGGAGCACGGCCCGTTCGCTCCAGCGTTCCTCGAACGCGCGTCGGCCGTTGGCGCCGAGGCGCTCGCGATGCCGGGAATCGCCGAGGAAACGGCCGAGTGCGGCGCGCAGCTCGTCCTGCGTCGTGAACAGCTCGCCCGCGCCCGCGCTCTCCACGATCTCGGGAAAAGGTCCGAGTCGTCGCGCGATCACGGGCGCACCGGCCTGGAAGGCCTCGATCAGGATGATCCCGAAGGTCTCGAAGCAGATCGACGGCACCACGAGCGCCTCGCAGTGCGCGTAGAGCGCGCGCAGCTCATCGTTCGAGACGCGGCCGAGGAAACGCACGTTGTCGATGCCGCGCGCGAGCTCGCGCAGCGCGGTCTCGTGCTCGCCGGCGCCTGCGATGAGCAGATCCGCGCCGGGGAACTCGCGCAGCAGCGGGATGACGTCGTCGAGGCCCTTGATGCGCTCGAGGCGGCCGACGAACAGGAAGAAGGGCTTCGCCTGTGGCCGCGGCGGCGTTTCGCTCGCGCTGACGGGCGGCAGGAAGTAGGGGAGCACTTCCATCTCGAACGGGAAGCCGAATTCGCGGTGTTTCGCGCGGCTGAACTCGCTCATCGCGACGAAGGCGTCGATCTTGCGGCCGTGGCGTTCGAGCAGCGAGGTCGCGCGCCACAGTTGCGGCGGGCGGCGGTGGTTCAGCTGGCAGCGCAGGCATTCGCGGCCCGTGCAGAGCTCGCGACCGTGGCGCCACAGCACGTGGCTGGGGCAGACGAGCCAGTGCTCGTGCGCGAAATCGAGCTTGAGCGCGTCGCCGTAGCTCCACACCACGGGCCCGCCGATCAGGCTGACGTTGTGGAAGTGGACGATGTCGAACTTTCCGTCACCGAGCCGCTCGCGCAGTCGCGAGGCATGCGCGACGGGGCGGCCGAGCTGTTGCACGGCGAGCAGCGAAAGGCGTGGATTCGCGCTCGAGAGCTGCACGACCTCGACGTTCTCTTCCGGCGGCGGAGCGTCGGGTTTCCGGCCGGAAAGCTGCGTGAACGCGTCGGTGTCGAGGATCACCGTGTTGTGGATGCCGCGGCGCGCGAGCGCGCGAACGAGGCGCTGGATGCCGATGCCGTCGCCGCCGAAGTTGTGCGGCGGATAGAACGTCGTGACGTGCGCGACGCGCAGGCTCATCGCGCGCACTCCACGAGCGCGTCGAGTGCCGCGCGGGCGCCCTTGGGCCAGGTCATCGCTCGCGCGCGCTCGAGCGCGACCTTCGCGAGGCGAGTGCGGGTCGTCTCGTCTTCGCAGAGCGTGCGCATGGCCGCGGCGAGCGGCTCGAGCTTGCCCGGTTCGACGAACAGGCCGCCGCCCGCGAGCAGCTCCGGCAGCGGGCTTTCGATCGTCGCGATCACCGGCGCTCCGCAGGCCGCGGCCTCGACCGCGGGCAGGCCGAAGCCTTCGCACTGCGACGGGATCAGGAGGCCGAGCGCGCCGGAATGCAGGTGGCGCAGCTCCTCGTCGGGCACGTAGCCGGCCCAATGCACACGCGACTCGAGGCCGAGCTCGGTGATCGCTGCGCGAATGCGGCCCTGCTCGCCATGGAACACGTCGGTCGAGGTCGGGCCGACCAGCACGAGGTGCGGATCGCCCGAATTCCCGCGGGAAATCGCGTGCAGCGCGCGCACGATGCCTTCGACGTTCTTGTGCGGGTTGAAACCGCCGACGTACGTGAACCAGCGCGCTCCCGCGGGCAATCCGGCGGCCGCGGCGGCGCGGGCGATGTCCGCCGCGTTGCCGCTGGGGCGATAGGCCGGGGCCGGAGCCTCGGTGCTCACGCGCAGCTTGTTCGTCGGCACGTGCAGCACACGCTCGAGGTCACGCGCCGAATACTCGCTCACCGTCAGCACGAGCCGCGCCTGCCACAGCGCGACCTTCACCTTCGCGTTCCAGAACAGGCGCGCGCGTCGCGACGGCAGCGTCAGCTCGGGGAATCGCTCCGCGATGCAGTCGTGGATGCACACCAGCGCGCGCAGGCGCGGCGGCAGCGGAAAGTACGTGTAGACCGACGGCGAGAAGAACGCGTCGAGCTTGTGGCCCGCGACCGCGCGCGTCAGGCGCAGCATGTCGAAGGGCGAGCGCGCTCCATCGGCGGCGGCGGCCTGCGTCGGCGCGACTTTCTGCGCGACGGTGACGAGGCGCACGTTGGAGCCGGTGAGCTCGAACACGCGCGCGGCGGCTTCGTCGGCGAAGAACACGAACTCGTGCTCGGGCGCGAGCGGCACCATCGCGGCGCACAGCTCGCGCGTGAAGCGCCCGTAGCCGCGAACGTTGGCCCAGCAGGTGGCGTCGATTCCGAACTTCATCTGCGGCGCCGGAGAATCCAGACCGTGGCGGCACCGATCAAGGCTCCGCCGAGCGCGCAGGCGCCCCCGAGCTTCCAAAGCCAGCCCGTGAGCTTCGTCGGGTTGTCCATGCGCTTGAACACCTTGCGGCTGAAGGTGTCGGCGTCGAACTCGTGCACGGAACGGTACTTTTCCGGCGAAAACAGGCCGGATTCGAGCCCACCGAGCGTGCGGATGTCGACGTGGACCTGCCCGGCGTCGACTGCGACGAGCGCCCACGTGTCGAGCTGCTCCGTCAGCTGGCGGATCGACTCGCGGTTGCGCTGCATCTCCAGCGGCGGCGGCGCGAACTCGAAGGCGGTCTGCAGGTAGTCGATCCCGTCGCGGCGCACGTGGCTGAACTTCCACGGGCCCATGTCGCCGGCGAACACGGCGCGAGTGGGGGCCTTGGCGAGCAGCGGATGCACGTCGCTCCACCACGCGGCGTCATCTTCCCACCACAGCATGTGGCCGAGGAACGCGAACACGTGGGGTGCGTTCGGATGTGCGGCGAGCTCTTTCGTGAGGAACCCGCGGCGCTCGTTGTCGAGCTGCACGCCGCGGATGAACTGCGGAGGACAGTGGCCGGTGTCGCCGGGCGCCGGCGTCCAGCAGGAGTTGAGCAGGAGGAACAGCGAGCCGTCGTGCTCGAAGCTCTTCTGCAGCGCTCCGTAGCGTTCGGTCCACAGGTCGCGCGTCACCGGATCCCACACGTCGTGGTTGCCCGGCACGCGGTGCACGGGGCAGCCGAACTGCGCGAACACGGCGTCGACGGCGTCCCAGTCGCGGCGCACGGCCTCGCGGTCGACGTGCTCGGAGTGGAAGTCGCCGTAGACGAGGTCGCCGGTGAGCACCACGAGGTCGGGGCTCGCGCGGCGCACCTCGCGCACCATCTCGGCGTAGCGCTCCATCGGCAGTTGCCCGTCGTCGGGGCCACCGCGCGTGTGGCCGAGCACCGCGAACGTGAACTGCTGCGCGAGCGCGGCGAGGATCACGGCGTCTCCTTTGGCCACGAGATCACGCGCCAGGAATGCAGGCGCACCTTCGAGCCGCTCTTCGCGGCCGACGCCTCGACGCCGAAGGTCGTGTAGCGGCCTGCGGGCAGGCGCATCGTCGCAAAGCGGAACTCGTGCCGGTCGCCGGCGAGCTTGACGAGCTGCGCCGCGCCGAAATCGGCACCGTTCGCGACGAGTCGCACCTCGGTGAGGTCCTCGCTCGAGAGCTCGACGACGAGCTCGTGCACCTCGTTCTGGTTCGACAAGTCCCAGTCGACCGTCGTCTCGATGCGGCCGATGCCGGCGCGGAACGTGGCCTCGAGGTCGAGCTCGCGCAGGCACAGGCGCCGCACGAGCCCCGACGCGCGCCAGCCCGCCTGCGTGTCGCCGAAACCCGACGAGAACGTGCCTTCGTGGCTCGGCTTCACAGGCTCGGCGAGCTGCCACAGCTGCTGCAGGCCCGGCTCCTTCGAGTCGCTGCGCACGCCGTGCAGGCGGTAGGCCCACTCGACGTCACCGGCGTTGGGCACGTCCGCACCTGCGACGCGCGAGTCCGCGATCGTGCGGCAGGCGCTGTCGGCGGTCTTGTAGTCCTTCTCGTTGCCCTCGACGACCGCGCGCACGAACTTCGGCCAGCCGGCCTCGCCGTAGCGCCAGTTCTTGATGTGCGCGTACACGCCGAGCTGGTTCTTCTCGAGCGTCGAGTGGAACACGAACGGCTCGGAGCGGTCCTTGGCCTCGATGCCGCGCACGCAGCCCGAGATCAGGTTCTGGAACACGAGCGGAGAGCTGTCCTCGCCGACGGAAATGCCCTTGTCGCCCGAGTTGACGATGCGGTTGCCGATCACGCGCGGCCAGCAGGTCATCAGGTCGAGCCCGTCGTTGCCGGAACCTTCGATCAGGTTCCACGCGACGAGCCCGCCGGACATGTCGTAGTCGATCGAGTCCGCGTTGGCGTGGTGGAAGTGCGAGTTCGTGATCGCGGCCTCGCCCTTGACGACGTTGATCAGGTCGTCGCAGCGCTGGTTGTGGGCGAACTCGCAGGCGTCGAACACGACACCCTTCGAGTAGTGCACGCAGACCGAGCCCTTGTACTCGACGCGCCCGACCTGCCGCGCGCCGCCGCCGAGGAACTTGACGTGCTTGAGCACGGAACCGTCGGCGCCCGGCCCTTGCAGCGCGAACACGCCCCACGGCAAGTCGGGATTCGCGCGATCAATCGTGATCGGGTTCTCGGCCGTGCCGAGCGCTTCCAGCTTGCCGCGGCACTCGATCGACACGTCCGGATCGAGCTTGAGTGTCGTGCCCGGCGCGATCCGCAGGTCGCCGTAGTTGGCAATGAGCAGATCCTCGGTCAGGTGCACCTCGCCCGAGAGATACTTGGCGATCACGCGCTCAGGACCCGTCGAGACGCGCACTCCGCGGGGAGGCAGGCGCTTGTCGAGACTGCGTTCTCCCAGGACCGTGAGCGGCGCGATCTGGCTCGCCTCGATGGGCTTGTCGATGCTGGCATTGCGGAGACTCAGCTCGATGCCTTCGGCGGGAGGCTCGCCTTCGCCCGCATCCCAGAAGAAGCGTGCGCGACTGGGCAGAGGTTCGAGCGCCGCTCCCGTTCCACCCGGCCAAGCTTGCAAGCGGAGAGGCGGCACGAAGACGCAGCCGGGCCATTCGACCATGTTCACGCTTCCCAGATCAGCGTCCTCGGCATCCAGGACTCCATTGCCGTTGCTGTCCCTGTAGAAGCGATCAAGGCCAAAGAAGGCGTGCGAGTCGGTCTTGAGTGTGAAGCTCGTGATGTCGACGGGTGCGAATCCTTCAATCACGACGTCGACGGTGAGGACTCGGCCGTCAGGCGAAGGCGCGGCGCAGTAGCTCACCTTCGTGTCCGAGAACCAGCCGCGCAGCGTCTCGATGTTCTTGCGCAGCGTCGCGAGCGCTTCCTGCGCGTCGCCGATCGGCGGAATGACGCCGCTGCGGAGCTGGTCGTACTCGATGGCGTCGGCGTAACGCTCCTGCACGAGCGCGAGGCGCGCTTCGGCCTCCTTGAGGAGCGTGTCGTCCTTCAGCTTCTCCGCGAGCACCTTCATCGTGCCGGCCCAGATGCGCGGATCCTCCAGCGCGATGCGCCAGAAGCGGTTGATGTTCGAGCCCCGCGGCGGCTTCTCGAGGTCGAGCAGGCGCACGTCCCAGGTGATCGGGTGCAACGTGCCCGACACCGGGTCCTCGTACCAGAACTGGTTGTGCACGCCGCTCATGTGGTACGGGTCGCCGACCACGAGCAGGTACGCGAGCATGCGCGAGAGCTCGTCCTCGTCGAGCCAGCCGTCGAGGCGCTCGCGCGCGGCCGGCGACGGGTCGTTGAGATCGGCGAGGAAATCCCCGAGCAGTTTCGTGCCGAACGCACCGGGCCGGTCGTTGTTCGCGGCGCGATCCCAGATGTACGGGTTGCGGAACACCTCGCGCGGCAGGTCCTTGAAGTAGTCGCCGCGCTCCGCGGTGTCGGCGCGGAACACGTTGCCCGGCATGCGCAGGTTGCGGCGCAGGAAGCTCTCGTCGATCGGCTCGACGAAGCGGTGCAGGCCGTAGAAGCGGTCGTTCAGGAACACCGGCACGACCTGCTGCTCGGGCGCGAGCAGCCCGAAGTCCTTGGCGAGGCTCGCGGCGAGGTACTGCGGCAGCACGTCCTTCACGCTGAAGGCCATCGTGCGGAAGCCCTTGTAGAGCGAGCCCGACTTGGTCTTGAGCGTGAGCGACTTCTTCTCGGTGGTCCAGTGCGCGCTGCCGTCGCCGCGGAAGCGCACTTCGGCGTCGATGAGCTCGCCGTGGTCGTCGATCTGCACCTCGACCCACTGGCCCCAGGTGCCACCGACGTCGCCGTCGAGCTTGTCGAACTCGCGCCGGTCGACGTACAGGCGCAGGAGCGGCACGTCGTCGCGCTCGGGATCCATGCGCGACTCGATCTTCGTGAGCGCGTAGGTGTCGAGCGCCGTGCGCAGGCGGTTGAAGCCGAACTTGCGCACGCTGGTCTGCGCGGACCACCAGTCGTCGTACTGGCGCGCGCGGCGGTAGTCCGCCACCGACGACAGGAACAGCGCGGTGCCGAGCGCCATCGGCGGCAGCGTGAAGAACAGCACGCTCTTGAGCGTGAGCTTGCGCCAGAACGGGGTGCTCACGGCGTCCACCCCAGCTGCGTGCGCAGCTCCCACAGCGCTTCCGCCGTCGTGCGCGCGACGAGCGCGTAGCCTTCGGCCGTGCAGTGGTTGTCCTCAGCCCAATACAACGCACCGAGGTCGCCGTGCGCGATGAACGCCGCGCGATTGTCGACGAAGGGCGTGATGCCGTTCGTGGTCGTGAACTCGAGCCAGTGGCGGCCGTAGGCGTCGCCGTCGAGCCCACCGGGCAGCGCCAGGAGCTGCGTGCGGTAGGGGATCACGACGATGCCGAAGCGTGCGCCGAGCTTTTCGGCGGCTTCCGCGGCCGCGAGCATCGACTTGTCGGCGAGGTCGTACAGCCGCACGGCCTTTTCGCTCAGCGTCGCCTGATAAGCCTCGACGTGGTGGAACGGCGCGCGGCCGAGCAGGGATCGCAGGCGTTGCGATTCGCCGAAGCGCTGCGCGAGCTTGCTGCGCTCGACCACGCCGGGCAGGCACCACCAGTTGCGGCGATGGTGGATGCGCTCGAGATCCGATTCGGTCGCCGTGGCGCTCACGAGCGTGCCGTCGCGCACCGCGTACTGCAGCGGGAACGGGTTTTCGGAGAGATCATTCGGCGTGGTGGCCACGAGCACGACGTCGGGCTCGAAAGCGGCCGCGAATTTCGCGATCCAGGCCGCTTCATTGGCCGTCGAGAAGCCCGGGAAGCCGCAGTTGACGACCTCGACCTTGCGCTCGCTCTGCGCTTCGGTGAGGCGCTTCGAGAGTTCCGCCTCGAGCACCGCGGGCCAACTCTGCGCGTACGGCACCTGATCGCAGGCCGTGAACGAGTCGCCGACGCACAGGATGCGCGTGGTGCCGGGCGCCTTGGGCCCGAAGTCGCGCTCGCCGCGCACGCCCTGCGCGTTGCTCTTCCACTCGACGGAGAACTCGCGCGTCTGCAGCACCTGAGTGTGGTTGGCGACGTACACGTGGCCGACGTCGGGGTCGGGCGCGTGGCGGCCGGAATTGTCGCGTTCCTCGAAGCGCGGATTGTCCGAGAGGCGCAACGCGCTCTCGATGCCGACCAGCGCGAGCACGAGGCTTGCGGCGCTGACCACGCCGACACGCCGAATCGTCTCGAGCGGCCGTGCGAGCTCACGCGAGTAGGACACGAGCAGCGCGACGCCGGCGGCGACGACGACGAGGATCTGCGCCGACCACGACTTGCACCACGTGAACAGGAAGATCTCGGGCGTGCGCTCGCTCAGGTAGTACCAGAGCACCAGCGCGACAAGCAGCGCGGCCACGGAGCGTTCGATCTGGCGGGCTCGAGGGCTCATCGCATCAGTCCTCGAACACCGTTCCGGCCTCGGGCGCGCCGCCGCGGCGGATGCGCGGCAGCAATTCGCGCCAGCGCGGCACCTTCAGCTTGTTGAAGTGGGCTTTTTCGGCCTGAAACCAGAACTCGGCCGGAATCGAGCGGAACAACGCGAGCCGCACGCGCACCAGCGACGCGCCCTGCGGCACCGTGACCTCGGGCGACACGATCGCCGCACCGCGTTCGGTGGCCGACAGCTCGTAGCGTTCGTCGAACGTGCCGCCGAGCGCGAGCCATTCTTCGCCGGGCGTGAGCACGAGCGCCTCCCGGCGACCCGCTTCGCCCGCTCGCAGCGCTGGACAGAGCTCGACGCGCTCCAGACGCGCGCTGTAGCCGTGCGTGTCGAGCCGCACGACACCCTTCCAGCCCTCCGCGACGCTCGCCGGCACTTCGATCTCATGCGCGAGCCCATCGACGACGACGTCGAGCGCCACTCGCGTCTCACCGAGGCTCAGGTGCACCGTCTCGAGCTGCCACGCCGTGACGTAGCGCTCGAAAATCTCGACCACGGGCGCTTAGTTGCCCGCGTCGAACGACATGTCCGCCAGCGCCTCCG
Source organism: Planctomycetota bacterium (assembly GCA_026692705.1). Lineage (GTDB taxonomy): Bacteria > Planctomycetota > UBA1135 > UBA1135 > F1-120-MAGs118. Next base: position 11,145 of record JAPLOE010000058.1, read on the forward strand.
CCGACGGCGCGTGCGTCGGATGGATCGCGAGCACGGCCTCGAACGCCGCCTTCGCGACGTTGTCCTCGCCGAGCTCCCTCGCCGCTTGCGCGAGGTGGAACTGATTCGCGAAGTTCTTCGGGTCGAACGCGACCGCGCGCTGGAACGTCTCGAGCGTGCGCCGCTTCTTGCCTTCCTTCTGCAGCGCCGTGCCGAGCAGCGTGAGCAGCCGCTCGCGCTCGCGGTCCTGCCGGTGCTTCACGAACGTCGCCGGGCAGTCCTTGTCGAGCCGCTCGAGCAGCGCCAGCGCCGTCTTCGAGTCGCCCGCTTCGAGCACCTTCTGTGCGCCGTCGAGCTCCTTCACCCAGCGCTCGTCCCACGCATCGACGGCCTTTTCCGCGCCATTCAGCGCGAGGCCCCACACGCCCATCACGACCACGAGCACCGCGCAAGCCCCGAGCCACGCCACGATCAGCGCGCGCTCGTGGCGCGCGACGAAGCCCGCGAGCGGGCCTTGGTGGCTGTGGCCCTCGGCGTGCATGCGCGAGTCCTAGACGTCGACGTTCTGGGCGCCGGTGAGCAGCACGACCTTGCGGTTGCCGTTGACCTTGCGCAGCGCTTCCATCAGCTCGCTCTCGCTCGCGCCCTTCTTCAGGTGCACCGAGAACACGAGCTCGAGCGCCGTCCCGCCTTGCACGGACTCCATCGAGAGCAGCGAGTGCTCGCGCAGGAAACGGAAGAACGGCTCCTGGAACGCCGTGCGGTGGTCGACGGCGTCCTGCACCTGCACCTTGAGCAGCATCTCGCTCGTCGGCTGCGCGCCGACCTGGAAACGATGCAGGAAGTAGATCACCGGCGAGAGGAACAGCGTGAACAGCACCGCGAGGTCGAAGAAGCCCGTGCCGCAGGCCATGCCGACCGCCATCGATGCGAACAGGAAGCCGACGTCGCGCGGCTCCTTGATCGCCGTGCGGAAGCGGATGATCGAGAGCGCACCGACGAGGCTGAAGGCACGCGCGATGTTGGAGCCGATGATCTCCATCACCAGCGCCGTCGTGATCGCCATCAGGATCAGCGTGTGCACGAGCGACACCGAGTAGCTGATGCCGCGGTGGGTCTGGCGGTAGACCCAGGCGAGCACGAGCGACAGGAAGAAGCTCAGGGAGAGCGCATACAGGACATGCCAGAACGCGGCGCCACCGCCGATCGAGGCAGTGTTGCGCGTCAGTTGGTCGAGGGCTTCGTTCACGGTTCGGCTCCGGCGTGGGGACGGTCAGCGCGGCTTGGGCGCGAGGGCGTGGCGGCCGCCGTAGAAGGCGAGGTCGGCCGCCGCACAGTACTTCGAGAAGCGCACCAGTTCGAGCCGGTGCTGGCGGACCAGCGACAGGAGCCACGTGGGCACGCGCTGGTTGTACTTGAGTTCGAGCACGGCGAGCTCGGGCGGCAGCAGCCAGTGGCCCTGCTCGAAGGGCCGGGCGAGGTCGAGCTCGCTCGTGTCGTACTGCAGGCGCGTGTCGACCGTGACGCGCAGGTCCGGCTCGAAACGCGCGAACCAGGCGTGGCGGCGGTAGCTGATCGCGACGCGCGGCGCGAGGCGGTGCTCGCGGCACAGCACGAGCGCCTCCTTCAGCACGGGATCGCTCGCTTCCGACTCGCGGTTGGGCTCGATCTCACCCTTGCCGAACAGCGCGAGCACCTCCGCGACCGTCATCCGCACGCGCCGCTTCTGCACGGTGCGGTCGATGCGCTGCTTGATCTCGACGAAGGCCGTGTCACCGGTCGCGTAGCGCCGCAACCGCAGTTTTCGCCGGTATTTCTGCCCGTCGAGCTTCTCCCAGAAGAAGCGCAGGTCCGGCGAATCCCAGTACTGCGAGTGGATCGCGTAGCCGAGCTCGCCCGAGTACGGATCCGGCGTCGCGAACTCTCCCAGCGCCGCCGTCAAGCGCCGCGCCTCGTCGACCGTCGTCAGGTACTTCAGCTCGAAACGGTTGAAGTCCCGGACGTAGGCGCTGGCGCCCGTGGGCTCGCTCGCGGCCATGGCGCTAGCTCGCGTTCGCGCTCGCGGCCGGCGCCGGCTTGGGCGCCTCGAGCCGCTGCTCCTCGTGGTACTCGTAGTCGGTGTTGACCTCCCACACGTCGTGGTCGGCCCCCTGCATGTTCCAGACCACCATCATCGCCGTCAGCATCGAGTGGTCCTGGTTGTTGTACTTGTGCATCCCGTTGCGGCCGACGGGGTGCAGGTTCGAGATCGGATCGAGGAACTTGCGGACGTTGTCGAGGTGCTCGCGGTACACCGAGTCGTAGATCGGGTACGCCTTGGGCATGCGCACGACCGTGCCGTCGACGACCTTCTGCGGGTCGGCGAGGCCGAGCTGCCCCAGTTCCTTCGTGGCGAGCGCGACCAGCTCCGCATCCTTCGCGGCCCACAGGCCGTCGCCCTCGAAGCAGAAGTACTCCATGCCGAGGCACGTGCGCCCGGGCTCGGGCACCATCGCCTTCGACCAGTTGTTGAAGTTCTGGATGCGCCCGACCTTCACGCCCGGCGTGTGGATGTAGATCCAGTTGTCGGTGAACAGGTTCTCGGCGTCGAGAATGAGCGCAACCACGAGGAAATCGCGGTAACGCAGCCCTTCGGCCGCCTCGCGCACCGGCTTGGGCGCGCCGTCGCCGATCGCGCGCACGAGGCTGCGCACCGGCATGGTCGAGATGACGTGCTCGCCCTCGAAACGCTGCTCACCCTGCGGCGTCTTGCAGCGCACCGCGACCGCCTTGCCGTCGCGCACCTCGATGCCGGTGACCTTGTGGTGCATCAGCACCTCGCCACCGTAGGCCTTCAACTTCTCGGCGCAGGCTTCCCACATCTGTCCCGGACCCAGGCGCGGGTACTGGAACTCGTTGATCAGGCTCTTGATCTTGGTCGAGCGCCGCTGGATCGAGGCCGCGTTGAGCACGGCCTTGGCGAGGCTCAGGTTCTGGATGCGCTGCGCGGCCCACTCGGCGCGGATCTCGGTGCAGGGGATGCCCCAGACCTTCTCGGTGTAGGTCTTGAAGAAGATCTGGTACAGCCGCTGGCCGAAGCGGTTGGAGACCCACTGCTCGAAGTTTTCCTCGACCGGGTTCGGGCGCAGCTTCGCCCAGCCGTAGCTCCACAGGATCCGCACCGCCTCGATGGGCCCGAGGCCGGAGAGCGCGTTGAAGGCCTTGAGCGGGTAGTCGAAGTACTTGCCGCGGTAGTGGATGCGCGACTGGCGCGGCACCGAGATGAATTCCTTGTCCAGGATCTCGTGCCACAGGCGCTCGACCGGCTCGACCTTGGTGAAGAAGCGGTGCCCGCCGATGTCGAAGCGGTAACCCTTGTACTGCGCGGTCTGCGAGATGCCGCCGAGCATCTCCGTGCCCTCGAACACCGTCACCTTGGCGCCCTGCTGCGCCAGCATGTACGCCGCCGTCAGGCCGGCGGGGCCACCGCCGATGACGAGCACGCGGTCGCCCGGCTTGAGGCGATCGACCGGGTGAGGGTTGGACGAGGGTTTCGGGGACATGGAGAGCCGGAGTGCGAGCTCCGGGTGGGGCACGGGCCGAGGTTCATCGACCGAGCCGCCGAGAGGGCTGTAGCTACGAACGAAGGGGAAGAATGGTACCCGCGCGACCCCGGGTCGGCACGGGGGGAGCGGCTCCCGCGGACGGGAAGTCCCTTCCCAAACCGTCCCTGCCCGGGGCCGGGCGGGGGATGCGCCGCGTGCTAAGGTTCGGGCGATGCTCCGCCGCGCCCTCGCCTCCGGATCGGTCGTTGCGCTCGCGCTGTTCCTCTCGGGCTGTCCGTCCGAGCCCGCGACGCCGCCCAACGTCGTCCTGATCGTGCTCGACACCGTCCGCGCCGACCACCTCGGCTGCTACGGCTACTCGCGGCCGACCAGCCCGCGCCTCGACGCCTTCGCCGCCACCGCCGACCGCCACGAGGTCGCGCGCTCGACCGCGCCGTGGACGCTGCCGAGCCACGCGTCGCTCTTCACCGGCCTGTTCCCGTTCCGCCACCACGCCGACGCCGAGATGGTGCGCAACGGAGCGAACGAGGCGGTCTTCAACGACGCGCGGCCGCTGGCGAACGAGGAGCTGACGCTCGCGGAGGCCCTGCTCGCCGCCGGCTACCAGACCGCCGCCTTCGCGGCCAATCGCGGCTACGTCAACGACCGCATGGGCCTGCACCAGGGCTTCGAGACGTTCGTGAACGAGCGCCGCCCCGGCGTCGAGATGTCGCGCCTCGCCCACGGGTGGGTGAAGCAGCGCCAGCCGGACAAGCCGTTCTTCCTGTTCCTCAACTACATGGACGCGCACCGGCCCTACAACGTCGCGCCGGTCGACGGCCCGAACGAGGCGCAGCTGCCCAAGGCGCCCGCGGAGAACCCGAGCGCGCTGCTCGACCTGCTCTACCAGCAGATCTACGGCAGCGACGCGCCGCCCGACCCCGCGCTCCTCCGCAACGCCATCGACGCCTACGACCGCGGCATCGCGAACGCCGACCGCGGACTGGGGGAGCTCTTCGACCTGCTCGCCAAGGACGGACTGCTCGAGGGCGCGCTCGTGATCGTCACCGCCGACCACGGCGAGTACCTCGGCGAGCACGACCTCATCGAGCACTCCAAGGACATCTACGAGCCCGCCCTGCGCGTCCCCCTGATCGCCAAGCGCCCCGGCCAGACCACCGGCCGCGTCCTCGACACGCCAATCTCGATCGCCGACGTGCCGCGCCTCGTCTTCGCCGAAATGCCCGAGCGCATCGCCAAGCCCCACGCCAACGGCTTCCCCGGCACCAAGGGCACCGAAGGCCTCTTCGCCGAGCTCAACTACAGCCGCGGCAAGGACATGGCCTCTCCCTGGGGCGAACGCTTCCTGCGCGAACGCTCCGCCCTCTACCTCGGCCGCTGGAAGTTCATCCGCTCCTCCGACGGCAAGAACGAGCTCTACGACCTGTCGGTCGACCCCACCGAAGCCCAGAACCTCTTCGCCACCAAGCCGCGCGAGGCCCAACTCCTCCTCGACGCCCTCGAACGCATCCAAGCCAAGGCCTCCGGCACCAAATCCTCCGTCACCGCCCGCGACCCCACCGCCGACGAGCTCAAGGAACTGCAGGAACTGGGCTACTGAGCTTCTCGCGCCGAGCGGTCAGGGCCGGATCGTGAAGGAGAGGGCGTTGCTGAGGCCGGTGGTGCTGGGGCTCGCGGGGTCGCGGTACCAGTACTGGGCGTGGGCGGTGGTGCCGGAGACGAGCAGGGGGTCGGAGCCGGACTGGATCCAGGCGTTCATCTGGAAGGAGAAGGTGCCGGTGCAGGTGTCGGGCGGCGGGTTGCCGCCGGAGGTCTGGATGGCGGTGCGGCGCACGGGCGATTGCACGCACATGAAGCCGCCTTGGAACGGCGCGGCGCTCGGGGCGTAGCCGTAGAAGAGCAGGCCGGCCTTGTTGGAGAGCACGTTGGCGCAGGAGATGCGGAAGGTGCCGGCGGAGCTCGCGCTCGGGCAGCCTTCGTAGCCGATCGCGGGCACGCAGCCGAGGCTGTTGGTCTTGGCGGTGCAGTAGATCGACGCGGGGCCGACGCCGCAGGGGAGCTCGTACTGCAGGTGGTCGACCTCGAGGCCGCCCGTGGAGTTCAGGATGCGGATCTGCGCGATGCCGCCGGCGTATTCGATGCCGAAGAAGCGGTCCTCGGCGGTCGTGCCGGTGTTCGAGGCGTCGCCGATCAGCGGAGCGACGAGCGTGCCGAGCAACACACCATTGGCGTCGTAGGCCGTGAACGTCGCGTTGCAGCCGCCCCCGCCGTCGGTCCACACGAGCCCGGCCTTCTTGGGCAGGCCACCGAGCGCCGCCGCGCTGAAAGTGAAGGTCAGCGGGCCGCTGCCCAGGAAGTACGAGTCGCACCCGGTGCAAACGCCGTTGACGAAGCCGTCGTCGGCATCGACCGAGTCGATGATGCTCCCGCTGAACTGCGTCGAGGTGACGAGGCCGCCGCTCGCCGTGACGCCCGGGACGTTGAGCAGGTGGTCCTCGAAGGTCTCGAGCGCGAAGGCCGGCGTGGTGACGTTCCACGGACTGTCGCTCGCTTGCAGGTAGGGCGTCGGACCGAGCATCGTCTGGGCGGTGGCGGGCAGGGCGAGGCAGGCGCAGGTGAGCGCGGCGGCGATCTTGGAGAAGTTCATGGGCTCCGGCGGTTGTGAGGGACTCCATCGAACAATCCGCGAGCGCGAGCGGGCGTTACGTGCCGCCGCACTTTCTCCCGGGCGCGCGCTGCCTCGCCACCGCACTCACTGTGGAGCGAAGCCGCATTCTCTGCCCGCACGCGCGCCCGCCCGCCGAAGGTTGGCGCGTGACGTCGAAGTCGTGGTCCAGCGCTCGGGCTGGTCGAGGCACTAGCGCGCCTGAGCCTTCAAGTAAGTGACGACCTGCCGATCTCGTTCAGTCGCAGCCTGCCGTGCACCCGCCGAGAGCGCTCTCAGTTCGGGGTAGTCTTCCTCGTAGAGGTAGATTTTGGCAGCCCAGGCTCGATGTCCCGTGGCTGCTGCGTAGAACGCCCTGCGCCCGGTCTTCGGGATCACCCGAGACGAGACGGGCGCCTTGTGAAAGCGGCCGGACCGCCATTCCGATTCAAGGGCGTACCTGAGCCCATCGCAGTATTGAACGGCCAGGCTCTCGATCTCATGGTTCCGGCCTGAAACCAAGGCATCGATCTCCGCGAGCTGGAGATCGTCGAGGGTGATGCCGCGTTCCGAGATCAGCGGGAACTTCTTGGCTAGGACTGCGGCGGAGAGTTCCGCTGGCCAGTCGAGCACCGACTTCACGTATGCGTCAGCCTTCTCCTGTGACAGCGAGCCCAGCTCCTGTTCGAAGTGCGAGTGGACGTCTTCCCACGGTGGAATCTCGATCGGCTGGTTGAGGTCGACACCATCCGCCGCAAGGCCCTCAAGCAACTCGGGCGTCAAACGCACGTCGAGCTCCTCGAAGACGTTTCGAATGGTCTTGACCGACGCAGCACCGGCGATTTCGGAGCACTCGACGGCGGCCCGTCGCGCCTCCGCCTGCCCGCCGGCCTCGGAACCGGAAACGGCATCACTGGGTTCCGCCGAAGCGAAGCGAGAAGGGCCGCTTTGGTTACGGAAAAGGGCGATCGCGCAAGCAACGCCGATCACCGAACCGAGGATGGCAAAGGCCCGAATGCCTTTGGAGGAGTTCATCTTCGAGCGCTGATCAGGAGCAGTGGTCATCACAGGTCACCGTCGCGCTGGCAGTCAGGAGCGCGCTCTGGCTAGTCCCTGTGCATCGGGCCGAAATGGAGTATGTCCAAGCGCCGTCCCCGCATCCAGTGACCGATTCAACCACTTCGGAGCCACTTCCCGTCGGTCCGCTCGACGGGCCCTGCACGCCGGGCGTGGCCGGGTCAGTGTCGAGGCACTTCCGACGCGTCGTGGGCGGCGTGACACAAAACTCGAGTTCGCTGTTCGGGTTGACTCCGCTCCACGAACGGGTCACATTCGCCGCACAAGCAGCTGGCACGCATCGCACGATGAAAGGTTCGATGATCTGGACTCCGCACGTGGCGTCCCCCATTTCGACCTGAATCGTGACGCTGGCGAGCGGGCAGACCGAACTGGTGGACGTCGCATTAGCGTCGGCGCCGCCGATACAACCCTAGCACTGCCCCTCTGGCGTCAATGCGCCACTGAAGCCCGAGAGGCCGGCGAGCGAACCGAACACGAAGGTCAAACGCGAGGCTGCGAGAGTGAAGTTCATGGGAATTGAGCTTCCTGAAGGTGGTCTGTCGCTAGCGGCGGAAATCAA
>JAPLOE010000059.1 GCA_026692705.1 Planctomycetota bacterium
CGGGCTGAAGGCCGCCGGTGCGCCGCTGATCGGCACGTCGGTCGAGTCGATCGACCGCGCCGAGGACCGCAAGCTGTTCGCCGAGATGATCCGCAAGCTCGGGCTCAACCAGCCCGACAACGGCATCGCCACCAACGCCGCCGAGGCCTTCGAGCACGCGCGGCGGCTGGGGTATCCGGTGCTCGTGCGCCCGAGCTACGTGCTCGGCGGCCGCGCGATGGAGATCGTCTACGACGACAGCGCGCTCGACCACTACATGCAGAACGCCGTGCAGGCCTCGCCGGACCGGCCGGTGCTGGTCGACAAGTTCCTCGAGGACGCGCTCGAGGTCGACGTCGACTGCATCAGCGACGGCGAGACGGTCGTGATCGGCGGCGTGATGGAGCACATCGAGGAGGCCGGCATCCACTCCGGCGACTCGACCTGCGTGATGCCGCCGCACACGCTCGACCGCTCGATCCAGGACGAGATCGTGCGCGCGACCAAGGCCATGGCGCGCGAGCTGAACGTGATCGGCCTCATGAACGTGCAGTTCGCCGTGAAGGGCGACAAGGTGTACGTGCTCGAGGTCAACCCGCGCGCGTCGCGCACCGTGCCGTTCGTCTCGAAGGCGATCGGGGTGCCGCTCGCCAAGCTCGCCGCCAAGGTGATGTGCGGCAAGACGCTCGTCGAGCTCGGCTTCACGAGCGAGATCGTGCCGCCCTACTACTCGGTCAAGGCGCCGGTGTTCCCGTTCAACAAGTTCCCGGGCACCGACATGCTGCTCGGCCCCGAGATGCGCTCGACCGGCGAGGTCATGGGCATCGACGAGAACTTGGGCTTCGCCTTCGCCAAGGCCTTCGAGGCCGCCGGCATGAAGCTGCCGCGCAGCGGCAAGGTCTTCCTCTCGGTCAAGAACGCCGACAAGCGCGCGATCCTCTCCGACGCGCGCCTGCTCGCGCAGATGGGCTACGAGCTCCTCGCCACCGAAGGCACCTACAACGCGCTCAAGAACGCCGGCATCAAGGCCATGCGCGTGAACAAGATCCACGAGGGCCGCCCGCACATCGTGGACATCATCAAGAACCGCGAGATCAAGCTCGTCCTCAACACGCCGCTCGGCAAGCAGACGCGCTACGACGACAAGCAGATCCGCTCCGCCGCGATCATGGGCGGCATCCCCTGCATCACCACGCGCGCTGGCATCTCCGCCGTCGTGCAGGCGCTGCTCGCGCTCCACGGCGGCGAATACCTCGTCAAGCGCCTCCAGCACCACCACCGCCGCCCCGCCGCGCGCCCGGCCGCCGCCCCCACTCCGACTCCGATCGCCTGAGCGCACTTCGCCTCGAACCGATGGACGCCTCCGACCGCCGCCGCACCTGGACCGGCCGCGTCCTCCGCGACGCCGCCGCGGAGCGCCGCGCCGACATCGAGTTCTGGAAACGGCTCACCCCCAACGAGCGCCTCGCCCTCGTCTGGGACCTGACCCTCGAAGCCGAGGCCCTGAGGACTGGCCGGGCCGAGGTCCCGCGGTTGCAACGGTCGGTCACTCGCGTCCTGCGCGCTTGACGCGCGATCGCGCGATTGGGGTCAATCGCGGCCCACGACGAGGCGGCGCGTTGAACGGTCGGTGACGAGTTCGAGGACGAGCCCCGGACTCAGCGCGTGGCAGGCCCAGCCCTCGGTTCCGAGCGACAGCTGCAGGCCTGCGGGAAGCGCGAGCAGCTCGAGCGCCGCGCAACCTTCGAAGCCGACGATGCGCACGTCGGGCGGCGGATCGTTGATCGCGGCGAGGATGCGCCATGCTGCCGCGACGCGCGAGCGGTGGGGCTGCGGGGCGGAAGTCATGCGATGCAAAGCGGCCCCTTCGGGCCCCTCTCCGTCATAGACGTCATCCCGCGTGCCGGGAAGGCACGCGACTGCATCCTCTATCCGCCGAACATCGCCGGTTGCGCCGCCAAGCTCCTCCGCACCTGCGGCTACTGCAGGCCGGCGAACTTGCGGATGGCGGCGTCGCGGGAGGAGAGTTCCTTCTGGAGCGCGGTGACGGAGGCCTTGAGGGCCTTGGCGTCGCCGGACTTGAGCGCGGTGCGGAAGGCGTCGTGCGCGGCGGCGAGCTTCTTGTCGTCGGGGGCGCCGTCGAGCAGGAAGGCGACGACGAGACCGGCCTCGTGGTAGAGGCGCGAGGAGCTCTCGAGCTTGGTGATGTCGAGCGCGAAGGCGAAGACCTCGTCGAGCTTGCGCAGGCCGCCCGTGCGCTGGATCTGGCCGAAGGCGAAGTCGCGCAGGGCCCAGGGGCTCGCGCCCTCGGCGGCCTCGGGGTCCTTCATGTAGCGCTCGACGTAGCTCGCGGCGCCGTAGCGCAGCCAGCGCGGGATGCGCTTCTCGGCCCAGAACGTGGTGGTCGTGTTGCCGATCGCGCCGGCCTGATTGACCTCGCCGATGAAGGCGTAGGACGGGTCGATGGCGTCGACGAAGCTCTGCGCGGCAGCCCAGCGCAGCCAGTACGGGCCCCAGCCGCGCAGCTTCTCGTCCTTGCGGTCCCAGAAGCTGACGCCGCAGCCGAAGAACTGCGCGGGCGGCTTCGAGAAGTCGAACGTGAGGTCGGCGAAGTACGCGCCGTGCAGCGAGGAATAACCCTCGGCGTCCGGCAGGATCGGCTGGGCGCCTCCGGCCGCGGCGTTGTACTGCTCGATGTTCGCGAGCACGACGAACTCCGGCTTGCGCGTGGGCTCCAGACCGAAGACGCGCACGAGCTCGGGCCAGCTCTTCTCCGCGTACCAGCGCGCGGCGTTGCCGGCTTCCCAGTCGCACGTGGTGATCGCGATGAAGTGCTCGCCCGCGAGCTCCCAGGCGGTCTCGAGCTTGGAGTGGTATTCGTTCGCCTTGGCGAGATCGACCCATTCCTCGCCGCACTTCCAGCGCAGCGCGGTCCAGTGCTGCACGTCGGCGGGCGCGACCCAGCTGTTGTCGTCGGCGCGGAACTGGAAGCCCGCGGCCTTGCGCTCGGCCTCCTCCTTGGCGCGCGCGAGCGCGTGCGGGCTCGCCCACTTGCCGCTCTCGTCCTTGACCCAGCCCATCGTGTGGAACGGCAGCTCGGCCTCGGGCACCCACTCGTCCTTGAAGCGCGCGAGGCCCTTCTCCTTCATGCGCGCCGTCTCGTCGCGCTTGTACTTGGTGAGCTCCGCGAAGCTCTCGAACCACTTGCCGTCATAGAACTGGTGGCCGAGCGCCTTGCGCGCCTCCTCGTGGCTCGCGTCGATCGCGATCACGGCGCGGTAGACCTTGCGCGCGTCGGTGTCCTTCGCGCACGACTTGGCGAGCTCGAGCAGCTTCGCGACATCGTTGCCCGCCGCCTTGATCTTCGCGTCGAGGTTCGCGTCCTGGCTCGCGAGCACGGCGGACGACGGGACGACGGCCACGGCGGGCGACGGAACCAGCAGCAAGAGCGACGCGATCAGCATTGGGGGAAGGCCTCGCGGGACAGGCGATCGAACGGGGCCGGAGGAGTCTAGCAGCGCGCCCCAAAAGCGAGGTGGGCGTACGCGATTGACGGCAAGCGCCGGATCGGATGGCGAAACGTGCGGAGCCGGCCCGAAGGCGGCGCAGGCGGAGCTTGCAGGGTCGCGCTGCGGCCGCTGTGCTTTCGGCAGGACCCAATGAGGAATTGCCCGTGATCGCTTGGACCGACCTCCTGCTCCCTGCGCTGCTTTCGTCGGTGCTCGTGTTCGTCGCGAGCTCGCTCATCCACATGGTCATCCAGTGGCACAAGTCCGAGTACGGCAGCCTGCCCAACGAGGACGAGGTGCGAGCGGCGCTGGGGAAGTCGAAGCCGCGTCCCGGCAAGTACGCACTCCCGTTCTGCAAGGACGGGAAGGAGATGGGGACGCCGGAGATGCTGAAGAAGTTCGAGGACGGCCCGAACGTCGTGATGTACGTGCGCGAGAACGGCGCCGTGAAGCTCGGGCCGTTCCTCGGCAAGTGGTTCGCGTACACCTTCGTCGTCTCGCTGGTCGTCGGCTACCTCGCGCGCGCGACGATCGCGCCCGGTGCGGAGTACCGGCAGGTGTTCCAGGTGGTCGGCGTCGCCGCGTGGCTCGCCTACGCCTGGGCCATCCCGTCCGACTCGATCTGGGTCGGCAAGACCTGGTCGAGCACCGCGGTCTACATGCTCGACGGTCTGATCTACGCCGCATTGACGGCCGGGGCCTTCGCGTGGCTGTGGCCTGCAGCGGTGGCGTGAATCGCGCAAGTCGACGTCACCTGCGGCGCAGCTCGGGGCCCGGACCCTGATCCGGCGCCCGACGGGAGCGAGCGACGCGGGTTGGATTTCTCCTGCGCTTCCGGGCGGGTTCGGCTCTGATGGGCGCGCTGGTTCGACGTTCCCCCAAACAAGGTTCTGCCGGTGACTCCCCCGAGCCCCCAAGATCCCGACTCCCCGCCGTCGGTGCTGCAGGCGATCACGCAGCGCACCGGGCTCGCCCCGAAGGTGCTTTTGTCCGACACGGGGTCGGAGCACGGCGCTTCGCCGGTGATCGCGCCGGGCGCGACCTCGCTGCGCGCGCCCAAAGGCCGCGGCAACTATCAAATGCTCGGCGAGATCGCGCGCGGTGGCATGGGCGTGATCCTCAAGGGTCACGACACCGATCTCGGGCGCGACGTCGCGATGAAGGTGCTCGATCCCGAGCTCGCGAAAAACCCCGCCGTCGTGCAGCGTTTCGTCGAGGAAGCGCAGATCGGTGGCCAGTTGCAGCACCCGGGCATCGTGCCCGTGTACGAGCTCGGGCTCATGGCCGACGAGAGCCCGTACTTCACGATGAAGCTCGTGAAGGGCCGCACGCTGTCGGCGCTCTTCCAGCAACGCAAATCGACGAGCGATGACCGCGGCCGCCTGCTCGCCATTTTCGAGTCGGTGTGCCAGACCGTCGCTTATGCGCATTCAAAAGGCGTGCTGCACCGCGACCTGAAGCCCGCGAACATCATGGTGGGCGCATTCGGCGAGGTGCAGGTCGTCGACTGGGGCCTCGCGAAGGTGCTGAGCCGCGGCGGCGTGGCCGACGAAAAACGCGCGCAGGACAGCCTTTTCACGGTGATCGAGACCGTGCGCAGCGGGCCGGGCTCCTCGGGCTCGGATTCGCTCGCGGGTTCGGTGATGGGCACGCCGGCCTACATGGCGCCGGAGCAGGCGCAGGGTGAGATCGAGAAGCTCGACGAACGCGCCGACGTCTTCTCGCTGGGCGCGATCCTGTGCGAATTGCTGACGGGCAAGCCGCCCTACGAGACGATCGAGGGCGAGCCCATCGTCGCGCAGGCCGCGAAGGCGAAGCTCGATCCGGCGCGCGCGCGCATCGAGGCCTGCGGGGCCGATCCGGCGCTCGTGAAACTGTGCCTCGACTGCCTGATGCCGTCGAAGGCGGCGCGTCCGGCCAACGCCGACGCCGTCGCGCGCGCGGTGCACGAGTACCTGACCACCGTCGAGGAACGCGCGAAGAAGGCCGAGGTCGACGCGGCGGAAGCGCGCATTCGTGCGGCCGAGGAGCGGCGCGCGCGGCGCCTGACGGTCGCGCTCGCGGGCTCGGTCGCGCTCGCGATCGCGCTCGGAAGCGGCGGCCTGTGGTGGGCCAATCGCGAACGCTCGGCGCGCACCGCGCAGATGCACGCGGCAGTCGAGACGGCGCAGGGTGAGTCGCTCAAGCTCGGTCAGGCGGGCAACCACGGGGAGGCGTTCGCCGCCGCGCGGCGCGCGCTCGCGCTCGCCGAGGCCGGCGGCGCCGATGCGGGCACGCTCGAGCGCGCGCGCGAATTCGTCGCGACGTCGCAGGCGGCCGAGGAAGCAGCGCAGCGCGAACAGGATTTCGTCCTCAAGGACAACGAGCTGCGCGAGGCGCTCGTGCAGCTGCGCATCGACCAGATCGGGACCGTCGGCAACCGGCAGGCGGAAGTGGAGCTCGACCAGCGCTTCACGAGCGCGTTCCAGGAGTACGGCGTCGATCTCGAGGGCTCCGACATCGTTCCGGCGCTCGAGCGCATCCGCGAGCGCGACATCGCGCGCGAAGTCGCGCTCGCGCTCGACGACTGGAGCCGCGTGCGTCGCCGCATCCACGGCCCACGCTCCGAGAAGACCGAGAACCTGTACGTGCTCGCGATGGACCTCGATCCGGACCCGGAGCGCATGCGCATGCGCGCCGCGATCTCCGAGGGCGACTTGCCGACGCTGCTCGAACTCGGCGCGCCGGACAAGCTCTACCGCCTCGATCCCGGCTCGATCTTCGTGCTGAGCGCGGCCCTGTGGGACGGCTGGCCGCAGCACCGGCCCGACGTCTACCGCATGTACGACCAGGCCGTGCACCTCTATCCGGGCGACTACGTGCTGCAGTCGATCGGCGGCACGATCTACCAGGACGCGGGCCGCTTCGAGGCCTCGATGGCCTGCCGCACCGCCGCGCTCAGCCTGCGTCCTGACAATCCGATCGCGCGCATGCGCGACGCCGAGAGCCGCTTCTTCAACAGCCGGATGACCGAAGCCGAAGGCGGCTATCGCGCCCTGCTCGGGCAGCATCCCGAGATGGGTGAGGCCTGGTACATCCTCGGCTTGTGCCGGCTGCAACTGGGCGACTACGCCGACGCGATGGCGTGCGTCGAGCGCGCGCTCGCGATTCGCGAGGACGTGGGCTGGCGCACCGACCTGATCGGCCTGCAGTACATCCAGGGCCACATCGGTCGCGAGCAGCTCGAGACGGCGATCCGCGCCGAAGTCGATCCCCTGCGACTGATCACGCTGCTCTATCCGCTCGTCGATGGCTCCCCGCCTTCGCGCCGCGATTCCGCATATTTCCTCGAGGTTCTCGAGGAACGTGCCGCGACGTTCGAGGGGTTGGACTGGGTCTACCTCCCCAAGGCGGCGGCGCTGGCCCGCGTGGGAGCCTGGGACGCCGCCGAGGCCGAGCTGCGTGGGCGCTACAACCAGCCCGAGGCCCTCGTCATCACCCCGCTCGCGACGGACTTCCTGCGCGGGCTCGTCTACGCCAAGCTCGGCCGGACCGACGCGGCCCGCGAGTGCCACGCGCGCGGCGTGGTCCGCATGGCCACGATCGTCGGCGGCAACCCCGCCGCCTGGGAACGCTCCGACGTCATGCGCTGGCGCCGCGAGTGCGAAACCGCGCTGGGGCTGTGAACCGCGCTTCTCCGCGCGCACCGACGGATTCAACATGGCCGACATCATTTCGCTGGAAAACTGGCTCAAGCTGACGAACGCCGGCGCCATGAAGACGCGCAGCTCGGCGCTCAAGCGCGTCGATCAGGCGCTCGGTGAGCACGAGCGCACGCCGACGCCCGCGAACCTCGATGCGCTGCGCAGCGCGTTGATGGCCTGGATCCAGACCAAGGGCGCCAATTGGAAGTCGGACGCGCGCAACCGCTACGCCGCGGTCGACACGCTCCACCGGCAAGTGATGGGCATGCCGAACCTCGCGCCGTCCGCCCGGGAACGGATCGCGCTCTCGCACCTGCGCAACGAGTCGCGTGAGATCGTCACCGACCTCTTCCGCAACAAGCCCCTCGAGTGGCGACCCGGCTATCTCGAATCGCTCAGCCTCAAGAAGCGAACCGAGAAGGTGACTCTCGCCTACACCGTGGGGAGCACCGCCAACGACGTGAACACGCTGGTCAAGGCCGCTGGCGGGGGCGGCGCACCCTCACCGGAGAAGGCGATCGAGGGCATGAGCAAGGCCCTGCTGCCCGACGACATCGCGAAGGAAGCGTGCGAACTCCTGTTCAAGTCCTCGCGCGCTTCCATGTTGGGATTCGCCGCCGAAGTGACGCCTTTCATCGGCGTGTTCACCAGCGGGGGCATGGCCGTCTACAACGGGATCCTGACGGTGCGGGCCTCGCACCGGATCTACAAGGCCGACGATCACGTCCAGAAGAGCCTGAGCACCGCGGAACCCAGGCTCGCGATCGAGGCGATGATCCGTGTCCTCGAGCGCGAGCGCAACGCGGCGGCGGCGAAGTTCGGAATCGACAGCGCGGCTTTCGGCAGCAAGCTCGCCGGACTCCTCGTGGGTGAAGGCGTGGTGACGAACGCGGCCGTCGGCGTCGCGTCGACCGCGGCCAAGCTCGCGGTCTTCCTGCATTCGTTCGCGCGTGACTTCCGCGAGCGCAAGGCAGTCAACCTGATGATGAACTCCGGCGGGATCGTCGACGGCGCCAAGCTCTTCGACGAGAGCCCGGTCACCGGCGCGTACATGGTGTGCTGCGTCCCGACCAGCGTGATGGTCAACAGCGTGTTCCAGCGCTTCTACGAGCAAGGCTGGCGCGGCGACGTCGAATACGCCGTCATCAAGCACATCCAGCCACTGCGGGAGCAGTCAGCGCGCATCATTCGCGAACATCGCTTCTGGATTCCGGCGCTGCAGAATTTCCCTGGCGTGCTTCAGCTGAACAAGAAGAAGCTCAAGGCCATGTCCAAGAGCGTCGGCAAGTCCGGGATGACGGGCTTCGGCAACGAGGATTTCTGGGACTGGGATGCGTGAGGCGCACCGCGCCGGGGTTCGAGGCCGGGGGCGGGCTCCGGAAGCGCCCGGCTGCGGAAACCAGCCCGACGGGGGCACAGTCCAAGTCGCGACACCACGGTCTGGCGTAGCCGACGCTGAGGAAGCAGGATAGAAGGCACGCCATGAAGCGCATCGCCCTGCTCCTGAACCTGCTCGCCCTGCTCGCGCTCGTCGCGTTGGCTGGGCCGCGGCTGGAGCAGGTGGCCTTCGAGGCGGAGCTGCTCGAGCGCACGGTCGCTGAGGAGCGGGGCCCGAGTCTCGTCGACGAGACGCCGCCGTGCCTCGCGCCGGCGGAACCGGCCGGGCCGGGTGGCGCGCGCAAGGAAGGCAACGAGCGCGAGCTCGGCGGCGCCGACGGTGACGTCGAGCGTTTCGTGCCGGGGCTCCCCGAGACGCCTGCGCTGCTCGAGGGCGAGCGCCATGCGCGCGTGCGCGGCGTCCAGCAGCCCCATCTGCGCGTCAACGGTGCGGCGGACGCGTTCGGCGCCCGCTGCTGACGGATTCCTAGTCTTCACGAGCCTCGCCGGCGCTGCGTTCTCTTCGCCGCCGGCTTCGCCCGTCCGCGTGGATTCCGTCGTTCGTGACGGCCGCACGCGCCGCGGGTCGCGCGCTCGCGCCACAGGGCGAGAGCGCCTCGCACGTGCTGACCTGAAATTCGTCCGGCCGGAATCGCGAGCTCTCGGAGCTGCGCCGGCCCTGCCCACGAAAGTCCTCCGATGACGCCCTTTCTCGATTGGGTCTTCCGCCGCAACGGTGCCGCCACCGATTCCCGTTCGTTCGACGCGCAACTCGCGCTCGCACGCTCGCTCGCCCGCGAAGGCCGCGAGCACGAGGCCTCGCGTGCCTACTCCGACATTCGCCGCAAGTACGAGTCGCTCGAGATCCTGCTCGAGCACGCCGCGCTGCAGCTCGAGCTCGGCGACCAATTCGGCGCCGCCTCGACCGCCACGCGCGCCCTCGAGCTCTCGCCCGGCCACCCCAAGGCCCAGCAGATCCGCGACGCCGTCTTGCGCCACTGAGCAGCCCCCGCCGCAGCGCCGCGGGCCCGCCGTCGCCTCCCCCGGGGCCCGGCGGGCCCGCGGTCTTTTCCACGCGCCTCGCCCTGTGCCAACTCGACGCAGGCGCCCGTGCGAGGGCCTCGCAGGAACCTGAGCGGGGTAGAGTTCCATCGAAGGCTTGGTGCGGGCTTCCGGAGCCTGCGGCGGCCCAGAGCGATGAACGAACGAGGAAGGAACGGCGTGCGGGCGGGGCTCGGCGCGTGCATGGCGCTTTGGGCGTCGGCGCTGGCGACGGCCCAGGGTCTGCCGCCGGAGCCGGTCGTGCGGCTCGATGCGCAGCAGGCGGCGGAGCTCGTGCGCAGCCCGCGCTGGCTGGCGCTGCGCGCTGGCGGCTTCGACACGCGCTCGAACGAGCCGGAAGTGGCGAACGACCTGCGGCGCGAGCGCAGCGAAGGCGCGCAGCCGGCGGTGTTCCTCGTGCAATTCTCGACGCGCACGACGGCGGCCCTGCGCGCGCGGGTCGCGGCGACCGGCGTCGAGCTGCTCGACGCGCTCCCCACGCACGCGTTCCTCGCGCGCGGCTCGGGCGAGCAGCGTGCGGCGCTCGAGCGGCTCGGCGAGACCGCGTGGACCGGCGAGCTGCACCCGGCCTGGCGCCTCGATCCGCGGCTGGAGCAGGCTTCGGCCGAGCCGGCCTTCGCGTCGCAACGCCACGAACTCGTCGCGCTCGGCTTCCAGGGCGGCAACGTGCGTGAGCTCGGGGCCGCGCTCGCGCGCCATGGCATCACGAAGCCCGACCTCCGGCTCGAACAAGGCCGTCCGATCGCACGTTTCAGCACGAGCGCCGCCGTCGCGCGGCAGCTCGCGCGCGAGGAAGCGCTGCAGTGGATCGAGCCCGC
The DNA here is from genome assembly GCA_026692705.1 of Planctomycetota bacterium. Lineage (GTDB taxonomy): Bacteria > Planctomycetota > UBA1135 > UBA1135 > F1-120-MAGs118. Next base: position 10,429 of record JAPLOE010000059.1, read on the forward strand.
GCCGCAGCTCGCGCTGCGCAACAACGCGCTCGCGTGGGTGCTGCAGACCAACCAGCCGCAGCAGGTGCGCCTGTGGGACCGCGGCCTGCACGGTGAAGGTCAGGTGGTCGGCCACATCGACGGCGCGATCAACCCGAACAATTGCTGGTTCAAGGATCCCGCCAACGCACCGGTCGGGCCGACGCACCGCAAGCTCGCGTACCTGAGCGGCTCGGGCGCCGACACGCACGGCACGCACACTGCGGGCACGATCGCCGGCGATTCGGCGCCGATCAGCGGTTCGACCTCGGGGCGCGGCCTCGCGTACCTCGCACGCCTCGCGCACACCGATTTCCCCGCGGTTTCCTTCGCCGCGACGGCCTCGGCGCACGCGCTCGCCGGCGCGCGCATCCACTCGAACTCGTGGGGCGACGACACGACGACGGCCTACAACTCGCTGTGCGTCGCGCTCGACACGTACGCGCACGACCACGAGGACGAGCTCGTGATCTTCTCGGTCTCGAACACCCCGTTCGTGACCAACCCCGACAACGCGAAGAACGTGCTCGCGGTCGGCGCCACGGACAACGGCGTGAACGCCGGATTGCCGTGCGTCGGCGCCGTCGGGCCGACCAACGACGGGCGGCGGCGGCCGGAAGTGCTCGCGCCGGGTTGCAGCGTCGTCTCGGCGACGCCGGGGCCGTGCACGACGCTGATGCTGACGGGAACGAGCATGTCGGCGGCCGGGATTTCCGGTGCGGCCGCGCTCGCGCGCCAATACTTCACCGAGGGTTTCCACAGGACCGGCCGCGCGAATCCGGTGGACGCGTTCGCTCCGTCGGGAGCGTTGCTCAAGGCCGTGCTCGTGCAGGCGGGGCAGGACCTCGCGAGCGTCGCCGGTTATCCGTCGGACCGCGAAGGCTGGGGCCGCGTCAACCTCGACAGCGTGCTGCACTTGGTCGGCGACGAATCGAAGCTCTTCGTCGCGGAGCGCCGCCACGCGCAGGGACTGTCGACCGGCGAGGACGCGAGCTGGACCGTGTTCGTGCAGTCGAGCGCGACGCCGTTCGAAGTCACGCTGGCCTTCATGGACGCGCCCGCTTCGCTCAACGCGAGCCTCGCGCCCGTCAACGACCTCGACCTCGAGCTCGTCTCGCCCTCGGGCGCGCTGTACCGCGGCAACGTGTTCGCGAACGGCTTCTCGGTCACCGGAGGCTCGAGCGATCCGCTCAACAACGTCGAGCATTTCGAGCTCGCGAGCCCCGAACTCGGCGCGTGGACCGTGCGCGTGCGCGCGAGCGACGTCGCGGTCGGACCGCAGGGTTTCGGCCTGTGCGCGACCGGCGACATCTCCGAAGGCTCGTCGTCGATGCCGACGCGTTATTGCACGAGCTCGCTCACGACGAGCTTCTGCACTCCGGTGCTGCACGCTTCCGGCGTCGCGCGCGCGGGCGCGACCGCGGGCTTCACGCTCGCGGTGTCGGGCGTCGAGGGCCAGCGGCAGGGCGTGATCTTCTACGGAATCGCGGGTCGCACGGCGGTGCGCTGGAAGCCGCAGAGCACGAGCTGGTGGTGCGTGCGCAATCCGGTGCAGCGCACGGGGAGCCAGTCCTCGGGCGGCACGCTCGGCGGATGCGACGGATTGCTGAGCGTCGACTGGAACCAGTTCGCAGCGGCGAGCGGAGGTGGCCTCGGCGTTCCGTTCGCGCCCGGCCAAGTTGTGCAGGCGCAGGCGTGGTTCCGCGATCCGAATGCACCGGGGCAGAGCAACCTTTCCGACGCTCTCGAGTTCAACGTTCAGCCCTGAGGCTCGTTTCGCGGCCCGAAACCGGCTGCGGCCAGAACCTTCAGGCCGCTTGTTGCGTCTCCAACGGTTGCGGCGCGCCACCGTCCCGGCCCGCCCGAAACTCCCCCAGAAAACGAACATGAAGCCGTCCCCCGCTTTCGCCCTTGCGGCCCTGATCCTTGCCCCGTTGCACGCGCAGGAGCTCCCCCGGCTCCCCGAGGCCCCGACCCGCTCGTGGACCTTCGAGGAGGCCAACGGACTCGCCGCGGAACCGCGCTGGCTGTCGCTCGCCTACGCGGAATTCGACACGACGCGGCGCCTGCCGGAGATGCCGGCGGACCTGAAGCTCGCGGCCGACGCGGACGCGGGCTACTTCCTCGCGCAGTTCGACGGCCCGATCAGCGAGAACCTGCGCGCGCGCGTGCTCGCGACCGGTGCGGAGCTGTGCGACTACATCCCCAACTACGCGTTTATCGTGCGCGGCGACGCGGCGGTGCGAGCGAAGGTCGCGGCGGTCGCGGGCTGCGTGTGGAACGGTGACTTCCATCCGGCCTACCGGCTCGAGCAGCGGCTGCTGCTCGCCTCGAACGACCCGGCGCTGGCGGCGATCGCGCGCGAGGTGATCGTGAGCGGCTTCGCGGGTGTCGCGCTGGACGTGCTCGAGCCGCAGGTGCTCGCCGCCGGCGTGACGGTCGAGGAGCGCTGGGAGGAATACGGCCGCTGGTACCTGCGCGTCGCCGCGACGCCGGTCGAGGCCCGCGAGCTGGCGCGCTCGCACGACGTCCAGTGGGTCGAGCCCGCACCCGAGCTCACGCTGCGCAACGATTCGGTCGCGTGGGTCGTGCAGACCAACGTGTCGAACAACACGCGCCTGTGGACGCAGGGCCTCAACGGCTCGGGCCAGGTGATCGGCCACGTCGACGGGCTGATCTCGTCGAGCTCCTGCTACTTCTCCGACCCGACCGGCGCCCCCATCGGCCCGACGCACCGCAAGCTCGTGTACTTCAACGGCAGCGGCGCCGCCGACAGCCACGGCACGCACACCGCGGGCACGTCGGCCGGCAACGCGCAGCCGGTGAACGGCTCGACCGCCAACCGCGGCCTCGCGTACCTCGCGAAGCTCGCGCACACCGAACTCCCGATCACGGGCTTCAACACGACCGGCGTCGCGCACGCGGGCGTCGGCGCGCGCGTGCACACGAACTCGTGGGGCAACGACGCGACGACGAACTACGACTCGCTGTGCAACTCGATCGACACGTTCCAGTGGAACAACGAGGACAACCTCGTGCTGTTCGCCGTGACGAACACGAGCACGCTCAAGAACCCCGAAAACGCGAAGAACCTGCTGGCGGTCGGCGCCTCGCAGGACACGCCCAGCCAGAACTCGCACTGCTCCGGCGGCACAGGCCCGACCGCGGACGGCCGGCGCAAGCCCGAGGTGTACACGCCCGGCTGCGGCACGGTCTCGGCGAGCACCGGCTCCTGCGGCACGACCTCGATGACCGGCACGAGCATGGCCTGCCCGTCCTCGACGGCCGCGGCGGCGCTGGTGCGCGAGTACTTCATGGACGGCTTCTACCCGTCGGGCACCGCGACGCCCGGCGACGCGTTCGTGCCGACTGGCGCGCTCGTGAAGGCCGTGCTCGTGAACACCGCGCAGGACATGACGAGCATCGCGGGCTATCCGAGCAACCAGGAAGGCTGGGGCCGGCTCAACCTCGATGAATCGCTCTACTTCGCGACCGACGCGGTCAAGATGGTCGTGGTCGACGTGCGCAAGGCGAACGGCCTGACGACCGGCCAGTCGCGGCAGGTGCCGTTCCAGGTGAATTCGAGCGCGACGCCGCTCGAGATCACGCTCGCGTGGCACGACGCTCCGGGCGCGACGAACGCCGCGAACCCCGTCGTCAACAACCTCGACCTCACTCTGACGAGCCCGACCGGCACGCTCTACCGCGGCAACGTGTTCACCAGCGGCTGGTCGGCGACCGGTGGCACGGCGGACCTGAAGAACAACGTCGAGCGCATCGCGCTGCAGGCGCCCGCGCTCGGCACGTGGATCGTCACGATCAACGCGACGAACGTGCCGACGCCGGCGCAGGGTTACGGCCTGTGCATCACCGGCGCCGTGGTCGACGGCAGCGGCTCGAACCCGACCGTGTACTGCACCGCGGGCCTGACCTCGAACTTCTGCATCCCGTCGATCAGCGCGAGCGGCATTGCGAGCGCCTCGGCCGCGTCGGGCTTCACCATCACCGCCGACACGCTCGAGGGCAATCGGCAGGGGCTCCTGTTCTACGGGCTCACTGGCCGCCACTCGGCCGTGTGGGCGCCGGGCAGCGGCAGCTTCCTGTGCGTGAAGGCTCCGACGCAGCGCATGAACTCGATGAACTCCGGCGGCCTCTCGGGCACCTGCGACGGCGTGATCTCGACGGACTGGAACACGTACCGCTCCACGCACCCCAACGCGCTCGGCAACCCGTTCACTCCGGGCCAGCTCGTGCGCGCGCAGGCGTGGTTCCGCGACCCGGCCGCGCCCGGCACGACGAACCTCAGCGACGCGGTCGAGTTCACCGTGCAGCCGTAGCGGAGGCCGGCGAGCGCACTGCGGGCGGGAGTCGCGCTGCGGCGTGGCTCCCGCCCGGTGTTTTCGCACCCTTTCGGTGCGCGTGGACCAGCGCGCGTCCACCCGCATCGACCCGTTCGCAGTACTGGGGTCCGTCCTACGCAAGAGGTCGGATTTCGACTTCGCACTGGCGCCGTACGTTCCAGCTGGGCCCCTTCATCGGCGGCCCCAGTCCCCTTCAGCACGGAACGGACGATGGTCTCCCAAAGCCAAAACCCAGGTCGCATTCGTTATCCCGCCCTCCTCTCCCTCGCCCTCGCGACCGCACTGGTCGGGGGTCTGGGCGGCTGCTCCGCCGACGACGGGGACAACGGTGCACCCGGTGATCCGGGCCCGTCGCCGGAGATCGAGATCGGCGCCTACGAGGCGCTTCCGGGCGTGAACGTCGCGATCACCTCGGTGAGCGGCGGCTCGGGCGCGGGCGGCAACGTGCGCGCCGGCGACATCCTGACGGTGCAGTTCACGGCCGAGAACGACGCGGGCGACCCGCTCGATCTCACCAAGCTCACGCGCGGCTCGATCTACGTGTCGGGCCCGACGTCGAACTACCAGCGCGTGATCGCGTCGCAGTCCGACGTGCTCACCCGCTCGACGGAAGTCAGCGAAGGCACCTACTCGTACCGCTTCGCGGTGCCGGTGCCGTCGACGTTCCTAGCGCCGCTCAACGACACCGCCTCGCTGACCGATGGCGAGCTGACGGGCCAGGCGCTGCTCGACGGCACGTACACGGTCGGTCTCGAGCTCCGCAAGGACTTCACGATCGAGGGCGAGGTGTTCCGCGACGTCGGCAACGCCACGGGCGACTTCCTGCTCGGCACGGCGACGACGCTGGAGCCGCGCGAGGTCGTGCTGCGCGAGGCCTGCAATGCCTGCCACACGAACCTGCAGGCGCACGGCGGCAACCGGCTCGACATCGTCAACTGCCTCCTCTGCCACACCGCCGGTGCGGAAGACCGCAACACCGCCAACGTGGCCGGTGGCACGCCGGGCGTCGGCATCGAGTTCTCGGTGATGATCCACAAGATCCACACCGGCACGTACCTGCCCTCGGTGCTCGGCATCGCGACGAACCCCGACGGATCGCGCAAATACGACGCGACGCCGCGGCCCTACCAGATGATCGGCTTCGGCGACTCGCTGATCGACTTCTCGGACGTCGTGTTCCCCGCCTATCCGAGCTTCGCGGCGGCGATGCCGCGCGACTCCGGCTACTCGGCGCTCGGCAACACGCAGAAATCGCTCGAGGATCGCCAGCGTCGCGGCCCGGTCGAGTGCGCGAAGTGCCACGGCGACCCCGATGGCGCGGGCCCGCTCGCGGCTCCGGCGCAGGGTGACAACTTCAAGACGCACCCGACCAAGCGCGCCTGTGGCTCGTGCCACGACGACTGGGATCCGGCGGAGCCTTACACCTCGAACCTGCAGACGATGCCGGCCGACCTGACCGACGCGGATTGCACGCTGTGCCACGAGGAAACGGGCGTTCCGCTCGCGGTCGAGGACGCGCACCGCCACCCGCTGGCGAACCCCGCGCTCTCCGCTGGCGTGAACTTCGTGCTCGACCAGGTCGCGGATGCCGGCGGCGACAACGACGGCAACTTCGACGCGGGCGAGACGGTGCGCATCACGTTCCACGTCGAGAACGACAACGGCGACCCGATCGCGGCGAGCACTCTCAGCCGCATCGAGACCGTCCTCAGCGGCCCGACCATGAACCCGCAGGTGATGTGCTACCAGCGCATCCCGCCCGCGTACTTCACCGGGAACGGCCCGTACACGATCGACCTGCCCGACCTCGCCTTCTACGAGCCGGCCGGAACGTCGAACAACACGCTGCAGGTCTTCACGACCGTGCAGGCCCCGCACTGGAACGTCACGGGTGCCGCGACGACGCTGCTCCTGCGCACCGGCCTCGGCAACTCGAGCACGCTCGCGTCGGCCGCGGTCGCGACGCAGAACTACATCGACGTGGCGACGGGCCAGGGCTCGCTCTTCACCAACGGCGCGTACATCGTGATCGATGACCTCAACGGCGCGCGCGAGTACATGCGCGTGGTGTGGGTCAACGGCGACCGCCTGTGGTTCAACTCGAAGTTCCGCCAGACCTACAAGGCGAACCTGCTCAACGCACACAACGCCGGGGCGGCGGTGCGGGTCGTGACGACCTCGGCGGTCCCGACCAGCAGCTACACGCTGAACGCCACGACCGGCCAGATCACCGAGACGGTCGAGTTCGGCAACGGCGAAGTGCTCGCGAGCTACATGACGAGCTTCAAGGTCCCGACCCTGTTCCCCGGCTCGCTCGTCGACGGCCCCGAGAAGGGCGAGGACTGGGGCGACTGGACCGGCCTGCCGGTGCTCGACGGCACCTACATCCTCGACTTCCACGGCGCCCGCACGTTCAACGCGAGCCCCGCGGGCGAGGCGACGAGCTACACCGAAGGTGCGCTCTCCACGCGCGAGCTGCTGCTGTTCGGCACCGCGACGGTGACCGAGACCTTCGAACGCGTCGTCGGTGCGAGCGCCTGCAACAAGTGCCACGAGGACCTCGCGTTCCACGGCGGCAGCCGCCGCGGCTACGACACGTGCATCTCCTGCCACGGCTCGGCCGGTGCGGAGCTCACGCAGGGTTATGAGACGCTCTCGGTGCCCACGGGCCCGATCGCCTCGGTCGAATTCCGCAACTTCCTGCACTCGGCGCACGAGGAGGTCTTCACCTCGATGCCCGCGGGCGTGAAGAACTGCACGGTCTGCCACGGCGATTCGAACGAGGTCTGGAAGGCTCCGTTCGAGCGCGTGCACCCGTCGGCCACGACGCAGACGCGTGCCTGGTACGTCGCCTGCTCGTCGTGCCACGACAGCAACGCGCAGGTCGCGCACATGGACGTCAACACCGCCCCCAACGGTGCCGAGTCCTGCGAAGTCTGCCACGGCGAAGGCGCCGAGTACGAAGTGACCAAGGGCCACTTCTTCCGGTGAAAATCCGGGTCCGACACCTGCGGCGCCGGTGCGCGGCTTCGGCCGCAGCCGGCGCCGCTGTTTTCGGCGCCGCGCGCGCGGAACTCGTGCTCGCCACGGCGGCGTTCACGGTGCTGGGGGTCGGTGGGATGTTGCTCGTCGGACAGTGGACGCGGAGTGAGCTCCCCCTGCGCGCCGCGGCGCCGGTAGCGAACACGATGAGCCGTCCGGACTCAGGTCCCCAGCTCGAGCGTTCGGAGCTCGACAGTGAACTTCAGGCCGCCGTGGTGACGGCAGGGCTGGAGCGCGTGCCAGAAGCGACGGAGACCGGCACCGACGTCAAGGTCACGCCGACCTTCGCCTTCGAGAGCGCGGATCAAAAGGCGCTCGAGGAGCAGCTGCTCGGCGTGCTGCTCGGCGAAGGCCGTCACGACGGGAAGCTCGCGTTCCTGCGGGGACTCGCGCGCTCCGAGCGGACGGACAAGGTCGAGTGGCTCGCGTTCGCGGCCTCGAACCTGCCGGAACAGCCGACGGCCAAGGGTGAGTCGCTCGCGGTCGTCGCACTCGGACTCATCGCGGACTTGTCGGAACGGGACGCCGTTGCGCGTGAAGCGCTCGAGCGGCTCGCGTTCGAGACGGAGACCCTGAACGTCGTCCTTCGGCGTCGCGCCGCGGCGCTCGCTGCGGAGCATTGCCCCGCACACGAAAGCGCCACGCTGCGTCGACGCCTGCTCGACGAGCCGGACCCCAGCGTGGTGGCCGCGGCGCTCGAGGCGCTCGACCGCCGCGCGGAGGAACCCGGCGTGCGCGAGTGGATCGGCGACTTCGCCGCCTGGCGCCGCCCTGTCGACGGCGAGCCCTGAGCGCCCGCGCGCAGGTCAGCGCGCGTTCGCGACGCGCTCGACCTGCTCGAGGTACTCCTGGATGTTCTCGCGCGGCTTGATCTGCTGCGCGCGCCGCAGCAGCGGCAACGCTTCCGCGTAGCGACCGAGACCGACGAGCAGCTGCGCGTGCCGCACCTTCGCGTCGGGCTCGAAGGCCTCGATCGCCGAAGCGCGTTCGAACAGGAAGATCGCACGGTCGGGATCGTTGGCGCGCTGGGCGTGCTGGCCGAGCAGGATCAGCGCCTCGCCGTCGAGCGGATCGAGCGCGACGATCTCCTCGAGCACGCGCGCTTCCTCCTCACCAGCACCTTCGGCCACGGCGAGCCGCGCCCGCAGCTTGAGCAAGTCCTTCTTCTCCGCGTCCGACAGGCGCTCCGCGCGCAGTCGTTCGATCGTCTGCACGAGCCCCTTCGCCTCGCGCAACGCTCCGCGGGCCGTCAGCACCTTCGCCGCACGCACCGCACGTTCGCTCGACACGTTGGCGCCGCGCTCGAGCGCCCGCGAATACGCGGACACCGCGAGCTCGAACAGCTCCTCGTTGATGTAGATGTCGCCGAGCATGTTCAGGCTCTCGGGCGTGCCCTGCCCCATGCGCTCGACGATCTCGTAGTTCTCCGCGGCGCGCATGCGCTGGCCGAGACCGACGTAGGCGTTGGCCTGCAGCAGCCACAGGTCCGCGCGGTCCGGCTCCGCCGTCAGCAGCGAGTCGCACAGAGCCGCTGCATCGGCGAAGCGCTGTTGCTTGAAGAAGCAGCGGGCAAGCCCCATTTTCCAGTCCGCCGTCGCCGGGTCGAGCAGGCTCGCCATGCGGTAGGCCGTCTCCGCACCGAGGTGGTTGTCGAGGTTCGACAGCGAGAAGCCGAGCAGCCCGTACGTGAGCGCATCGCCGCCGCCGAGCTCGATCACGCGCGTCAGCGCGGGCGCAGCCTTCGCGTGGTCGGACTGACGCACGTGGATCAGCGCGAGGTTGCGCCAGGCGCGGCGGAAACGCGGGAACTTCTCGACGGCGGCCTCGTACACGGGCACCGCGCGCTCGAGTTCCTCGCGCTGGAAGTGGATGTTGGCGAGCGTGAAGTCGATCACCGCGCTCGCGGCCTCGTTGCGCAGCTTGCCGAGCTCGACGATCGCCGCATCGAGCTTCTCCGTCGAGATCAGCTCGAGCACCTTCTGCATCGACTCGCGCTCGAGCTGCGTGACGCGCGGCTCGATGTCGGTTTCCGACGCGTAGCTCTCGATCAGGCGCCGCCGGAACGTCGCGTCGCTCCACAGCTCGTCGCCCGGCTTCGTCTCGGCGCGCTGCACAGGCGCCTCGATCGCGATCGCGAGCGGCACGAAGCTCTCCGACGGCCCCGATTCCTCCGCAGTCACCGGCGGCGGCAGCTCGAGCGTCTCCGCGCGCTGCGCCTGCGGCTTGGGCGCCGTCGCACATGCACTTGCGACGCACGCCAGCGCCACGAACTTCCACTTCATGCTCTCGAATCCCATGGATCGTCTCATTTCTCGGGGAAAGTGATCGGCACGCGCATGCGGAAGCGCACGGCCTGACCCTTGCGCTTGCCGGGCTCGAACTTCCATTGCTTGACGGCGTTGAGCGCCGCCTTGTCGAACACGGGGTCGGTCGACTTCTGCACGATCGGGCCTTCGACCCGGCCGTTGACGTCGACGATGAACAGCACGTACACGGTGCCCGGCGCCTTCTTGCGAATCTCGGCCGTGAGCGTGGGGCCCGGCTGGTAGATCACGCGCGGCGCCTGATCGAGGTCGGCGAGCGAGAACAGCGCCTCGACTTCCTCGTTCGACTGGCTCTGGCCCGGCCCAGCGCTCGAGAGCTTCACCGCGAAGTCCCCCACGAGCCCGTCGCCACCCGTGCCGGGATTGAGCGCGAGTTCGAGCTGGTTGAGGTCGAGCGGCGGCGCGGATTCCGTGAGCTCCGGCGGCTTCGCCTCGTCCGGTGCTTGTTCTTCCTGCTCCGGCTCGTTCTCCGGCGGCGGAGGCGGCGGCGGCACTTCCGCGGTCGCCACCGAACGCACCGTGAGGTCCGCTTCGGGCGTGTTCGCGATCGCCTGCATGAACGGCAACACCAGGAAGAACACGAGCGAAAGCAGGAAACCGCCGACGAGCACGGCGAAACCGTGCATCAGGCTCGCGAGCAGCGATCGGGGGCGGCTGGTTCTCATGACGCTCGGCTCAGCTCTTGGCGCGGCTCGTCGCCACGCTGACCTTCTCGGCGCCGCCGAGCTTGCACTCGTCGATCACGCGCACGAGCAAGCCCGACTGCGAGTTGGTGTCGGCCTGAACGATCACCGGCACCTTTTCCTTCTGCAGCATGCGCCGCACGAGCGGCTGCACGCCTGCGACACCGATCTGGCGGCCGCCGTACACGACGTCGCCCTTGTCGGTGATCGCGATCAGGATGCTCGTCTTCTCGAGTCGCACCGCGCTTGCGGCCTGCGGCTTGTCGACCTCGATGCCGGTCTCCTCCACGAACGTGGTCGTGACGATGAAGAAGATCAGCAGGATGAAGACGCAGTCGATCATCGGCGACAGGTCGATGCCGCCTTCGCCGCCGCTGTCATCACCGGAATCCCTGAAACGTCCCATGCGAAGCTCCTAGGCGGCCTTCCCGCGCGAACGCAGCTCACGGTAGAGCGCCTGCGTGCAGACGGTCTCGAGATGCGCGAGGAAAGCCTTGTAACGCTCGTGCTGCCGCGCGAGCTGGTAGTGGAGGAAGAGTCCGGGGAGCGCGATCACGAGGCCGGTCTCGGTCGTGATCAGCGCCTCGGAGATGCCCTTGGCGATCTGCGCCATCGTCTGGTCGCCGCCGGAGCCCGACGCGAGCGCATCGAACGTCGCGAGCATGCCCGTGACGGTCCCGAACAGCCCGAACAGCGGCGCCGTGCCGACGCAGATCTTCATCACGCGCAGGTCGCGCTCGAACGGCGCCACTTCCGTCGCGCGCAGGCCGTTGAAGGCCGCCGCCATGTCGTCGAGCGAACGTTCGCCGCTGACGAAGTCGAGCAGCTCGCCGATCTTGCCGCGACGCTCCTCGGGGGCGTCGAGCCAGCGCCGCCAGCGGGACTCCTTGACGAACAGGAAGCCCTTCGAGAGCAGCTTGAGCTGGATGTGGACGCCGAGGCCGAACAGCACGAGCGCGTTGATCGCGATCGCCGCCATGCCCCAACCGCCGGCGATCCAGATCGGATACGCGGACTCCCACAGGAGCTGCGTTTCCTGCTGGATCCACTCGAAGAAGCCCGCGTCTCCCATGGCGCCGTTCCTAGGCCGCCTCGCTCGCGGCGAGCGGCGTCTTCGAGATCTGGTTCACGAACGCGATCGCGGCCTTCTCCATCTCGTCCTGGATGCCGCGCGACTTGCGCGCCAGGAACGCGTGGAGGAGCAGCGACGGGATCGCGACGATCAGGCCGTACTCGGTGGTGATCAGCGCTTCCGAGATGCCGCTCGAGAGCGTCTTCACGTCGCCGGTGCCGAACACGGTCATCAGCGAGAACGTGTTCATGATGCCGGTGACCGTACCGAGCAGGCCGAGCAGCGGCGCCGAAGACGCGGCGATCGCGACGAACGGCAGCCAGGTGTTCAGGCGCAGCTTCGTCGCGAGCAGGCGCTCGTACATGACCTCCTCGATCAGGTCCTTGGGCTCGCGCAGGTGCTCGACGCCGGCCTCCAGCATCTTGCCGATCGGGCCGGGGATGTCCGCCACGCGCTCGCGTGCGAGCTTCTCGTCACGCTGCGCGACAGCCGCGACCAACGCGTCGATCTTGCGGCGCGACGGAACGCGCACGAGCATCATCACGCCCCACTTCACGAGCGCGACGAGGAACGCCGCGACCGCGAGCGCGAGGATCGGCCACATGACCGGACCGCCCTTGAGGAAGTGCTCGACGACCGTTTCCTCGATCGCCTCCACCTTGATCGCGTTGCCACCGCTCGCGTCGAACGGCAGCAGGCCCGAGCCGTTGGTGACGAGCGCCGTCGCCGCGGCGACGTCCTCGGGCTTGCCGTAGGGCACGATCGCGGGCTCGAGCGAGCCCAGGCGCTGCTCGACCACGCCCACCCCGAGGCCGTCGTCGGAACGGAAGATCGCCGCCGGGCCGACCATCACGAAAGTGCCGGGTTTCACCGTGCCATTGCCGTCAACGGCCGCACCCTGGAAGCGCGTGCCGCCGAGCGCGTCCTCGAGCCGCACGAGCGAGGCCTCGAGCAGCGCCGCCTGCACCTCGAACACCTGCAGCTCGTTGAGCGTCGTGTTCTCCGGCGCGAGGCGCGCGCTCTCGATCACCTTCCCGTAGCGGTCGACCTCGGCGATGTGCAGGCGCGAGTCGAAGTTGCGCGCGTACTCGCCGAGCAGCGTCGACAGGTACGTCGTCTCGTCCTGGCGCGACTTGATCTCGCCGCGCAGGTTGGAGAGGTCGAGCGTGCGGCTGTCGAGCGTGCGCGACGTGGTCTGGTACTCGGCCCGCACGCGCACGAGCTCGGCCTCGAGCTCGCGCAGCTCGCGCGCCATCGGCAGCTTCTCCGCCGCCATCTGCTCGCGCAGGCTCGTGAGCTCGC
>JAPLOE010000060.1 GCA_026692705.1 Planctomycetota bacterium
GATGCGCTCGTGCGCGACGTCAAGGCCGCGCGCAAGGCGGGGGAGGAGCAGAAGAAGTCGGAGAAGCGCTCGGTGCTGGTGCGGACCGCCGGCGAAGTGTCCGAGTTGCAGCGGGAACTCGCGAATTGGGTCGGCGAGCGCGCTGGCTACGACCCTTTGTTCACGTGGTGGGTGAAGCGTCCGGCCGACGCGCTCGGGGAGGAACTCGAGGGGCACGCGCGCCAGCTGCGCGAGGACCTCGCGGGTCTGAAGCCCGGCGACGAGGAGACGATCGTGGGGGATCCGCTCGGGCGCGAGGCGCTGCTCGCCGAGCTTGCGGGCGCGATGATCCCTTACAGCCCGGAGGAATTGCTCGAAATCGCCGACCGCGAGCTCGCTTGGTGCGAGCGCGAGTTCGTGCGCGCGGCGCAGGACATGGGACTCGGCGATGACTGGCGCGCGGCGCTCGAGCGCGTCAAGCAGGACCACGTCGGTCCCGGCGAGCAGCCGCAGCTCATCCGCGAGCTCGCCGACGAGGCGATCCGCTGGGTCGAGGAGCGCGAGCTCGTCACCGTGCCCGCGCTCGCGAAGGAAACGTGGCGCATGGAGATGATGACGCCCTCGCGCCAGCTCGTGACGCCGTTCTTCACCGGCGGCGAGGTGATCAGCGTGTCCTTCCCGACCGACGGCATGGAGCACGAGAAGAAGCAGATGAGCCAACGCGGCAACAACCGCCACTTCTCGCGCGCGACGGTGCACCACGAGCTGATCCCCGGCCACCACCTGCAACAGTTCATGCAGAGCCGCTTCGCGACGCACCGCCGCATGTTCGCCTCGCCGTTCTGGACCGAAGGCTGGGCGCTGTGGTGGGAACTGCTGATGTGGGAGCGCGGCTTCCAGCAGTCGCCGGAAAACCGCATCGGGATGCTGTTCTGGCGCGCGCACCGCTGCGCGCGCATCCGCTTCTCGCTGTCGTTCCACCTCGGGCTGTGGACGCCGGAGCAGTGCATCGACTTCCTCGTCGAGCGCATCGGCCACGAGCGCGAGAACGCCGCGGGCGAGGTGCGGCGCTCGTTCAACGGCTCCTACGGGCCGCTGTACCAGATCGCGTACATGGTCGGCGCGCTGCAGCTGCGCGAGCTGCACCGCGAGCTGTGCGTGGTGGGGAAGCTCCCCGAGCGCGACTTCCACGACGCCGTGCTGCAGGGTGGCAGCATGCCGATCGAGATGGTGCGCGCGCGCATCGCCGGGACGCCGCTCACGCCCCAGTGGCGCACGAACTGGCGCTTCTACGAGAACTGGCGCAAGTGATGTGACCCCTCCGCAAGCACCCGAGAAGGCGGTTTCGCGGGCAATTCCAAGCGCGCGCTCGCCTTCTCGGGCTCTTTGACCTACAACCTTCCCCAGATGAGCCGACGCGGAGGACACCGCGCGGCACCTCGCTTCCACCCGCGGAGTTGCAAGTCGCGGGGAACGGCGCCGGGATGTACCGGAAGCCCGAACAAAGGAAGCCACCTCCCGGTTCGCGTGCCGTGCCGGGACCCGCTGCAGACCCTCCGCATGCGTCGATGACGACGCCGCGCGAGTGGCGCGGGTGCTCGAGGCGCGAGACAACACCGAACCGACCTGCGCGGCCAACCCGCGCTCCAACCCACAGGCGCCAGGCCTTTTGGCCGCGTCGTACCCGCACTCCATGACCAATTTTGCAAGCCTCGGGCTCATCGCGCCGCTCCTGCGCGCGATCGCCGACGAGGGATATGTCGAACCCACCCCGATCCAGCTCCAGGCCATCCCGCTCCTGCTCGAAGGCCGCGACCTGCTCGGTTGCGCCAAGACCGGCACGGGCAAGACGGCGGCCTTCGCGCTGCCGATCCTCCAGTACCTCGCGAACGAGAAGCGCCGTGCGCAGCCGCGCAGCCCGCTCGTGCTGGCCGTCGTTCCGACGCGCGAGCTCGCCGCCCAGGTGGCGCAGAGCTTCGAGACCTACGGTGCCAAGCTCGACCTGCGCGTCGCCGTGATCTTCGGCGGCGTCGGCCAGGGCAGCCAGGTCGCGGCGCTCTCGCGCGGCGTCGACATCCTCGTCGCCACGCCGGGTCGCCTGCTCGACCTCAAGAACCAGGGCAACCTGCGCCTCGACCGCGTCGAGATCCTCGTGCTCGACGAGGCCGACCAGATGCTCGACATGGGCTTCATCCCCGACGTGCGCCGCATCCTCGCGGCCGTGCCGAAGGACCGCCAGACGCTGCTGTTCTCGGCCACGATGCCGCCGGTGATCGCCAAGCTCGCCGAGGGCATCCTCGCCAATCCCGCCAAGGTGACGATCACCCCGCCGGCCTCGACCTTCGAGCTGATCGAGCAGTCGGTCTACTTCGTGTCGCGCGCGGCCAAGCCGGGCCTGATCGCGAAGCTGCTGTCGCGGCCCGAGGTCGAGCGCGCGCTCGTCTTCACGCGCACCAAGCGCGGCGCCGACCGCGTCTCCAAGCGCCTCGTGCAGGACGGCATCGCCGCGCAGGCGATCCACGGCAACAAGTCCCAGGGCCAGCGCGAGCGCACGCTCGACTCGTTCCGCGAGGGCCGCACGCGCGTGCTCGTCGCGACCGACATCGCCGCGCGTGGCATCGACATCGAGGGCCTGAGCCACGTCTTCAACTACGAGATCCCCAACGTCCCCGAGCAGTACGTGCACCGCATCGGTCGCACGGGCCGCGCGGGTGCGTCGGGCATCGCGATCTCGCTGTGTGATGGCGAGGAACGCGCCTACCTGCTCGACATCGAGCGCACGATCCGGCGCTCGATCCCGATCGCGGGCAAGCTCGAGGGCGACCACGCCCCGCGCGCGCCGCAGCCCTGGCGCGCGCCGTCGCACGCTCCGCAGCGCGACGAACCGCGCCGTGATGACCGCCGCGACGATCGCCGCGACGACCGTCGTGACGAGCCGCGCACGGAACGTCCGGCGGCGCAGCACGGCCCGCGGTCCGCTCCCAAGCACGCCCCGCGTCCCGCCGGTGGCCACGGCCCCGCGCGTTCGCACGGCGGCCCGTCGCGCTCGAACCACGGTCCGAAGCCGGCGCATCGCCCGGCGCACGGCGGCAGCCGCGGCCCGGCGCACAAGCCGGCCACGCGCCCCGCGACCGGCCCGTCGCACGGGTCGAGCTCGCGCCCGGCACACGCGGGGCACTCCTCGCGTTCGTCGGGCGAATTCGGCGCCGGCGTCTAGCGACCAGCGCTTCCAGAAAGGGCGAGCGCCGCGGCGTGCTGCATCACGTCGCGACGCTCGCTTCGTCGTGCAGGTCCTCTCTTACGGCCCGCCGACGTACGTCGCCGCGTTGCCGCGGGACGCTCCGTTCGCGTCGAGCCACGAGTCGAGCACGATGCCGTTTTGCGGATCGGCGAGGCGCTGGATCAGCGTCGCACCGAGCGGGCCCGCGAGGTCCGGATCGAGCGCGCCGTCGCGCAGCGCCGCCGTGCTCCCCGGCACGAGCGCCGTGTGGTTGTTCGAGCCGTTCGCCGCGCCCGAGGGCTCGACGATGCGGTCGAGGTTGAGCCGCACGCGCGCGCCCGAGAAGTTCGTCGAGGGCGCGATGCCACCCGCCCCGATGCGGTTGGGGTTGGTGTCGAGCGGGTTGACCGGCGCGCCTTGGTCATCGAACAGGAACAGGCCCGTGCCGAGACCCGCGACCATGTGCGCGAACAGCGGCGAATTCAGCTGGTTGCCCGTGTTGCGGCCGAAGTGGTCACGCAGCAGCTGGAAATCGAGCGCCTCGAAGTCGCCCGCCTGCATCGCCGTGCGGAACGCGTCGTACTGCGGCCCGAAGTTCTGCAGGCTCTCGGTCGTCAGGTGGCACGCCACGCAATAGCGCGGCCCCTCGCGCGTCGGCTCCACGCGACCGCGGATCGAGTGCGCCATGAAGGCGTTGTGGCTGAGCGACGGGTAGCCGCTCGCAGGATTCGAGCTTCCGCCGTTGCGGTCGGCAAACCAGAACACCGGGCTCGCCTGGTTGTTGCGGTCGATCCACTTGTAGAACACCTTCGTGTTCGCGCTCATCTGCGTGATCTTCCCGCGCGCGCTCACGCCGAGCTGGAAGAACAGCGGTGACTGGTACGTGAAGTCGGCCGTCGCCTGCTTGTAGACGATGCGCTGGCCCGTGATGTTGCTGAAGTTCGCGCCCGTGTCGTACTCGCCGCCGAGGTGGCAGCCCATGCACGTGTTCGTCCACGCCGAGTGGCACGAGGCGCAGTCCATGCGATCGCTGTGGCTGAAGCCCGGCGTGACGCCGTAGTCCTGATGGGGCCCGATGCCGTTCGAGCCCTGCGCGTCGGCGCGGCCCATCGCGAACGACGCCTTGGCGCTGAACACCGACTGCTGCGTGTTCGGATTCGTGCGTCCGCTGTCGACCACGACGTCGCGCGTTTGCGGCAGGAAGTGCAGCACGCCATCGAGCCTGCCGCGCAGCCAGAACGAGCCGTCGGGAGCCTTCCACACGTGGTCGAGCTCGTTGCCCGCGGCGTCGACCGCGAGCTCCTTCGTCGTCCCGTCCCAGGCCGTTCCCTGCTGCGTCGCCGCGTAGGCGTCGATCGTGCCGTGGCAGCTTTCGCAGCGAATGCCGACCTGCTGCTCCATGCGGCTCGCAATCTGGACACCCGGAGTGTTCACGTCCCCGCCGTGCAGGTCGTAACTGCCGTGGCAGTCGATGCAGCCCAGCCCCGCCTGATGGTGCACGTCCTCGGGAGTGTCGTCGCGCCCGTCTCCGTCGTAGTCCTCGCGTGCGAGGTATTGGTTGGCGTTGCGACCGTTGAACGTGTGGTTGCCTACGGCGGGATCGAACAGCCGCTGGTCGTTCGCGGTGGTCTGGTTGGTGACCGGATTCGCCGGATATTGCCGGTGGTTTCGCACGTCGGCGTTCTGGTCGAGGCGGATGCCCCAGTACTGCATCACGGTGCGGTTGGAGCCCTGGTGGCAGCCCGCGCAGGTGAGGTCGTTGATCCCGGGAACCTGAACGCCCGAAGGCAGCGTCTTCGCGACGCTCGCGATGCGGTGCGAGCGCACGTGCGGCCGCTCCGGCTCGTCGATGTCGTCGGGATCGAGCGGTTCGAGGCGGTTGACGTTCGCGTCGAGGCTGCCGCTGCGACCGCCGAGGCTGTAGGGCATGTGGCACGCGCTGCAACCCGACGAACGGAAGTCGCCCGCGCGGTTGTTGGCGCCGGCGCTCCCGAGGTGGCAGTCGCCGCACGTGAACGAAATCTGCTCGTGGAAGAGCGAGGCGAGCGGCGAGTCGGGAATCACGGTGCGATCGGGGTTGAGCCCCGACGCGATCACGTTCGCGAGGTACAGGTTGTTGTTGTGGATCGCCTGCGCGCCGGTCGCGCCGAACACGCTGAAGACCGGGTACTCGATCAGGCGCCCAACTTCGCCGACAGCGGCGGAGAGCACGTTGAAGTCGACGTCGGAGACGGCACGAAAGCTCGTGTCCGAGGCCGTGTCGAAGTGCAGGCCCGCGTTCTCGGGCACGCGGCTCTCCGCACCGATCGCGTAGGCGGCACCCGACAAGATGCCGGCCTCGGTGGCGAGCAGGCTCGCGGCGACTTCCTCGGAGTGCGCCGCGTGGCACTGGCCGCAGCTCTGCCCTTGCGTGACGACACGCAGGTCGCCGGGGTTGATGAAGCGCAGGTACTCGAGCGCCGTGTAGGCGCGCCCATTGGCGGAATAGTCCGGGAATTTGTCGATTCCCGCGAGCGTGAGCCGGTTGAAGTACGCGCGGCGGTCGGTGAGCAGCTTCTGGTCGTCGCCGATCTCCGGCGGCGGCGGCACGTGCGCGAGCTCGACCGTGTCGGCTTGCGGATCGCCGCCGTGGCACGTCGTGCACGTCAGCATGTCGGCCGTGCCGAACGGATGCGGGTTCTCGAGCCCCGGCCCGGAGTAATCGTTCTCCAGCGAGCCGTTGTGGCACAGCATGCACGACTCGGCGCGCTGCATCTGCAACGTGCCGGTCTCGCCGCTGCACCCGACGAGCCACAGGCTCGCCACTCCCAGGATCCCCAGCCTGAGATTCCTCACTCCCATGCGCTTCGCGCGCGCACCTCGTGCCCGCGCTCCCCCTTCCCCGGTGCCGTATTTCGGCCGGAAAACAGTAGTTCTTGAGCCGCGCTCCTCAGTTGTTCAGTTCCGCCTGATCCCACGTGCGCGGCAGGTGGCAACGATCGCAGCGATCGACCCAGCCCAGGCCCGCGTGGTTGGGGTTGATGGCGCGCGCGAGGTCCGATTGGTGGCAGGTCGCGCATTCCGTGTCGACCGGCATGAACTTCCCGACCTCCGCGCCGACGTGGCAACGCGCGCAGGCCGTCGCCGCATGCACGCCGACGAGCGGGAAGCGCGTCTTGCGGTGCATCGCGATCATGCCCTGCGGTTGCCAGTTGCTCTCGCCATGGCAGGACGTGCAGTCGTTTCCGAGCGTGGCGAGGTGCACGTCCTCGTGGCAGCCGGCGCAGCCCTGACGCTGGAACTCCTGCACGGGGCCGCGGTCGTTGTGGCAACGCAGGCAGGTCGCGCGCCCGTGCGCGCCACGCAGCGGGACGCCGGTCTCCTGCTCGTGGTCGAACTGGAACTCGCTCGAGAGCGTCTGCCAGTCGTCACCGACGTGGCACAGCGAACAGTCTGCAGGGAACGAGTCGTGGGGGAGGACCGGACCGAGGCCGGACCACCACAGGTGCTGCTTGACCGCGTCCTGCGACTGCGTGACGCAGGCCGTGATCCACGCGGCCACGAGCACCGAAATGACCCTTGTTCGAAGCGAAAAGCGCGAGAGCATGGTCAGAAGCTCCTCTGCAGGTAGAGGCCGAGCGCGAGCGCGCGCTCCTGGTCCCAGAACGTGCCTTCGACGTGCGCGGACAGGCTCCAGCCGGAGTCGGTCGAGTGCATGCGGCCGAAGCGGACGCGGTGCTGCGGCAGGTCGTCGTTGACGGACGTGAAGCCGACGATGTGCTGGTTGGAGAGCTCGAACTCGAGCGTCCACGTGCCGTACGTGTCCGCGAGGCCGAGCAGCGCACGGCCACCGATCTCCGAGCTGAAGCGCCCGTTCGAGAGGAAGCCGCGCACGTCGATCAGCAAGCCATCGACGAGCGCGTCGCGCAACTCCGCACCGACGAGCGCATCGAAACCGTCGTCGTCCTCGTCCGCCCAGCCACCCAGGCGCGCGTTGCCGCGCAGGTGGCTCGCCAGCGGCGCGCGGGCCTCGACGGCGAGGCGATCGCGATGGTCGTTCTGCAGTTGCGTGCCGAGCACTTGCTGGTAGTCGTTGCGGTCGAGCTCGGGAAACTGCGAGTGCAGGTAGAGGAAATCGAGCGAGCGCCCGTCGTCCCAGCGCCGGCCCAGCCGCGCGAGCACCTGCGTCGGCTCGAGCCCCGGGTCCTTGAACTCGTCGCCGGGCGTGTAGAGGTCGATCCACGCCGTCGTCACGAAGTTCCAGGTGTCACTGGGCAGCAGGCGCACGTCGACCACGAACAGGTCGCGGTCCGCGTTGCCGTGGTGCAGCGACTTCTGGTAGCCCGCGGCCGCGGTGAACTGCTCGCTCTCGTCGTAGGACCAGCGGTAGAACGCCGCGCCCTGGAAGTCGATGCCGGTCTCGTACTCCGCGTTCGGTTCCGGCAGGAAACCGAGGCTCGCGCCGAAGCGGGAGCCGCTGTCGGTGCGCATCGTCCACTCGGCACCGTCGATCGCGCCGAACTCCGGCATCCCGCTCTGCAGGAAGCGCCCGAACTGCACGCGCGCCGGATCGAAGCGGTTTCCACCGAAGGAAACGGCGAGGCGATCGATGCGGAGGCGGCTCTTGCGCTGGTCGTCGTTGTCGGGAACGTCGAAGTCGCGCCAGTTGAGCTCGCCGTCGAAGAAGATCGTCTCGCCGCGGCCGAGCGCGTTGTCGTAGAGCAGCGAAGTGCCCGTGCGATAGAACTGCGACGTGCGGTCGTCCTCGCTGCTCTCGATCGCATCGGCGATCAGGTAGACGCGGCCCGTCATGCTCGCGGGGCGTTCGTCCGGACGCAGCGGCCGCACGCGCGTGAGCAGCGGCTGCCCCTTGCGATAGTCCTCATCGCGGTTGCGCCAGCGCGTGGAGCGCTCGGACGCCTCGGGTTCCGGCGCGTCCTCGGCCGGTTTCGGACGCGGTTCCGGCGCGGGGGCCTGCTGCAGCCGCTCTGCAGGAATGCGCGTTTCGCCGCGAGTTCCGGGCTCCGGAGCGAGCGAGCGGTCGTCGAGCTCGACGCGCGCGTTGCGCTCGCCAACCTGCAGCACGCGACCTTCGAACGGCAGGCCACCACGCGGAAGGAAACGCACGCGGTCGCCCTCGGCGAGCCCGTCGACGCTGCCGCGGTCGATGATCACGCGACCGGCCTGTGTGCTGGTGATGCGCAGCTCGACCAGCACTCGTCCGGTGTCCACTTGCGCTCGGGCGAGCGAGGCGAGCAGGAGGAGCCAGATGACCCAGAGCCTTCGAAGCATGCTAGCCCTTCCTCGTCCTCTTCCTCAGACCAAAGTCTTCCTGCACTCCATGGCAATCGGCGCACTCGGTGCCGAGCGGCCGGTAGCGAACGAACTCGAGGCCGCGCGCGCGCACTTCGTGGTGGCACGCGGAGCACTCCAGGCGCGAGTGGGGTTCGCTCAAGGGGAAGCGGGAATCGTCGTGGTCGAAGGAGAGGAACGAGGGGCGGTCGGCAACGTGGCAACGCGCGCAATCGGGCGCTTTGCCGCGGGAATCGAACTGGCCGGCGTGCGGATCTTCGTGGCAATCCGCGCAGTCGGTGCCGAGCGCGGGAGCCCAGGTGCGGCCGTGTTCATCGGGAACACGCAGCGGTTCGTGGCAGGCCGAGCAGGCGGCCGTGCGGTGCTCGTCGACGAGCGCGAAATCGGTCCAGCGTCCGTGATCGAACGGCTTGGGCAACGCACGGAACGAGCTCGTGCCGTGGCAACGTGCGCAGCCCTCGCGAGCCTCGACCCGCGTCGGAAGGCCGGGCGCATCGAAACGTGCCGCGTGCGGATCGTCGTGGCAAGTGACGCAACCTTTGAGCTCGCCGAAGTGCTCTTCCACGCGGCCAAACGTGCGCCCCGCGTCATCCGGCTCGCCTGCGAGCGGGTGGCAGGTCGTGCACTCTTCCTGCGCGTGCGCACCGTCGACGGGGAAGCCCGTCCAGCGGCCGTGATCGAAGCGAGACGGCTCCACCTGCGAGAACGTGGCCGTTCCATGGCAACGCGCGCAGTCTCCGTGCGCCGCAGGAGCGAGACTCGCCGTGCGCGGAGCGAAGAACGCGTCGTGCGCGTCGTCGTGGCAACTGTCGCACTGGTCGCTCGTGCCGTGGAACCTGCGCGGCTCGTCTGCGGCAGGGTCGAGATGGCAAGCGCGGCATTCGAGCGGTTCGTGCGCGCCGTCGAGTGGCAACGAAGTGCGCGCGTGGTCCTCGAGGTCGAAGGTGTGCGGAGCGAAGTGCTCGCGCGAGTGGCAAGCGAGGCAGTCGCCCTCGGAGAATGGCCCCGTGGCGAACTGGCCGTCGTGCACGTCCTCGTGGCAGGCGCTGCACGTGTCAGCGTCGCGGCCGGGAAAACGCGCGTCGTAGTCGCCGAGTTCCGTCGCGTGGCACTTGTCGCAAGCGAGCTCGGCGTGGGGAAGCTCGAGAGCGAAGCCAGTCGCTGCGTGATGCGCAGGAGAAGTGAGCCCCGCGGCCTGCGCAAACGACGTGTGCTCGGCCGCATGGCACGTCACGCACCCGGCGTCGCGCTCGAGGCCGATCGCCGTCGCCGCCGCGGCATCGAAGCGGCGTTCGTGTGGAGACTCGTGACACGCAGCACAGGCGCGCGCCTCCGGCTTGTCGTTGCGGCCGCCGACGAGCTCGAGCGCGTGCTCGCCCTTCTCCGCGTGGCACTCGCGGCAGTTCAGGTCGCCATGGCCGCCGACGAGCGGGAGCGCGCGGTCATGCTCCGTCGAATGCAGCGTCTTCCAATCGTCCTGCCCGTGGCACGAAGTGCAG
>JAPLOE010000061.1 GCA_026692705.1 Planctomycetota bacterium
AACGGCGGCGTGAGCCACGCCGTCGCTCCCGTGCCCTGTCCCCACGGATCCGAATACCCGCGCCCGTCGAGCCACGCCTGCGCGATGCACGCCGGCTCGTGGCCCCAGTCCCAGGCGCTCGTTCCCGGCGCGACGCGGAAGCCGCCGAGCGCCAGCGCCGCCGCGAGCCGCACCGCAAACGCCGCGAAAAACAGCGTCCAGAGCGCCTTGCGACCGGGCTGGGCTTCGGCGTTCACGGGCTCACTTGACGATGAAGTTCACGAGCCGGCCGGGGACGAGCACGACCTTCGCGACGTCCTTGCCCTCGAGCCACGACGCGACCGTCGGACGCGCCGCGGCCTCGACCTCGGGCTGCTTCGCGGCCTTCGGCACCACTACGCGCCCGCGCAGCTTGCCGCCGACCTGCACCACGATCTCGACCGTGTCGTCCTCGAGGAACTCCGCCCGCACCTTCGGCCACGGCACGTTCGCGAGCGACGTGGCGTAACCCAGGCGCGACCACAGCTCTTCCGCGACGTGCGGCGCAAACGGCGCGAGCACGAGCACGAGCCGCTCGCCCTGGCTGCGCGTCATCGCCGCCTGCCGCTTGTAGGCCTCGTTGACGAACGTCATCAGCGCCGCGACCGCGGTGTTGAAGTTGAACGCCTTGAACGAGTCATCGACGCGCGCGATCGCGCGGTGCAGCAGCTTCTCGAGCTCCAGCGTCTCGCCCTCGAGCGCGCGGTCGCCCTGATCGACCTTGAACTGCGGCCGGATCGCGTCGGCGCCCTCCGGATCGACGAACAGCCTCCAGACACGATCGAGGAAACGCGCGCAGCCCGTGATGTCGCGCGGGTTCCAAGGCTTCGAGTCCGCGAGCGGCCCCATGAAGCTCTCGTACAGCCGCAGCGTGTCCGCGCCATGCTCCGCGATCACGTCGTCGGGGTTGACGACGTTCTTCAGGCTCTTCGCCATCTTCGTGACGATCTGCGAGAGCGGTTCCCCCGTCGCCTTGCGCACGTACTCGTTGCCTCGCGCCTCGACCTCGTCGCTCGCGATGAGGCGCTGCGACTTGTCCTGGTAAGCGAAGGCCGTGATGAGCCCTTGGTTGAAGAGCTTCTGGAACGGCTCCTTCGTGTGCACGAGCCCGAGATCGAACAGCACCTTGTGCCAGAAACGCGCGTACAGGAGGTGCATCACCGCGTGAGCCGCGCCGCCGACATACAGGTCGACCGGGCCCCAATACTGCTCCGCGTCCTTCGACCACGGCGCCTGCGCGTTGTGCGGATCCATGAAGCGCAGCCAGTACCAGCACGAACCGGCCCAGCCGGGCATCGTGTCCGTGTCGCGGCGCGCGGGTTGTCCCTTGTGCGTCGTCGCCACCCAATCCTTCGCGCGCGCGAGCGGCGCGGAACCATCGGGCGACGGCTTGAAGTCCTCCATCGGAGGCAGCTCGACGGGCAGCGCGCTGTCGTCGACGGGAATCGTCGTGCCGTCCGCCAAGTGCAGCAGCGGGAACGGCTCGCCCCAGTAGCGCTGGCGCGAGAACAGCCAGTCGCGCAGCTTGTAGGTCGTGCGCGGCTTGCCGACGCCACGCTTGGCGAGCAGCTCGATCGCGGCCTTCTTCGCCTGCGGCGTCGCGAGGCCCTCGATCGGACCGGAGTTCACCGCGGTGCCGTCGCCGCTGAAGCACACGCCGTCCGCGAGGCCCTTCTCGCCCGTCGGCGGCTTGACGACCTCGCGCACCTCGAGAGCGAACTTGCGCGCGAACTCGAAGTCGCGCTCGTCGTGCCCGGGCACGGCCATGATCGCGCCCGTGCCGTAGGAGATCATCACGTAGTCGGCGACCCAGATCGGCACGCGGCCGCGCGGGTCACCCTTCTCGAAGGCCGGGTTGTGCGCAAAAAGCCCGGAGAAAACGCCGGTCTTGTCCTTGGCGAGGTCCGTGCGCTCGAGCTCGCTCTTCGCGGCCGCCGCGGCGACGTACTGCTGCACGCTGGCGCGCTGCGCGGCCGGCACGTGTTCGAGCAGCTTGTGCTCCGGCGCCACGACCATGAACGTCGCGCCCCACAGCGTGTCGGGCCGCGTCGTGAACACGACGAGCTTGCCCGCGCCCCCTTCGACCTCGAACTCGACCTCGGCGCCTTCGCTCTTCCCGATCCACTCGCGCTGCTGGATCTTGATCGACTCGGGCCAGTCGAGCAGGTCGAGGTCCTCGAGCAGGCGATCAGCGTAGGCCGTGATCTTCAGCATCCACTGCTTGAGCGGCCGGCGCACGCACGGGTAGTTGCCGCGCTCGCTGCGACCGTTGATCACCTCTTCGTTGGCGAGGACAGTCTTGAGCTCCTCGCACCACCACACCGGCACCTCGGCCTGGTACGCGAGGCCGCGCTCGTACAGGCGCTTGAAGATCCACTGCGTCCACTTGTAGTAGCGCGGATCCGACGTGTTGACCTCGCGGGCCCAGTCGTAGGAGAGGCCGATCAGCTGGAGCTGGCGCCGGAAGTTCGCGGTGTTGACCTCGGTCGCGTGCGCAGGCTGTTTGCCGGTCTGGATCGCGTACTGCTCCGCCGGGAGACCGAAGGCGTCCCACCCCATCGGGTGCAGGACGTTGCAGCCCTCCATGCGCTTCTTGCGGGCGACGATGTCCGTGCCGATGTAGCCGACCGCGTGGCCGACGTGCAGGCCCGACCCGGAGGGGTACGGGAACATGTCGAGCACGTAGTACTTGGGGCGGGAGCCGTCGAAGCCGGGCTCGCCCGGATTGGCTGCGGCGAAGGTCTTGTGGGCGGCCCAGTGGGCCTGCCAGCGGGACTCGATCGACCGGGGGTCGTAGGCGTTGCTCACGGGCGGGGGCTCAAGGTTCGAGCGGGCGGTCGGGGCGGTGCAGAGAGCGCAGGATAGAACCCCGCGAGGCCCCCCGCACGCGGCAGGTCGGGCAGAGAACCTGTTGACGGCGCGACCATCACAGGGCATCCTCTCCGCCCTTCCGATCGTTCACGAGCGCGGCGCCAACCGGCCCGCGCCCGAGCACACGGGGGATTAGCTCAGTTGGTAGAGCGCGACAATGGCATTGTCGAGGCCAGGGGTTCGAGTCCCCTATCCTCCACCAAGCACCGCGGCCGCCCCGGCAACCTGCCGAGGCGGCCGCGAGCCTTTCCCGGGCCGCTGCACAGGCGGTTGCATGGGCGTTCGCGCGCCGGCGAGCGCTGCCCGCGCGACCTCACCCGAAGCTTTCGCAAGCGCGTGGCAAGCCTGAGGTTCAGCCTGTCCTCGACCGCTATCCTGCGCGCCTCCCTTCCGCAGTCCAGAACATGACCGATCTTGCCCAGTCCGACCGCGTCGCCAAGGCCGCCGCCATGCGCGCGGCCGGCGTCGATCCCTTTCCGGCGCGCGGCGTCGTGCCGCAACCGATTTCCGAGCTGCTCGCCGGCGCCGGCACCGCGGCCGAGCCGGGCCCGCTCGTCGGCAAGACCGTCACGATCGCCGGGCGCCTGCTCGCGCCGCGCGACTTCGGCAAGCTGATCTTCGCGCCCATCGTCGACCGCACGGGACGCGTGCAGATCGGCCTGCGCCGCGACTCGCTCACCGAGTGGTGGCCGCAGCGCAAGTGGCTCGACGCCGGCGACCAGCTGGGCGTCACGGGCGAGCTCGGCTTCACCCAGAAGGGCGAGATCACGGTCTGGGCGAGCGAGGTCAAGCTGCTCGCGAAGAGCTACGCGCCGCCGCCGGAGAAGTGGCACGGGCTCGCGGACGTCGAGCAGCGCTACCGCCGCCGCTACGTCGACCTGTGGGCCACCGAAGGCGTCATGGACGTCTTCATCAAGCGCTCGAAGATCGTGTCGGGCATCCGGCGTTTCCTCGAGGCGCAAGGCTACCTCGAGGTCGAGACGCCGACGCTGCACCCGATCTTCGGCGGCGCGACGGCGCGGCCGTTCGTGACGCACCACAACGCGCTCGGCTGCGACTTCTACCTGCGCATCGCGCCCGAGCTGTACTTGAAGCGCCTGATCGTCGGCGGGCTCGAGCGCGTGTTCGAGATAGCGCGCAACTTCCGCAACGAAGGCATCTCGACGCGGCACAACCCCGAGTTCTCGATGCTCGAGCTGTACGAGGCGCAGGCCGACTACCGCCGCATGATGGAGATCGCGGAGCAGATGCTCGAGCGGCTCGCGCTCGACATCAACGGCACGACCAAGGTCACGTTCCGCGGTGCGGAGTACGACCTCAAGGCGCCGTTCCAGCGCGTGCGCTATCCCGATCTCTTCCGCCAGCAGAACGGCTGCGAGTTCGACGACGAGCCCGCGGTGCGCCAGCGCGCGAAGGAGCTCGGCCTCACGGATCCGGGCAACTACTGGAAGCTGATGAACGACGTGTTCGAGGCGACCTGCGAGAAGCTGCTCACGGGCCCGGTGTTCTGCACGGACTATCCCGTGCCGATCTGCCCGCTCGCGAAGACCAACCCACACGATCCGAAGACGGCCGAGCGTTTCGAGCTGTTCTTGGGCGGCATGGAGCTCGGCAACGCGTTCACCGAGCTCAACGATCCCGCCGAGCAGGAGCGCCGCTTCGAGGAGCAGGTCGCGTCGAAGGACGAAGAGGCTCCGGGTGAGGTCGACGTCGACTACGTGCAGGCGCTCGAGTACGGCATGCCGCCGACCGGGGGCCTGGGAATCGGCATCGACCGCCTCGTGATGGTGCTCACCGGTCAGGACACGATCCGCGACGTGTTGCTCTTCCCCGCGATGCGTCCGCTCTCGGCCACTCAAGCCCCGGAGGCGAGCGCGGAAGGCGCTCCCGCCGCGGCGAAGGAAACCCACTAGCTCGTGTACCGCGTCTTCCTCTCGTGGCGCTTCCTGCGCCGCCGCCGCACGAACCTGATCGGCGTGTTCGGGATCTTCCTCGCCGTCGGCGCGCTGATCCTGATCCTGTCGATCATGACCGGTTTCCTCGAGGAAACCCGGCGTTCGGCGCGGGGCAGCCTGTCGGACCTGATCCTGACACTGCCGCCCTACAAGGACGCGCGCCGTCCGCGTGAGCCCGGCCCGATCCTCGAGGCGATCCGCGCCGATCCGCGCGTCGAAGGCGCGAGCGCGCACCTGGGCTGGATGTGCATCCTCACGCGCCAGGACGAATCGAGCCTGCGCATCCTGATCGACAGCCAGTCGAGCGAGATCGCGGGCATCAAGCTCACGGGCGTCGACGCGAACGACGAGAAGGGCTCGACGGAGTTCCTCGAGTCGCTCGACCGCGTCGGTCGCAACAAGGATGGCGAAATCGAATACGATTCCACGGTCGGACGTCCGCGTGCGAGCGTCGTCGTCGGCGAGAAGGTGATGGCCTACCACCGCCTGCGGCGCGGCTCGTTCATCACGCTGATGACCGCGGTGCCCGATCCCGGTTCGGACACCGGTTGGTCGGCGAAGAAGCGCGAGTTCGTCGTCGCCGGCACGTTCCGCTCCGGCGAGAACGAAATTGACCTCGAGCGCGTCTATGTCGATCGCGAGCAGCTCGCGCGTTTCCTCGCCGGCGCCAGCGAGGACGATCCGGTGCCTTCGGACGCGATCCTGTTCAGCGAAGTGCTCGTCAAGCTCAAGGACTACTCGGGCGAGGCCGAGGCCGTGCGCGAGGAACTCGGCGCGAGCCTCTACAAGGCCGGATTGATCGACGAATCGTGCTCGCTGCGCACCTGGGAGGAGTTCCGCGGCACGCTGCTCGGCGCGATCGAGAACGAACGCGTGCTGATGGGCATCATGCTCTCGCTGATCCTCGTCGTCGCGGGCTTCACGATCTTCGCGATCCTCTCGATGATGGTGACCGAGAAGCGCCGCGACATCGGCATCCTCACCGCGCTCGGAGCGACGCCCAACGGCGTGCTTGCGCTGTTCCTGCTGATCGGCTTCTGGGATGCGCTGATCGGCGCGATCTCGGGTGCCGTGATCGGCACGTGGATGGCGATCAAGATCGACCCGTTCGAGCGCTGGCTGTCGGACACGTTCGGCGTGCAGATCTTCAACCGCGACGTCTACCTGTTCGACTCGATCCCCAGCGTCGTCACGCCGCTCGCGGTCGGGCTGATCGTGCTCGGCGCCTTCGTCTGCACGCTCGTGTTCGCCGCGATTCCGGCCTGGCGCGCCGCGCACCTCGATCCTGTGGAGGCCTTGCGCAATGACTAGCGTTCCGAACGTCGTGCTGAAAGCGCGCGCGATCCGCAAGGTCTTCAAGACCGGTGACACCGAGCTCGAGATCCTGCACGGCGTCGACCTCGACCTCGTCGCGGGCGAGCGGCTCGCGCTGATGGGCCCGTCCGGCGCGGGCAAGTCGACGCTCCTGCACGTGCTCGGCCTGCTCGAGCGCCCCACCGCGGGCACGGTCGACATCGACGGGCGCGACGCGTGGTCGCTGACCACGCTCGAGCGCGCGGCGCTGCGCAACCGGCATCTGGGTTTCGTGTTCCAGTTCTACCACCTCGTCGCGGAGCTCGACGCTGTCGAGAACGTGATGCTGCCGGCGATGATCGCGCAGTCGAGCTCGGAGTTTCGGCGCTCGAAGGCCGCGCACCTGAAGAAGGCGCGCGACCTGCTCGCGAGCTTCGGCCTCTCCGAGCGCATGAAGCACCGCCCCACGCAGCTCTCCGGCGGCGAGCGCCAGCGTGTCGCGCTCGCGCGCGCGCTGTTCCTCGATCCGCCGTTGCTCATCGCCGACGAGCCGACCGGCAACCTCGACCGCGACACGGGCGAGAAGGTGCTCGAGCTGCTCTTCCGCGCGCAGGCGGAGCGTTCGCTCTCGCTGCTGCTCGTCACTCACGACGAACGCCTCGCTGAACGTTGTGGCCGCGTGCTGCGCATGGAAGCCGGCCGCATCGCGGGCGCCAAGGCGGAGCCCGCTTCGCTCGCGCGCTGATCAGGCTTCGGTCGCGCGGTAGCGCGTCTCGTTCCAGCCCAGCCGGTCGCGCAGGCGCCGGTAGGGATCGAGCTTCGACCACGCGAGCAGCGGGTACGCGACCGCGTGGCGCTCGATGCGGACGACCTGCCCCACGCGCATCGGGTGGAAGGCCTGGCCGTCGAGCACGAGCAGCGTGTCGCCGGAGCTCTCCTTCACGAGGATCTCGACCGCGCTCTCGGGGTGCAGCACGATCGGCCGGTACGACAGGCCCTGCGGGCAGATCGGCGTCACCACCATCGCGAGCATCGACGGGAACAGGACCGGCCCGCCCGCCGAGAGCGAGTGCGCCGTCGAGCCCGAGGGCGTCGCGACGATCAGGCCGTCCGCGCGGTAATCGGCGACGAACTCACCGCCGACCGAGAGCCCCAGCGCGAGCATGCCCGGCGCTGTGCCGCGCGCGACGAGGATCTCGTTGAGCGCGATCGCCTCGACGCCGTCGGACTCACCGCCGCCGCTGGCCTCGAGGTGCGCGACGAGGCGCATGCGCGGCTCGAGCACGCCCTCGCCCGCGAGCACGCCGTCGAGCGCATCGCGCCAGTGGCTCACGGGCGTCGAGGCGAGGAAGCCCACGCGGCCGAAGTTGATGCCGATCGTCGGCACCGGCGTCGCGGAGAACGCGCGCACGGCGCCGAGGATCGCCCCGTCGCCACCGAGCACGATCATCAGGTCCGGCAGGTCGTGCAGTGAGGCCTTGCGCGAGAGCGCCGAGCGCCGCTCGACGAGCGCACGCACGTCGTCGGCCGTCTCGACCTTCTCGACGCGCAGCTTCAGCCACGGCACGAGCTCCGCGAGCAGCTCGCGCACGCCGGCCTTGTCGGGATCGGCCGCGATCAGGACCGAGCGCAGCTCGCCCTTGCCCGGTGCGGCGAGCTTGGCCCTCGATCCGTGGCGATGCGTCGACAAGCTGTTCCCCTAGCTCACGCGCGTCGCCGCGGCGAGGTTGAGCACGGTGCGCTCGATGCCTTCGGCGTCGAGCCCGCACTGCGTGAGCTGTTCCTCGCGCGTCGTGCAGTGCTCGATGTAGCGGTCGGGAATGCCGAGCATGCGTCCCTGCGCGCGCGCGTTCGGCAAGCGCGACAGGCTCTCGAGCACGGCCGAGCCGAAGCCGCCCGCACGCTGGTGCTCCTCGACCGTCACGATGTAGCGGTAGGCGAGCGCGTGCTGCGAGAGCAGCTCTTCGTCGAGCGGCTTCGCGAAGCGCGCGTCGACGAGCGTCACCGAGATCCCGCGGCGCGCGAGCCGGTCCACCGCGTCGAGCGCCTGGTTCACGAGCGCTCCATAGGCCCAGATCGCGACGTTGCGCTCGCCCGCCGGAGCCTCGACGAGCGTTTCCGCCTTGCCCGGCACCATCGCGGTGCGTTCGTTGGCGTGGATGCGCTCGACACCCGGACAGTTGTCGCGCGGATAGCGGATCGCGACCGGACCGGGCGCGTTGAGCGCGAACTCGAGCATGCGGCGCATGTCGGTCGCATCACGCGGCGCGAGGATCGTGAAGTTGGGCAGCGTGCGCAGGTAGGCGAGGTCGAACACGCCGTTGTGCGTCGGACCGTCCTGTCCGACGAGGCCGCCGCGGTCCATGCACAGCGTCACCGGCAAGTTCTGGAGCGCGACTTCCTGGAACACCTGGTCATAGGCGCGCTGCAGGAACGTCGAGTAGATCGCGACGAACGGCCGCAGCCCGGCCTTCGCCATGCCCGCAGCCATCGCGACGTTGTGCTGCTCGGTGATGCCCGTGTCGTGGAAACGCGCCGGGAAACGCTCGGCAAAACCCTCGAGCCCGGTGCCCGAAGGCATGCCGGCCGTGAGCGCATGCACGCGCACGTCGCGGTCCGCGAGCTTGGCCAGCGCG
This sequence comes from Planctomycetota bacterium, assembly GCA_026692705.1. Taxonomy (GTDB): domain Bacteria; phylum Planctomycetota; class UBA1135; order UBA1135; genus F1-120-MAGs118. The sequence goes on from JAPLOE010000061.1 coordinate 8,774, forward strand.
TCGGCGAAAGCCTTGGTGTACGCGGGCCCCGCGGGCCGCACTTCCGTCGGCCCCGGCAGCTTCGACGACTCCGCACCGGCCGTCTTCGGCGCGGGCACGGTGCCCTTGACGCCGTGCACCCGCTCGGGATGCGTCGGCGCGCTCGGATGGCCCTTGCCCTTTTCGGTGAGCACGTGCAGCAGCACGGTGCCCTCGAGCTCGCGCACGCGCTGCAGGTTCTCGACCAGGTACTTCACGTCGTGGCCGTCGATCGGCCCGACGTACGTGACGCCGAGCTCCTCGAACACGTGGCCCGGCACCATCGCGTGGCGCATGACCTCGGCCATGTCCTCGAGCGTGCGGTCGACCTTCTCGCCGATCACGGGGATCGCCGCGAGCAGCTTGTGGATCTCCTGGTTCGCGCGCTGCACGACCTTCGCGCTGCGGATGCGCGAGAGGTAGCGCGCCATCGAGCCGACCGACTTCGAGATCGACCACTCGTTGTCGTTGAGGATCACGAGCACGCGCTGGCCGCTCGCGCCCGCGTAGTTGAGCGCCTCGAAGGAGACGCCCGCACCGAGGCTCGCGTCGCCGATCACCGCGATCGAGTGCGGCTGCGGCGACTCGTGCGCGGTGCCGCGCGCCAGTCCGAGCGCGAGGCTGATGCTCGTGCCCGCGTGACCGGTGTGGAACAGGTCGTAGGGACTCTCGTCGGGATGCGTGAAGCCGCACAGGCCGTCGGTCATGCGCAGCCGCTCGAAGCGCTCGCGCCGGCCCGTGAAGATCTTGTGCGGATAGCACTGGTGGCTGACGTCCCACACGCAGCGATCGCGCGAGAGGTCGAACACGTAGTGCAGCGCGGTCGTGAGCTCGACGACGCCGAGGTTCGAGCCAAGGTGGCCACCGGTGCGCTGCACGGACTGCAGGAGGAACTCGCGCACTTCCGCGCAGACCTGCGGCAGCGACTCGAGCGGCAAGCGCTTCAGGTCGGCAGGGCTCGAGATGCGCTCGAGCAACGGCGGCTCGGGGAGCGCGGAACCGGCGGATTGGGCGGGATCGGGACTTTGGGGCATCGGAGAGGGCCCGGAGGGATGTGTCATCCTTGGCGGAACGCGGGGGCTTTGCAACCGCCGAGCGCGGGAGCGGGTGCCGCGGAAGTGCGGTCAGGACCGCCTGTGGAGCAGGAAATCGACCATCTGGAGTCCGGTGGGCTCGAACGGGCCGCCCCAGCGGCGGGCCAGCTGGCGGGCACGTTCGGCCTCCTCCTCGGCATAAAGGCGCGTCGCCTCCAGTCCGAGCACGGCCACGAGCGTCGGCTTGTCCTGGGCGGCGTCTTTTCCGGGAGTCTTGCCCAGCGCGGCCTTGTCGGCGGTGACGTCGAGCAGGTCGTCGACGGCCTGGAAACAACGTCCCAAGGAGCGCCCCCACTCGATCGCCTCGGCGCGGACCCCGGCACCGGCCCCCGCCACGATCGCACCCAGCTCGGCCGAAACCGCGATCAGGGCGCCGGTCTTGAGCGCGTGCATGCGCTCGACGTCGCCCCGGCGCGCGGAATGGCCGGAAAGCCCGAGGTCGAGCACCTGCCCACCGACCATGCCGGCGTCACCGGCCGCGCGCGCCAGAGCCACGACTGCGGCCGCATTTCGCGCCGTTTCGCTCTCGGCCAGCACCTCGAAGGCCTTCGTGAGCAGCGCATCGCCCGCGAGCAGCGCGTTCGCCTCGCCGAACTTCACGTGGCAGCTCGGCCGCCCGCGGCGCCAGTCGTCGTCGTCCATGCAGGGCAGATCGTCGTGCACGAGGCTGTAGGCGTGGATCATCTCGACCGCACAGGCCGCCGCCGCGCAGTCCGCGTCGCTCGAGCCGTGCCAGCGCGCCACCAGCCGCACCAGGGCCGCCCGGAAACGCTTGCCGCCGCCCAGGACCGCGTATTCCATCGCCTCGGCGAGCACGGGCGGAACGCCCTGCGTGCGCCGCAGGCGGCCCTCCAGCTCACGCTCGATCCACCCTTGGGTGTCGGCGAGCCAAGCCTCGATCGAAGGGGCGCTCACACTCACTCCGCGGCGTCCGGGTCGCCCGCGTAGGGCTTGGCGCCGGCTTCGGTCAGCTCCTCGACGCGCTTCTGGAAGCGGTCGAGCAGCTCGCGGCAGCCCCGGACGAGCTCGGTGCCCTCCTGGTAACGCGCGATGGCCTCCTCGAGGCCGACCTTGCCCTGCTCGAGCTCGGCCACGATCTGTTCCAGCCGGGCGAGGCGCTCGTCGAAGCTTTGGGAGCCCGCGCCGGCGCCCCCTTCGGCAGGGTTCTTGGGGCTCTTGGGCGTCATGCTGGGCCGGAGTCTACCAAGGCTTGTTGGAGCCGAATCCCCCCCGTGCTTGCCCAATCTCACGTTCGCGGTAGTCTTGGGCGTCGGTTTCGCGACTTCCGGCTCCAGATCCCCGCCTCCGCCATTCGAGGGGGGTAGGCTCTGGCCGGGGGAAGTGCGACCGCCAAGCCGCTCCGTCGCCCTCCGACGCCGCACCTCCTGACCCGCTCCTAGAGCTCTCCCCGCCGCCGAGGCGTCCCGCATGCAGCCGAAAGTCGCCCTGATCTACGCCAAGAGCCAAGCCCTCCGGGAACAGGCCGCCGCGCTGTTCGCCCAAGATGGCGTCGCCACCGGCAATGGCGCGCGTGACGAGATCATCCCGCCGCTGGGCATCGCGATCCTCGCCGCCGGCCTGCTCGAGCGCGGCTACGACGTGAAGATCTACGACGACTCGATCGAGGACATGGACACGCTCCGTGCCGCGATGGAGTGGGCCGATGTCGTCGGCATCTCGACGCTCACGCCGAACGCGCGCCGCGCGCGCGAGCTCGGCCTGATCGCCAAGACCGAAGTCGGCCGCTTCGTGATCATGGGTGGCCCGCACCCGACCACGAACCCCGAGTTCTTCCTCGAGGCCGGCGCCGCCGACATCTGCGTGCAAGGCGAAGGTGACCTGACGCTGCCCGAGATCCTCGACGCCTACAAGGATCGCTCGAAGTGGCCCGAGATCCTCGGGATGACCTACGTCGGCGACGACGGCCAGCTCGTGCGCAACCCGCGCCGTCCGCTCATCAAGAAGATGGACGACGTGCCGTACCCGGCCTACCACCTGTACGACATGCCGAAGTTCCTTCGGCTGATGATCAACCCGTCGGTGAACCTGATCACCTCGCGCGGTTGCCCGTACGCCTGCACGTTCTGCGACGCGGAGATGACGCCGCGCCAGTACCGCGCGATGAGCCCGACCAAGGTCGTCGACCTGATCGAGCACCTGCTCAAGACGTACAACCCGCCGCAGTTCATGTTCTTCGACGACCTCTTCACGATCCAGAAGAAGCGCGTCAAGGCGATCTGCGAGGAGATCATCCGCCGCGGCCTCTTCTTCGAGTGGAGCTGCGAGTCGCGCCTGGACACGATGGACTTCGAGCTGCTGCGCTGGATGAAGAAGGCCGGCTGCGTGAAGATCTACTACGGGCTCGAGTCGGGCTCGCCGGACGTGCTCGTGTCGGTCAAGAAGGGCCTCACGACCGAGAAGATCATCGCGGCCGCCAAGCTCAACCGCGAAGTCGGGATGACCTTCAAGTACTTCCTGATGTACGGCTTCCCGCAGGAGCAGGAGAAGGACCACCGGATGACCGAGTGGATCGTCGAGCAGACCCGGCCCGACCAGATCCACCTCTCGATCCTGCAGCCGATCCCCGGCACCGAGATCTACGAGCAGCTCAAGCCGATGCTGCTCAAGGACATGGCCGAGGTCGACTTCCACTACTGGCACGGCACCGAGTCCTTCAAGCACCCGGTCTTCACGTTCCAGCAGCTGCACTCCGACCGCGAGCGCCTGCTCAAGATCCACGCCAAGACGACGCGCAGCCTGAAGAACCGCCTGCTGCGCAAGCTCGAGCGCCTCTCGGCGATGATCCGCAACCCCGAGCTGATCGCCGACTGGTTCGAGGTCCGCCGCCGCCGCAAGACCTACCAGGCGCGCGTGCGCTCCTCCGAATGGAGCTACGCCTTCGAGCGCGAGAAGCGCGACAAGGTCGCCCTGCAGGTCCCCGAGGTCAAGGTCGACTGACCTTCGTGACGTCGCAGTGAGCGTTCGCGGCCCGTGTGCGCCAAGGCGCATGCGGGCCGCTTGAGTTCAACCCTTTGGGGGAGAAGACGGGAGGAGAAGCGAGGAGAGGGGAGGGAAATGGAGGAAGCGGAGCCGGACGACGCGCGGCCAAGGCGCGGGCGTCGCCGCTCCCGCAGCCTCGCGATGCCCTCCCGACTTTCCCCTGCTTCCCCGTCTTCCTTCTCTCTCCGGCTTCCTCCCTCTTCCTCCTGCTCGCTCCCCCACCGGTTCCCTCTTCTTCTTCTGCTGCTCTCACGGAAGCGCGTGCATTCGCGCCGCGTGCTCGTAGCCCGCGAGCATCGGGACACGAGCAGCGTCAGGAAGCTCGGCGAGCAGCGCAACGGCGCGCGAAGGAACGAGGAACACCGGCGAGGAGCGGCGCTCGTAGTAGTGCGGAATGCGCGCGTCGCCGATCGCGGAGAAGAGTCGTCGGCCGAGGCCGCGGAAGAAATGCTCGGGGAAGCCGAGCTCGAGGCCCAGGCGCGCCTCGCGCAGCACGGTGTCCTCCGTGCCGAGCTCCCACTGCCCGAAGCGGCCGATGGATTCGATCAGCGCGTCGCGTGTCGCAGGTTCGAAGCCGCTGACGAGGTCGATGCGTTCCTTGAAGTCGCGGCCCTTGTGCCGCATCAGCATCAGGCCCATCCCGAGCTGGAAGCCGCGCAGGTCGTCGATGCCGGCGGAGCGGATCTCGGCGCACTGGTCCTCGAAGGAGCCGACGCCCGAGCCGTAGAGCGCGATCGCGAGCGACTCGTGCAGCAGCTCGGGCGCGGGCTCGTCGAAGGCGAGCAGCTGCGTGAGCTCGACGAGGCGCGGCTCCTGCATGCGCGGCTCGATCTTCTGCAGGTACTGCGAATAGCGATAGCCCTTCTCGTTCGCGAGCTGCGCTGCGTGCGCGAGCCAGTCGCCGGGCGTCGCATCGCGCGCTAGCCGCCACGTGTCGCTCGCCCCCATCAGCGCGAGCAGCGCGACCGGGCCCCACATCCAGCGCGCGCGCGCGACGCCGAGCGCCACGAGAACGATGCCGAGGAACCACAGTGGCATCAGGCGGTGCAGGTAGAAGCAGTGAAACACCTTCGCGATCGTGAAGCCGCTCGCGAGGTACGCGGCGAGGAACACGACGGCGTGCGCGGCGACGGCGAGCATCGCCCAGCGCAGGGCGCGCGATTCGCAGCCACGCAGCGTGACGAGCGCGACCAGCGGTGCGAGCGCGAGCAGCACGATCGCGGCCGAATCCCAGGCGGAACGGCCCTCGAACAGCGACTGCGCGAACTTCGTGAGCACGTCGAGCTTGCCGCTCTTCGAGCCGACCACGGACGCGCCGTGGATGTCGAAGACCTCGTTGCCGACGTGCAGCGCCATCCACAGGAGCGGCGTGAGCCCGACGAGCACTCCGAGCGCGAGCCACGAGAGCCGCACGCCGAAGAGCTCACGTTTCCACGCGAGCAGGAGCACTCCGCCGGCGACCGCGATCGTCAGCGCGCACTGGTAGGAGAAGTAGAAGCCGAAGCCCGCGGCGAGGCCGAGCGCGATCCATGGCCCCTGGCGCGCTTCCCGCTGCAGCGCAGCGCGCAGCGCCAGCCCGAGGATCAGCGCGACGAACAGGCAGGCCTGATAGTGGATGCCGAGCGCGAGCAGCGAGTTCGTCTGCACGCTCTCGGGCGCGAAGATGCACAGCAGCGCGAACGCGCGCGCCGCCGCTCGCCCGCCGAAACGCTCGCACAGGCTCCAGCCGGCCCACAGCACCGCGGCGCCGAGTCCGAGCGCGACGAGCTTGATCGCGAGCAGGCTCTGGCCGAAGACCGCGAACGCGAGCGCGTCGAGCACGCTCACGACGAAACCGCCGCCTTCGTAGGGATGGTACGGCAGCAGGTGGTACGGAATCGGCACTCCGTCGAGCAGCGCCTTGCCCGCCGCGCCCTTCTCGAACTCCTCGCCGTACACGAAGACGTCGCAGAAGCTGAGCAGCAGGATCGTGCGCAGCGCGCACCAACCGAGCGCCCAGAACAGCACCTCGCGGCGGCGCCACCAGGGCCCAGAGCGTTCGGGGGAAGCTGCGACCATGCCTTCGCGACGGTAGCAAAGGCCCACGGGCAGGCGAAGTGCATGACAGCCCTGTCGAAGGCTTCCGTTGCGCGGGCGGCGGCGCTTGCGCAATCTCTTCCCGATGTCCGCGGCCACGCTGCTCCCCCATCCGACCGCGCGCGGCCCGTGGCTCGCGTGGTTGTGCGCGGCGCTGGCGCTGCTCGCGTGGCTGCCGGCGGCACGGCTCGACGGTTGGGCCTACGACGATCGTGAGGTGCTCGAGCAGAATCCGGTGGTCGAAGGCCAGCTTCCGGCCCTCGAGGCCTTCGAGCGCGACTACTGGGACCATCGCGGGGCCGCGGGGCACTATCGACCGCTCGCGACGCTCTCGCTGCGCGCCGACTACGCGCTGCACGGGATGGCGCCGCGCGGCTTCCACCTGACGAACGCGCTGCTGCATGCGGCGGTGGTGATGCTGGCCGGCATCGCGCTCGTGCTGCTGTCGGGAGGAGCAAATCCGCGGCCGTTTCCGTGGATCGGGCTCGGCGTTTTCGCCGTGCATCCGGCACTGGCGGACTCCGTCGCGTGGATCTCGGGGCGCACGTCGATGTTGAGCGCGCTCGGCGGCCTCGTCGGAGTCGTGCTGTTGCTCGCATGGACGACACCACGCCGCGACGAGACCGTCGGGCGGCTCGCGCGAGTGGCCTTCGCGGCGGCGCTCGGCACCTTGCTCGCGCTGCTCGGCAAGGAAGACGGCCTCGTGTTCGCGCCGCTGCTCGCGTTCGTCGCCTGGAGGCATTCGCGGAGAGCTCTGTCGGCTGCCGTCGGCGGCTGCGTCGTCGCTATCCTGGCCTACGGGTTCTTGCGGTACTCCGTGTATGGCAGCCCGACGCCGAGCGCGCCCTTCGCGCCGCTCGCCGACGCGAGTTTCCTCGAGCGGATCAAGGTCGGCGGTCGAGCGGTGGTCGAGAGCGTTCGCCTGCTCGTCGCGCCGGTCGCGTACCCGCCGAACTACGAGCGTTCCGAGGTGTTCCGCGACGTCGAGCCGTGGATCGCGATCTACGGTTGGGCCGCGCTCGCGGTGATTGCGTTCGTCGGCGTGCGGAGGTTGCGCGAGCCTCGCGGGCGTCTGGCCGGAGCTTCGGCCTTGCTCTGCGTCGCGAGCTTCCTGCCGCTCGTGCAGCTCGTTCCCGCAGGTGTCCTGTTCGCGCCGCGCTTCCTGTACTTGCCGCTGCTGTTCGGTTGCGTCGCGCTCGATGCGCTCGTGCGTCTCTTGCCTTCGCGAGCCGCCGTCGCGACAGGAATCGTCGCGATTGCGGCGTTCCTCCCGCTCGCGTGGCAACGCAGCGGCGTGTACCGCGACCGAACGAGCTTCTACGAGGAGCAGTTGCGGCACGTGCCGGACGATCCGACGGCCTACAACGAGCTCGCCCTCGCGCGCGAGGAAGCCGGCGACGTTCCGGGCGCCGTGGAGCTCTGGAAAAAGGCTTTGAAACTCGATCCGAGCTACGGCCGGCCGTGGTCAAACCTCGGCCGCCTCGCGCTGGCCGACGGAGACGTCGCCGAAGCCGAACGTTGCTTTCGCCGCGCGATCGAGTTCGGGCCCGGAAACGTCGTGGCGCGCATCAACCTAGGCGCGGTCCTCTTGCGCCAGGAGCGCTGGGCGGAGGCCGCCAGCGTGTACCGCATCGCGACCGAGCTCGCGCCGGGAATGGTGGCCGCATGGCGCGGGCTCGCGAAGGCCAGCTGGAGGCTCGACGATACCTACGCCACGGAATTCGCCGCGTCCTCCGGCCTCGATCTCGCGCCCGAGGACAAGGAACTGCGGGAGCTTTTCGAACGGGCAGCGCTCATCATCGGCTACTAGAATCTCGCGCCGCATGATCCGTGCCTGCCTGCTGCTCCTGCTGCTCCCGACTGTCGCTTGCTCCGACGACTCCGCGCCCGCGTCGGCGCAGGAGCCCGACGGGCCGAAGCTCTTCGTCTCGAAGAATTGCTCGACTTGCCACGGACCGAAGCACGAGGGCACGTTCATGGCGCCGCCGCTCGCGAAGCTCAACCTTCACTGGAACGCCGAGGATCTCGCGGGTTTCCTGAAGGAACCCAACGTGTGGAAGCAGAAGACGCCGCGGCTGGCGGAACACGCCAAGCACTACCGCTCGCCGATGCCGCCGATGTTCGGCACCGACGAGGAGCGCCGCACGCTCGCCGAGTGGCTGCTCACGTTGCCGTGAGCGCGCGTCAGCTGCGCCTTCGCAGCAAGGTCGAGCGCGGAACGACGAACGGCCGCCCGTCGTCGAGCCGGCCGAAGTGCAGGCGCTCGCCGTAGACCGGCACGAGCACCTCGGGCCGCATGATCGCGTCGACCGGACCGCGCGCGACGAGCTTGCCCTGCGACAGCACGGCCATCGAGGCCGAGAACTGCGCGGCCAGATTCAGCTCGTGCGTCACGACCAGCACGATGCGGCCGTCGCAGGCGAGCCGCGCGAGCAGCTCGAACACCGCGACCTGATGGTCGGGATCGAGCGAGGTCGTCGGTTCGTCGACCAGCAGCACCGGCGCTTCCTGCGCGACCGCTCGCGCGACCACGACACGCTGGCGCTGGCCACCGGAGAGCTCGCTCATCGCGCGCCCGACGCACTCCAGCGCATCACAGGCCACCAGCGCCTTGTCGAGCGCCGCACGATCCTCCGCGCGCGGCCCCGACCAGCGGTCGATGCGCGCGTAGCGGCCGCCGAGCACGAAATCCTCGACCGTGACGTCGTACAGGCTCGGCAGGAACTGCGGCACGACGGCGATGCGCAGCGCGCGCTCGCGGGGCTTCCAGGCCGACAGCGGCGTGCCGTCGAGCTCCACCGTGCCCGCGAGCGGCTCGGCGAGGCCCGCGAGGCAACGCAGCAGCGTGCTCTTGCCCGAACCGTTGGGGCCGACGAGCGAGACGAGCTCACCTCGCGCGAGCTCGAGCGAAACGCCGTCGAGCGCGCGCTGCGGGCCCGGGTACTCGAACGACAGGTCGCGGGCGACGAGCTGGTTCACCACGTCGACACCTCGCGCCGGTTGCGCACGAGCAGGAACAGGAAGAACGGCCCGCCGACGAGCGACATCATCACGCCCGGCTGCAGCGCTCCTTCGCCGAGCAGCAGGCGCTGCAGCAGGTCCGCGCCGAGCAGGAACAGCGCTCCGGCCGGCACGACGTGCCACAGGAGCTTGCGATAGCTGCCCGCGCCGCACAGCCGCACGAGGTGCGGCACGACGAGTCCGACGAAGCCGATCTGGCCCGCGACCGCGACGGCCGCCGAGGCCGAGAGCGCCGCCGCGACCAGCGCGATGCGCTTGGTGCGTGCGACGTCGACGCCGAGCGCCTGCGCATCGGCCTCGCCCGCCTTCAGCAGGTCGAGCTCGCGCGCCACGAACGGAATCGCCGCCACCGACAGCGCGAGCGCCGTCAGCACGGTGACGCAATGCAGGCCCTTGCGGTCGTCGAGCGTGCCGAAGGTCCAGGCGAGGATCGCCTTGCTCACCTCCCAGTCTTCGAGGCTCAGGAACTGGATCGCGGCGAAGACGCCGGCGACGCACATGTTGACCGCGATGCCGACCAGAAGCAGCGTCGTGACGCTCGTGCGACCGCGTGCGGACGCGATCATCGCGACCAGCGCCGTCGTGCCGAGCGCGCCGAGGAACGAGAACAGCGGGATGAGCACCGCATCGAAACCCGCGGCATTCTCGAGCACGAGGCGCGGTGCGTAGCCGCCGACGATCAGGATCGCGAAGGCCGCGCCGAGGCTGGCGCCGCCGGTCACGCCGATCAGCGACGGAGACGCGAGCGCGTTGCGGAACATGCCCTGAATCAGGCCGCCGGAGAGCGCCAGCGCGGCGCCGACGCCGATCGTGCAGATCGCGCGCCACAGCCGCAGCTCCGCGATCGCCTGCACGTTGCGCTCGAGCGGCTCCGCGAGCCCGAACATCGCGCCGAGGCCCTGCAGCAGCTCGCTCGCCTTCAGCGCGGAACTGCCGACGTTCGTCGAAGCGAGCGCGAGCCCGGCGAGCGCGAGCGCGTACAGCGCCGCCGCGCGCAGGTCCTTCGCGTCCAGCTTCACTTGTGCGCCTCGCCCTCGAGCCGCGCGAGCAAGGCCTCGACCTCGCTCTCGAGCTTCTCCGCGCCCGTGACCAGCTCGTGCGAGCCACTCGCGAACAGCCACGCCGGCAAGGCGACGATGCGGTCCTCGCGCACGGCGCGCAGGCCCGCGAGCATCGGCTCCGTGCGCAGCAGCTTGCCCGACGCGCCGCCGCGATCGCCGCTCGAACCTTCGCCCATCTTGAGCGGCTGGCTCGTCACGATCAGGTCCGGATCGAGCGCGAGCAGGTCCTCGAAGGTCGCCGCCGTGTGCCCCACCGTGCCACGCTCCGCCGTCAGGTTGCGCAGGCCCACGAGCTCGAACATCGCGTGCACGGTCGTGCCGGAGCCTGCGGTCGAGCCCGCGCCGCCGAAGTTCGAGTAACACAGCGCCCGCAGCGGCTCGCGCGCGCCAGAACGTTTCGCCGCACGCTCGCGCAGGCCCTCGCAGCGCTTCTCCAGCTCCCCCTGCAGCCGTTCCGCGCGCTCCGGCTCGCCCACGGCCTGTGCGACGGCCCGCAACGCCGCGTACGCGTCCTCGAGCCCGCGTACCTCCGGCAGCGCGAGCACGCTCACGCCCGCCTCGCGCAGCCGCGCCGACGTCTCCGGCGCCTGCCACGGGTCGATCACGACCAGATCCGGCCGCAGCGCGAGCACGGGCTCGGCGAGGTAGGCCTCGAATTTCGCGATCGCCGCGAACTGCGGCGGCTCGGCGTGCAGCGACGAGTACTCGAGCGCCTGCACGGGAAATCCGGCGATGCGGCCGGGCTCCACGAGCGCCGCCACGATGTCGACGGCCGTCGCGCTCGTCGCCACGATGCGCACGGGCTTGGCGGGCGCGCTGCCGCCGGGGGCCGCCTGCTCGACGCGCGAGCAGGCGACGCAGGCCGCGAGCGCCAGCGCTAGCGCGCCGCGGAACGCGACTGGGATGGGAAACGACATCGGGATGACCTTGCTTCCGAAGGCTGAGGTTGCGTCGCGGCCGTGGGCAATCCGACTGCGGGACGCGCGTGGCGTCCCTCACGGTTGCGGGCCAGTCCCGGATTCGCACCGGGTTCCCCCACTGCACCCCCGAAGCCTTCGGGGGCGCCGCGACGGGCGAATTGTGAGCGGGAAAGTCTACTCTCGATCCCGCCGCTTCCCAATCGCCGCTACTTGGCCCCCAGCCAGAGCAGGAAACGCGCCTCCAGCGAGTCCTCGTTCAGGTCCGCCGACGACAGCGGCACCTTGTAGGTCTCCTTCACGACCTCTTCGAAGGACGCCGCGCTGCCGGCCTCGGCGACGGCCTTCATCAGGGCCGCGAAGTTGGCGTGCGCCTCGGCGGGTTTCGCGGAGCCGAACTCGCGCAACCAGTGCAGGAACGCGCTCTTGTAGGCGCGGAAGAACTCGAGGTAGTCGGTCAGGAACTCCGGCGCCGGAAGTTCCTTGCCCTGCGCCGCGCTGCCGAAGAACGGCGCCCGCACGTAGGTGCGCTTCGACGTGTCGTCGCTCTTGAGCTGGAAGTAGACGAGCTTCTCTTCCTTGGCCTTCGCCCCGCCCTTCGCGCCGGCCTTCTGGCCTTCCTTGAGCGGCTTGAGGAAGTAGTCCTTGCCCGCGGTGATGCGCCACTCGCTGTCGGCGTTCGTCGGCGGCAGCAGGCCACCCTCCGAGCGCCCGCCGGGGATGAACGCGGTGATGCCGTCGGTCGTGTTCGAGCGGCCGGAGCCCCCCGAGCGCGTGTTGTTCTCGCCGTAGATGTCGATCACGGCCACCTGCCCGATCGCGGTCTCGAAGGCCGGATCGAGCGCGTTGCCGAACGTGTGCCAGCACAGCGTCACCGCCGCGCGCTGCGCCACGTTCTGGTGCAGGCCGGTCGGCTCCTTCGCGTCCATCGCCACGCCTTCGGAGAAGTCCGTCAGGTTGGGCTTGAGCGGCGGGTACTGCAGCGCGATCACCTGCATCTCGTTCCAGCCGAACTCGGTCCAGTTGGCGAGGCTGTCGTTCCAGTACAGGCTGCGCGAGCTCTCCTGGCGTGCACCGAGGGCGCCGGCGAGCTCCATGAAGTGCTGGCGGTTGGGCGCGACGATCAGGACCTGCGGCTTGGTCGAGAGCGGCGTCACGCCCATCATCTCGCCCGTGCGGAAGCCGACTCGCAGCCGGTCGAGCGCGGCCTGCGCGTCGGCCGAGCCCGAGAAGATCTCGAGGAAGTTCTTGGCCTTGGACGCGCCGCCGCCGGGGCGCGCGCTCTTGAGGAACTTGCGCAGCTCCGCAAAGTCGACCTTGGCCTTCGCCACCTGCTCGGCCGGAGCGCCGATCCAGTCGAGCCACAGCTCGTGCACCGCCAGGATCGCCGCCACCGAGTCCTTGAAGTCCTCGACGACGCCCTTGTCGTCGAGGAACTCGCGCGGGAAGCGCACGTCGATCGCGCCGACCTGCGCCAGCGCGTAGTGCTCGGCGACGAGCTCCTCGAGCGACACGTCGCTGGGCGCGCGCCCTTCGACCGGGTGGGCCTTGAAGAACTTCTCGGCGAGGCCGCTGAAATCGACTTGGCCGGCGAGCAACGGTGCCGGCAGGAAACCGATCGCGAGCGCGATGAGGGACGGGAGCAGGAAGCGCTTGGGGTAGTTCATGGCGAGCTTTCCGGGTGTGGCAGCCCTGACAGGGCTGCAACCCAACGGAAACGACCGGGAGACGCTCTCTCCCGTACGGATTGGGTCAAACCGCTTCGATCAGGCCTTGGCGGCGGCGCCGAAGAGGAAGCGGACCGGAATCTGGATGTCGGGATGCAGGCTCTTGTGCACCGGGCAGGTGTACGCGGCGTTCTCGAGCGTCTTGCGGGCGGTCTCGTCGAGCTCGGCCGGGACGCGGATCACGACCTCCAGCGAGCCGATGCGGCGCACCGGGGCCTGCACCATGCCCTTGGTGACCTCCACGGTCGCGCCGGAGAGATCCCAAGCGTGCCGCCGGGCGACGATGCCCATGATCGACAACATGCAGGTGCCGAGCGCGGTTGCGACGAGGTCGGTCGGCGAGAAGCTCTCCCCGCGCCCCTGGTTGTCGACGGGCGGATCCGTGTGGAGCTGGACACCGGACGGGCCATGCGTCGCGCGGCAACGCAGGTCCCCTTCGTAGGCGATCTGGATCTTGACCATGGGCAGTGACCGAGAGGGTTGAAGCGAGAGAGTAGCGTCACTCGGCTAGAGAAAAGCACTCGGTGATGAGGCGCATGACGGGTTCACCGTTGACGATCGTGAACCGCACGGGGCCACCGAGCAGCGCAGCGGGTTCACACTCCAGCGGATCGACAGCCAACACGGTCATGTCCGCAAAATAGCCCGGAGCGAGTCGGCCACGGCGGTCCTCCTGACGGGCAGCACGTGCCGCGCCGAAGGTGAACGCGGAGAGCGCCTCGCGCGGGCTCAGGCGCTGGTCGGGCAGGAATCCACCGGCCGGAGTTCCGTCGGGGCGTGCGCACGTGATCGCGGCGTAGAGGCCCGGGAGCGGATCGTGGCTCTCCACAGGGAAGTCGCTGCCGAAGGCGAGCAGCGAAGGGTCGGCGACCAGGCGTCGCCACGCATAGGCCTCCTGGATGCGCTCTGGACCGAGCCGAGACGGAGCCCAGGGCATGTCGCTCGTCGCGTGGGTCGGTTGCATCGACGCGATCGCGCCGAGCTCATCGAAGCGCGCCCAGTCCTGCGGCGAGACGACCTGCGCATGCTCGACGCGCGGCCGCAGCTCACGGAACTTCGGGTCGCGCGCGATCTGCTTCGCGTAGGCATCGAGCACCATGCGGTTCGCGCGGTCTCCGATGGCGTGCACCGCGGGCTGCAGTCCATGTTCAGCGCAGAGGGCGACGGCGTTCTGAAGCTCTTCCTTCGAAAGCAGCGTCAAGCCTGAGTTCGTCGGCTCGTCGTGGTAGGGCTCGAGCAAGGCCGCACCTCGCGAGCCGAGCGCGCCGTCGGCATAGAGCTTCACCC
>JAPLOE010000062.1 GCA_026692705.1 Planctomycetota bacterium
AAGCGCCTCGCTGCCGCCGAAGGCAACGCGGAGAAGCTCTGGCAGCTCTACGAATGGTGCTCGGCGAACGGCCTCGAGAAGGACGGCAAGAACGTCCTGCGCAAGATCGTCAAGCTCGACGACACCGACCGCAAGGCGCACGAGCTGCTCGGCGAGATCGAGTACGACGGCAAGTGGTTCCCCAGCGAGAAGAAGGTCGAGGAGTACAAGAAGAAGAAGCTCGAGGAAGAGGCCAAGCGCTCGGGCAAGGTCATCTACAAGGGCGAGATGGTCGACCCCGCCGACGTGCCGTTCCTCGAGAAGGGCATGGTCAAGGACAGCGAAGGGCGCTGGGTCGACGCCGAGGAACACAAGAAGCTCACCGAGGGCTGGAAGAAGCAGGACCTCGAGTGGATCGCGCCCGCCGACCTCCCGAACCTCGAGAAGGGTCTGTGGAAGTGCGGCGACAAGTGGCTGTCGGAGGCCGACGCCAACAAGTTCCACGCTGAGCTCGACAAGTGGTGGAAGATCCCCGCCGACCACTTCCTGCTCTACACCACGTGCGACCGCGCGCTCGCGATCAAGGCGCGCGATGAGGCGGAGCGTGCGTTCCGCGAGGTCGTGCGCGCGCTCGGTCGCGTGCCGACGTCGCCGGTGCCCGTGCTCGTGCTGCGCAGCCAGGCGCAGTACGGCGAATTCGCCGGCAATCGGCAGTGCGAGCTGCGTCCGAACTCCTCGATCCACGGCGCGACGATCGCCGAGATCTGGGTCGAACCGCTGCAGGCCGGCATGACCAGCGCGGGCTTCGGCTACTGGGACGCGTCCAACGAAAAGGACAACAGCTTCGGTCCCATGTTCGTTCGCCACGCGGCCGCGCAGTCGGTCGCGGAATCCGTCGACCCGAGCCCCAAGACGCTCGCCGGCCTCGTTGCCGGCCGCGGCACGGCGGCGAGCCCGAAGGAATGGTGGTCGGAGAAGCAACTCCCCGAGTGGCTGCGCTACGGCACGTGCGCCTACGCGGAACGCTACCTCGCGGACGCGACGGTCAAGGCCGGCGGCGATCCGTACTGGATGCGCAAGTGGTCGCTCGAGAACATCGCGAACAAGGGCGGCATCGATCCGCTCGACACGATCCTCGCCTGCAACCTCAGCGACATGGCGAACGCCGGCAAGCTGATCAACGAGACCGGCCTGCTGATGTCCTTCATCCTCGACGGCAAGTGCCCGCCGGTCACGCAGGCTCACCAGGCCTTCAAGGACGCGTTCAAGAACGCGAAGGACGTCAAGCCCGCGGTGAAGGCGCTCGAGGACGCCATCCGCAAGAACGAGGCCGCCTTGCGCAAGTACGCGGGCATCTGAGCGGCCCGAGCCATGCTTGCGCTGACGCTCGCGTTCGCGACGCTGCAGGGGTCTCACCTCCCGCTGCATCCGGCGCGTGCGCAGCTTGCGCTCGAGGTTCCCGATGTCGCGAAGTTGCTCGCCGCGTACGAGAAGACGCCGCTCGTTGCGCTGACTCGTGATGAGGCAGCGCGCGCGGCGTTCGCGCGCTTCGGCGAGCAGATGAAGTTCGATGCATCGGCCGGGTTGCGGCCGCTGCTCGAGCTGGCGGGACTTCCGCCGACGACGGGCACGGACGAGCTGCTCGGGATGGCGCAGCGTGCGTCACGCTTCTCGCTGTCGGTCTCGACGCGCGAGGCCCGCGCCGGCGAGTTGCGCGAGTCCTTCGAGCGAGCGGTGCGCACACAGCTCGAGATCCTCGACATCGAGGACGCGCTCGCCGCCGCCGGCAGCGCGGACAAGCTCGAGCGGCTCGACACGCTCGCGCTCGAAGAGCGCCTGCGGACCGACGAGTGGGGGAGGCCTTTCCAGCTCGAACGCACGAGCTCGGGCTCCTTGCGCATCTTCTCCCTCGGCGCGGACGGCGCGAGCGGCGGCAACGGCGAGAACACGGACATCGACGCCGAACTCGATCAGGAAAGCTGGATCGAGAAGGCGCTCGAGCAACGCCGCGCGATCCTCGTCGCGATCGACTTCACGAGCGACGCGCTCGCTGCGACGTCGCTCACGGAGCTCATGACCGCAGTGGGCGCCGACACCACCGACCGCACGCGCACGCTGCAATTCGCGGGCGCGAATGCGACGTGGAGCTCCTTCACGACGACGAAGCCCGCCGAACAGGAGGGTTGGTCGCTGCGAACGGGCGCCCGCGTTCTGCTCGGTTTCGGCGCGTCCAAGGTGGAAGACGTCGTCGCGCGCCTCGCGGATCCCGAGAGCGCGCTCGCGGCAGAGGCACGCTGGAGCGCGATGCAAGGCGCTCTCGGCGCACCGTCGGGCGTCGTCATCGCGCACGGCGTGCTCGACACGGACGTGCTCGCGGGCCTGCTCTCGGAGGCCGTCGATCTGTTGCCCGCGCCGGCCGCGCAGTCGCGGCTCGAGCCGCAACCGACGGCGTTCCGCATGCAACTTGTGGGCGAGCGCTTCCACACCGACCTGTGGCGGCCCGAAGCGAACGACGGCTCCTGGTTCGGCGCGTTGGGCGTGGCGCGCCCGGATGCGGCGACGCTCGAGCTCGTGCCAGCCGACGCGGCCGGCGTGCTGGCCACGCGCATCGACGTCGCGCGACTGGAGCGCCAGTTCCGTGCCCGCGTCGGACTCGACGAAGTCGCGGCGGCGCGGCTCGCGGAGCTCGAGCAGAAACACGGCTTCGACCTTTCGAAGGACGTGTTCGGCAATCTCGCCGGCGGCATGTCGCTGCACGTGATGCCGCTGAACTCGATCGGCCTGCCCAACATCGTCGGCATGTTCGAGCTGCGCGACGCCGCGGCCTTCGAGCGCGGCATGCAGGGCCTCGCGGCGGCCTTCGCCGAACAACCGGGGCAGACGATGAAGCTCAAGGCCTCGCGCTATCGCGACGCCGCGCTGTGGACAATCGAGACCGGCGGTTCCAGCGACAGTCCGATTCCGTTCGACGTCTCGCCGACGATCGCGATCGCGGGCGGACGCGCGATCTTCGCGACGACGGCACTGTTCGCGAAGCGCGAGGTGAAGCGTGTGCTCGGCGACGAGCCGAAGAACGCGGAGCCGCTCGCGAAGTTCGCCGGCGCGCCCGCGGACGCGACGCTGGTCGGCGCGATGGACTGGCGCTCGATGATCGACAGCCTCTACACGACGCTGCGCGGTGCCGCGGCGCTCGCGGGCGGCTTCGCGGACTTGCCGATCGACCTCACGGCCCTTTCGGCGGCGCTGCCCGAAAAACCCGAGGTGTTCACGCGCTTCTTCGCGCCGACGACGATGTGGGGGAGGCCTGTGGAGCACGGATTCCACCTGCACCTAGAGGCGTCGTTCGGTCCGGAGACGTGGATCTCGCTCGCGGCGCTCGGCACGAGCGTCGTCACCTCGATGACCGATCGCCCCGGCGACACGAGCGAGGCTCCCGCGCCGCCCGAGGTGCCTGCGAGCGCTGCGGAACTCGCGACGACGAAACTTGCGCTCGATCGCGTCGCGACGCGACTCTTCGTGTACCAGCTCGACCAAGGCACTTACCCCGAGGCGCTCGCGGCGCTCACGCAACCGACCGAGTCCTATCCGCAGGGTTACCTCGACGGCGAGCCGTTGCCTAAGGATGGTTGGGGCCGGGAGCTGCTCTATCGCCGCGATGGCGACGGCTATCGCGTATGGTCGTCGGGTGCGGACGGCGTCGACGGCACGGCCGACGACGTGCAACCCTGAAGGCGTGGCGCGAGAGCCAGGCATGAGCGCCCGCCGCACCTTCAAGCGCGTGCGACGCCGCATCGGAGGCGCGTTGCTCCGCACGTGCGGACCGCAGGTGCTTTCGTGGCTCTCGAACTCGTGGACCACGGACGTCGCGGGCCTCGAGCACCTCGACGCCGAGCTTGCGAACAAGGGCGCGCTGATCGCGATGTGGCACGGCCGCATGGTCGTGCCGGTGCATTCGTTCCGCGACCGCGGCTGGCACGTGCTCGTCAGCCCGAGCGAGGACGGCGACCTCAGCGAAGGCATGCTGAACCGCTTCGGCTTCAAGGTCGTGCGCGGGTCGTCGAGCCGCGGCGGAGCGCGTGCGTTGCGCGAGCTGCTCGGCATTCTCGACGGCGGCGGCGTCGTCGCGATCACGCCCGACGGGCCGCGTGGGCCGATGCACAACGTCAACCTCGGCCTCGCGTGGATGGGGCGCGCAACGGGCCGCGCGGTGCTTCCGTTCGGCTGCGTCGCGGACAAGGCGTGGCGCCTGGGCAGCTGGGACCGCTTCACGATTCCCAAGCCGGGCGCGCGGGTTGCGCTCACGTACGGACCGGCGGTGCAGGTGGCGCGCACGGGCGGCGATGCGGAGCTCGAGCGCGCGGCGGCGGCGATTCGCGAAGGCCTGTTTGCCGCGGAACGCGCGGGTTTTGCGCGTCTGGGCAGGGAGCCGGACTTTTGATCCGCGTCGGAACAGCGGGCTGGTCCTACGCGGACTGGGAAGGCGTGGTGTACCCACGCCACAAATCCGCCTCGTTCCATCCGCTGCGCCATCTTGCGCACTTCGTCGACTGCGTCGAGGTCAACAGCACGTTCTACGCGGTGCCGGGACGCGAGATGGTCGACACGTGGCAGCGCCTGCTCGCGGGACGGCCGAATTTCGTGCTCACGGCGAAGCTGCACCGCGACTTCACGCACTCGGAGCTCGCGGCGGACGATGGAGCGTTGCGAGCGCGCGCGGCGGAGTTCCTGCACGCGCTCGAGCCGATCTCGACGACGGGAAGGCTTCGCGCCCTGCTGATCCAGTTCGCCGCGACGTTCCAGCAAGGCGTGCCGGAAGCGCGCAGGCTCTCGCGGCTGCGCCACGCCTTCGGCGACCTGCCGCTCGTGCTCGAGCTGCGCCACGCGAGCTGGTTCACGCCGCCTTCGCTCGCCACCTTGCGGGGGCTCGGCTTCTCGCTCGCGCACATCGACCTTCCGCCGTCCTGGAGCCATCCGCCCAAGCGCTTCGCGGCCGTCGGCCCGCTCGGCTACTACCGGCTGCACGGCCGCAACACGAAGGCGTGGTTCGACGCGCGCGCGGGCCGCGACCAGAAGTACGACTACCTGTACGACGAGCGCGAGATGGACGCCGTCGCCGCGCGCACGCGCGACATCGCCAAGGACCACGACGAGACCTACGTGGTGACCAACAACCATTTCACCGGCAAGGCGCTGGTCAACGCGCTGCAGCTGCTCGCGCGGCTGCGCGGCCATCCGGTGCTGGCGCCGGCCGAGCTCGTGCACGCCTACCCGCAGCTGCAGTCCTGCACGCGCCACGAAGGGCAGCAAGAGCTCTTCTGAGCGCGCTCGCGCGCTTGCTCCGGCGCGCGCGAAGGTGTCGAATGCCGGCGATGCTCGCGATCTGCCGCAAGCTGGCCATCATGGCCGTCTCGTCGTTCGTGCTCCTCGTGCTGGCGGAGCTCGCGGCGCGCCTGTCGGAACCCGGCGAGTTCCGCTGGTACGACGTGTCGCCCTACGAGAAGGTCGAGAACCTGCCGCACGTGCACCGCCCGCGCTCGCAGGTGCAGTGGGACGGCACGTACTACGGCATCAACACGCGCGGCTGGCGCGGGCCGGAGTTTGCGCCGACGTTCGCGGAGAACGAGTTCCGCATCATCGCGATCGGCGACTCGACCACGTTCGGCAAGGGCGTCGAGGAGAACGAGTGCTGGCCGCGGCAGCTCGAGCGCGTGCTGCAGGAGAAGCTCGGGCCCTCGCGCAAGGTCATGGTCGCGAACCTCGGCGTCAACGGCTACGCGTCGCGCGACTACCTCGAAGTGCTGCGCACGCAGGCGCTCGAGCTCAAACCGCACGCGGTCGTCGTCGGCTTCTGCCTGAACGACTTCCCGAACGTGCTCGCGAAGGTCGACAAGGCTGTCTACCAGAACCAGCAGAACCTGCGCTCGAAGCTCTCCTGGGACATGCGCGCGCAGCTCGGCAAGCTCGCGCTGTTCCGTTGGGCGCGCGCGACGTACTACGAGATCAACCGCGACCGCGACCTGCAGCAGGTCGAGGCGATCGCGCGCAGCGTCGCGCAGGCGCAGGGTGAGAACATCGACGCGCTCGGTGGCGAGCGGGAGCGGCTGACGGAGATCGTGCGCCTGTGCCGCGAGGCCAACGCGGGGCTCGTGACGTTCCTGTTCCCTTACGAGAGCCAGGTGTACCTCGAGACGCCGGTCGAGGGGCCGAGTCAGGCGCTGGGGGAGCTGTCGCGCTCGCTGGACGTCAAATACCTCGACATTTCGGCCGAATTCCGCGCAACGGCGCAGGCCACCGAGCCGCCGACGAAGCTCTTCATCCGCGGCGATCGGTATCACCCCAACGGACGCGGCTACGCGATCGTGGCGCGTCGCGTGTCGGAAGTGCTCGTCGATCTCGGGTTGGGGAAGTGAGGGAGCGCGGCCCATGCGGAACAACCTCGAACGCTCGCGCCTCGAGCTCGTCACGCTCGACTGCTACGGCACGCTGATCGACTGGGCGGGCGGCGTCCGCACGGCGGCGGCGGCGCTGGAGAGCCTGCGCGGCTGCGATCTCGAGCAGCTCGTGCACGACCGCGAGGCGCTCGACGAGGTCGAGGTGATGCGCGCTTACGCGCCCTACGGCGTCAAGCTGGGGCTCACGCTGCGTGAAGCGGCGGCGCGGCAGGGGCGCGAGCTCACGTACGAGGACGAGCGCAGGTTCATCGAGAGCATGGGCTCGTGGGCGCCGTTCGAGGAGACGAGGCCGGCGCTCGAGCGGCTCGGGCGGCTGTACCAGCTCGCGGTGCTCTCCAACGTCGAGACGCGCGTGCTCTACCAGAGCCTGCAGACGATCGGCGTCGAGGTCGATTTCTTCGTGACGGCGGAGCAGGTTCGCTCCTACAAGCCGGCGCGCGCGCATTTTGACGCGGCGCTCGAGCGCAGCAAGCGCGACAAGTCGCGCATCCTGCACGTCGGCGCGAGCCTGTTCCACGACGTGCGGCCGGCGCTGGAGTACGGCTGGAACGTCGCGTGGGTCAACCGCGACGGGCGGCTGGGGCGTTCGGACGCGGTGCCGCAGTTCGAAGTGCGTTCGCTGACGGAGCTGTGCGAGGCGCTGCGGTGTTGAGCGCGTGCGCAGCCCGAGCGCGCCGGCCATGAGCGCGCCGGCGCCGTCGCGACCGCCGGAAGACCTCGCGCTCGCCCGCAAGCTCGCGCTCGGTGCGAGCCTCGCGTTCTCCGGCATGTACGTGTGCGTCAAGCTGCTTTCTCCGGGCGTCGGCTCGATGGAAGCGCTGTTCGCGCGCAGTGTCGTCGGCCTGTGCGTGTGCCTCGTGCTGTTGCGGCGCGTCGGCGGCGGCGTGCGCTGGGGCTCGTGGAAGCTCAACCTCGCGCGCGCGACGTTCGGATTCCTGTCGATCGGCGGACAGTTCCTCGCGCTGCACGAAGGCGGCTGCTCGCTCTCGACGGTCGCGTTCCTGCGGCACGCGGCGCCCGTGTGGATGCTCGTGTTCGCCGGGCCGTACCTCGGCGAGTGGCCGGACCGGCGCGCGAAGGTCGCGGTGGCGGTCGGTGCGATCGGGACGTTGCTCGCGTTGCGACCGCAAGGTGGCGAGAGCGCGTGGGGGATCGCGGTGGCGGTGTCCGCGGGCGGCACGGCGGCGCTCGCGCTGCTCTCGGTGCGCAAGCTGGCGGCGACGGACCATCCGCTGACGGTCGTCACGTTCTTCATGGCGTTTGTCGCGCTCGCCACGGCGCCGTTCGTCGTGCACGAGCTCGCGACGGGCGGCTTGCAGTGGACCCAAAGCGATCTGGCGCTGCTCGGGCTGACCGCGGTGCTCGGCACGGCGGGCCAGATCCTCAACACCAACGCCTACCGGCGCGGCGGAGCGGTCGCGATGGCCGTGACAGGCCTGTCGGAAGTGCTTTTCACGCTGCTGCTCGCGTGGACGGTCGCGGGCGACGCGGTGCCTCCGTGGACAACGTTCGCGGGCGGTGGAGCGATCCTCGCGGCGGCGTGGATCGCCACGCGGCCGCGCAACGTCGCCTGAGGGCGCTCAGAGACCGTGAAGAGATTCACGGTCTCGCCGTCCGGCGCCGCCAGGCGACGGCGCAACGAAATCCTCGAGAGCTCGTGCTCTCAGTCGGCCGGTTCCATCGAAGCGGCGAGCGGAAAACCGCGGGGCCGCGCGAGCGAGCGGATCTGCTCGCAATAGAGCTCGGCGTGCTCGAAGGACGTGACCGTGATCAGCGCGGAGCCGGAATCGTGCACTTCCTGCGTGAGCGCGACCGCTTCCGCAAGCGGCTTGCGGAAGAGCGTCGCGAGCAGGTCGACCACGAAGTCGAAGGTCGTGATGTCGTCGTCGTGCAGGATCACGTTCCAGCGCGGCGCGAGACGCGTCTGCTCGTGCGTCTCGACTTCCGGCTCGAGGGTGGCTGTCGACGGCGACATCGCGCTCCGGCTACTTCTTCTCGATGCCGCGCGTCAGGTAGTCGACGAGGTCCATCTTCGTGACGATGCCCTTGAGCTGCTGCTCGTCGCCCACGACCAGCGCCACGAGGCCTTCGGCGAAGAGCTTGGTGAGCGAACCGGCGTCGTCGCTCTCGTGCACGGTGCGCACCTTGCGGAACATCACCTCGGCGACGGAGCTGGAGAGGCTCGCGCGGCCTTCGACGAGCTTGCCCAGCAGGTCGGACTCCGTGACGATGCCGACGAGGCGGCTGTTCTCAAGCACCGGCAGCTGGCTGACGCCGCGTTCCTTCATCAGCAGCACCGAGTCGGCCACCGTGTCGGAGCTCGCGGCCGTGAACAGCTCGCGGCGCGGCATGCTGCGCAGCATCTCGGCCACCGAACCCGTCTCCCAGACGCGTTCCGTGAAGCCGTTCTCGCGCATCCAGGCCTCGTCCATGAACTTGGTCATGTAGTTGCGCACCGAGTCGGGCAGCACCGTGACGATGCGCTTGCCCGGCCCGTACTTCTTCGCCATCTCGACCGCGGCCCACACGGCCGAGCCCGAGCTGCCGCCGCACAGCAGGCCTTCCTGGCGGATCAGGCGGCGCGCCATCAGGAACGACTCGCGGTCCTCGCTCTTGACCCATTCATCGACGAGGCCGCGCTCGAGCACGTCCGGGATGAAGTCGTAGCCGATGCCCTCGACCTTGTAGCTGGCGATCGGGCCGGGGCCGGCGAGGATCGAGCCGATCGGGTCGACACCGACCACGCGCACGTTCGGGAGCTTCTCCTTCAGCTTGCGCGCGGTGCCGGTGATCGTGCCGCCGGTGCCCGCCGTCATCACGACGATGTCGACCTTGTTGTCGGTCTGGTCGAGGATCTCCTGGCCCGTGCCGTGGTAGTGCGCGAGCGGGTTGTCGGGGTTGGAGTACTGATCGAGGATGTGCGAGTTCGGCAGGATCTTCTGCAGCTGCTTCGCGACGCCGATGTGGCTCTCGGGCGCGTCCCAGGCGGCCTCGGTCGGCGTGCGGATGATCTCGGCGCCGAGCGCCTCGAGCACGACCTGCTTCTCGCGGCTCATCTTCTCGGGCATCGTGATGATCATCCGATAGCCCTTCACGGCGGCGGCGAGCGCCATGCCGATGCCCGTGTTGCCGCTGGTCGGTTCGATCAGCGTGTCACCGGGCTTGATGCGGCCCTTGCGCTCGGCTTCCTCGACCATGCGGCGGCCGATGCGGTCCTTGATCGAGCCGCCGGCGTTCAGGTACTCGCACTTGGCGAGCAGCTCGCAGCCGGTCTTGTGGCCGATGGTGCGGAGGCGGACCATCGGCGTGTTGCCGATGGCTTCGAGGATCGAGTTGAGGATCTTGGCCACGTGCGGGGGCTCCTGGACGGACGGTTGAGGCGGAGAGCTTAGGCAATCGGCGCGCGCAGGACGATGCGCTCTGCCTCGCCGAACTCGACTTCGCAGCGCTTGAGGCGCTCGAAGCCCGGCATCGGAATGCCGAGCGGGCCGACACGCTGGCCGGTGCGCAGTTCGTAGCGCCAGTAGTGCCACGGGCACGTGACGGCGCCGCGCGAGACCGAACCCTGGAACAGCGGACCCTCGAGGTGCGGGCAAAAGGCCTGCAGGCAGTGCAGCGCGTCGCCCTCGACGAACAGCGCCATCGCGCCCCACGGCGTCTCGACGAGCCGCGGGCGCTCCGGATCGAGCTCGGACCGCAGGATGCCGGTGTCGAAGCGCTCTTGCATCGCGCGGAGCATAACCCTGACCTCGCGAAGGCGCCCCCCGCGCTTTCGAGCGCTCCCCCGGCGTGCCACAATCGCCCCGTGGCGCAGAAAACCGTCGTCGTCCAGGTGTCCCCTTCGCGCGCGCGCGACCTCGAGCGCCGCCTGACCGAGCGCGCGTTCACGTTCCGCTCCGCGCCCCATGCGTTGCTGTCGGCGAAGGGCGAGGGGGTCGTCGCGACGCTCTACAGTTCCGGCAAGCTGGTCGTGCAGGGGGATGACCCTGAGTCGTTCCTGCTGAGCTTCGTCGACGGCGCCGTGCCGCAGCCGCGCAAGGAAGCGGCGGCGGCGCCGAGCGAGCCGCAGCTCACGGGAGAGGCCGTCGTCGGCAGCGACGAGTCGGGCAAGGGCGACTACTTCGGGCCGCTCGTGGTCGCGGCGGTGCGGCTCGATCCGGAGCTCGAGAACAAGCTCGCGGGTGGCGAGGTGCGCGACTGCAAGCAGATGACCGACGAGGCCGTCCTGCGCGTCGGCGCCGCGCTGCGCACGCACGTGCCGAACGCCGTCGTGCGGCTCGATCCGCCCGACTACAACGCCGAGCACGCGCGCGTGAAGAACCTCAACCCGCTGCTCGCGTCGCTGCACGCCAAGGCGATCGCGCAACTCGCGAGCCCGGGCATGCACGTCATCGTCGACCAGTTCGGCAACGCGAGCCTGCTCGAGAATGCGCTGCGTGGCCTCAATGTGCGGCTCGAGCAACGGCCGCGCGCCGAGGAGATCCTCGTGGTCGCGGCGGCGAGCGTGCTGGCGCGCGCGGAATTCCTGGTCGCGATGCGCGAACTGTCCGAGGCTTGGGGCCTGAACCTCGCGAAAGGTGCGGGGCATCCCGTCGATCAGGCGGCGCGGCGGTTCGTGGCGCTGCACGGCGCGGAGAAACTCGGGGCTGTCGCGAAGCTGCACTTCAAGAACACGCAGAAGATCGGGCTGGGGGGCGCGAGGTGAAGCTCACGCTGATGGCCGGCGCGGGCAATTCGTTTGCGCTGTGGGACGCGCGCGCATTGGGCGAGCCTCGCGACGCAGCGGAGGTCGCGCGCGAGCTGTGCGAGCGCACGTGGCCGGGTGCGAGCGCGACGCTCGACGGCTTGCTGGTCGTCTCGCCGGGCACGGACGGCGCCGCGTGCCGCATGACGATCTTCAACGCCGATGGCTCGCGACCCGAAGCCTGCGGAAACGGCTTGCGCTGCGTCGCGCGGTTCGCGCGCGAGCAAGGTTTCAGCGCGGCTGATGCGTTCAAGGTGCAGACCGATGCGGGCGTGCGTTCGGTCGAAATGGTGCGCGAAGGTGGTGCGATCACGGCCGTGCGCGCGAGCATGGGCCCGCCGCGTTCGATCGAGGTCGGGGTGACGCTCGCAAGCTCGAAGGGCAGCCATCGGGCCACCCTGGTCGACATGGGCAACCCGCACGCGGTGTTGTTCGTCGCCGATGAGCGGACGGCGCCGGTCGCGGAGCTCGGGCGCGAGCTCGAGCGCCATCCGCGCTTTCCCAAGCGCACGAACGTCGAGTTTGCGGCCTTGCGCGACGGGCGCGTGCACTTGCGCGTGTGGGAGCGCGGCGTCGGCGAGACCGCGGCCTGCGGAACCGGCGCGTGCGCGACGGCCGTGGCGGCGCTGCGCGAGGGCAAGCTCGTGTTGCCGGTCGACATCGAACTTCCCGGCGGCACGTTGCGTGTCGACTGGGATGGTGCGGGCGAAGTGCTGCTCACGGGGCCGTGCGAAGTCCTGTGGGCGGGCGAAGTGAATCTGGAGCGCAGAAACGTGCTCGGAACGACGCAGAAGGGCGCGAAGGCATGATCGACATTCGTGTGGAGCACTCTCTCGGGCTCGCGGGCGCCGTCGCGCGTTTTGCGCAGCTCGCGGCGCAAAAAGGCATCGCGATCGCGACTTCCGATGGCGGCCACAGCGGCACGCTCGAGAAGCAACTGCCGTTCGTCGGCGCCGTGAAGGGCCGTTTCCGCGTGACGGAAGCGACGGTCGAGATCGACGTCGACCAGGCGCCGCCGTTCCCTGGACCTGAGACGATTCGCCGGATGGTCGGCGAGGAGCTCGCGAAGGCGCTCGGCTGATTTCAGCGGCACGACTTGGCCTACCTCGTCCACATCGTGCTCGCGATCGCGACGCTCGCGCTCGCCGAGGAAGGCCTCGCGCTCGAGCTCGTCGCTCCGCTCGCGCTCATCGCGCTACTGCCGCTTGCGCATCTCTTTGTGCGCCTCGAGCGCAAGCTCGTGATCGCGGGCCGTTTTGTCGCCGCCGCGCGCGTTTATGGCCTGATTGGAGCCCTGCCGGTCGCGCAATATGCGTTGGCGGTGCTCGTGTTCGGCTGGCACGCGAGCATCGAGAGCTGGACCGGCGGAGCGGTCGACCTGCTCGGCTGGCCGGGCCCGCGCGCGTTGCTCGCGCTCGCGCCGTTCGTCGTGTTCGTCGCTCTCTCGATCGACGCGCGCGCACGCGCCATCGATTCGCGCAAGGACGAGATCGCGGCCACGCGGCGCTTCCGCCGGGTTGCTCGTCACGACGATGGCGACGTTGCCTTCGATCCTGCGCCACGCGTGGCAGACGAGTGCGCTGCCAGCGGGACGAACCCGCGCGCTGCTCGAGGATTTCGCGCGTTCGATCTCCTTCCGCTGCCGCGAGCTCGTGCAGTGGCACACGGGCTTCCAGGTGTCCAACGCCGCCGTCGTCGGCCTCGGTCCGGCGCGCATCGTGCTGTTCTCGGACCTGTTGCTCGCGTCGCTGACGGAGCGCGAGCTCGTCGCGGTGTTCGCGCACGAGATCGCGCATGTGCGCCGCAAGCACGTGCTCGTGTTCGTCGCGTGGTCGATCGCGCTGTTCCTCGGGGCCGAGCTCGCGATCACGCACTTCGAGCTCGCCGACGACTGGCTCGGACTGGTCGTGCTCGCGGCGACGCTCGCGTTCTGGTACTTCGCCTTCGGCTGGTTCTCGCGGCGCATCGAGCTCGAGGCCGACTGGTTCGCCTGCGAGTCGACGGGTGAGTGGCAGGCGATGGCGAGCGCGCTCGAGCGCGTCGGCGGGCCGCACGGGCGCGGCAAGGACAGCTGGCGGCACTTCGGGACGCAAAAACGCGTCGAATTCCTCGCCCTTTCGGCCTCGCGGCCGGAGATCGCGCGCACGTTGACGCGCCGGCTCGAGTGGATCGGGCGGATCGGGTACGTGCTCGCCGCGCTGGCGCTCGCGGCGCAGTCGTGGGTGCTCACATCGAGCTACCGCGCGGATCTGGTGACGGTCGATCTAGCGCTGGGTCGCTGGAGCGAGGCGGCGCAGCGCGCGGCGGAGCTGGAGGAGCTCGACAGCGACATCGCGGCCTTCGTGGCGCGCGCTCAGACCTTCGGTCCGGTCGGCCCGCCGCCGGAATGGCTCGCGCAGGCCGGTCGCGAGGCGCGCGAGCGTGGCCAACGCGTCGCGGCGCTCGAGATTCTCGCTCTGGCGCAGTTGCGCGGCGCACGCGACGTCGACGACGAGCTCGTCGAGCTCGCGAGCGACCTCAGAACTGGAAGTAGATGAACGGCTTGACCGCAGAGTTCGTGAACGCGAGCGCCAGCGGCACCGCGAGCCCGAGGAACAACGCGTAGGCCCAGTCCGGCAGTCGATCGAGCGCGCGGCCGACGGCGTGCGTCGAACCGACGGCGTGAGCGAGCGCGAGCGCCACGAACGTGCCGAGCGGCACCCAGCCGAAGTCCTTTGCGCCCGGATTCTCGAACAACGCGAAGGAACGCAGCGTGACCAACGCTCCGTCGAGCGTCTTGGCGCGGAAGAAGATCCACGCGATGCACACCCACAGGAACGTGAGCGCATACCCGGCGATCTTCGGCAAACGCAGCCCCGCGCGCTCCCACTCGCGGTGCACGACGAGCGCGCCACCGTGCAACGCGCCCCAGATGACGAAATTCCAGCCCGCGCCGTGCCACAGGCCGCCGAGCAGCATCGTGAGCAGCAGATTGCGGTGCTGGAACAGCCGCGAGCCGCGATTGCCGCCGAGCGGAATGTAGAGGTAGTCGCGCAGCCAGCTCGACAGCGACGTGTGCCAGCGCCGCCAGAAGTCGCGGATCGAGCTCGCGAGGTAGGGGAAGTCGAAGTTGAGGCGCAGCTCGTACCCGAACAGGCCCGCAGTGGCGATCGCCATGTCGCTGTAGCCCGAGAAATCGCAGTAGATCTGCACCGCGTAGTACAGCACCGCCGTCCAGGCGCCGAGCGCATCGAACGTGCCGGGCTTGTCGAAGTACGGGTCGACGAGCGTCGCGACGTTGTCGCCGATGCAGGCCTTCTTGATGTAGCCGACGAGGAACAGCGTCAGGCACGCGCGCACGCGCACGTCGCGCCAGAACTTCGGCACGTCGAGCTGCGGCAGGAAGTCGACGGCACGCACGATCGGGCCGGCGACGAGCTGCGGGAAGAACGTGACGAACAGCGCGAAGTCGAGCGGATCGCGGACGGCGCGCAGTTCGCGGCGGTAGACGTCGAGCGAGTAGCTCATCGTCTGGAACGTGTAGAAGCTGATGCCGACCGGCAGCACGATGCCGAGCACGTGCGGGCTTGCCTCGAACCCCAGCGCGTTCGCGAACCGGATCGCGGAGTCGAGGAAGAAGTTCGTGTACTTGAAGACGCCGAGCAGGCCGAGGTTGGCGACGACGCTGAGCGTGATCCAGCGCTTGCGCGAGCGCTCGTCGTCGTTGCCTTCGAGCTTGAGGCCGACGAGGTAGTCGAGCGCCGTCGAGCCGACGATCAGCGACAGAAAACGCCAGTCCCACAGGCCGTAGAAGAGGTAACTCGCCGCGAGCAGCCAGAGCTTGCGCGTCCACGCGCTGCGCAGCGCCCAGTGGACGGCGAGCACGATCGCGAGGAAGCCGAGGAAACGCAGCTCGGTGAAGATCACGGGGCCTTGAGCTCCCCGCTCTTCACGCGCGCAAGAAATTCGTCGGCGAGCCGCTCGGTGAAGAGCCGCGCGCCCGCGTCGTTCAGGTGCGTGTCGTCGTAACGATTCTCCGGCGCGTACAGCTCCGGCCAGCGCTCCGCGTCGTCGAAACGCATCAGGCGCGGCACCAGCCCGGCCTCGGCGGCCTTCGCGAGATCGTCCTGCCGGTACAGCGCGGGCTGCGTCACGAACACTGGCGCGGCGCCGAGCTCGTCGATGCGCGTGCGAATCTCGCCGTAGAGCTCGAGCGCGAACGGATCCGCCGGGCCCGGCTTGGCCTCGAGGCGCCTGAACTCCTCGAGCTTCTCGAGATAGGCCTCGCGGCGCTTCTGGAAGCGTTGGCCGCGCCTCCCGAGCTCCGAATTCTCGTCACCCAGCGGCGCATATCCGTCGAGCGCGGGCCCGACGAGCTCCCGCTCGAGCTCCGGCGTGCGCGGCCGCCCGAGCGCAAGATCGACCCATAACTGCGAACGCCCGATGTTCGAGACGTTGTAGGCGCACGAGCGCCAGTGCGGAGTGAGCGCCTGCGCGAGCGCCATGCCTCGCAATCCCGAGCCGACGATCCAGCGCGACAGCCGCAGCGTCGCGTCCGGGTCGTGCCACTCGATCACCTGCCGCGCGAGCTCGTTGCGCTCGTCGCGCAGCAGCGCCACACCTTCCGGATCGACGAACACGTAATCGAGTTGCGCCGGCGCGAGATCGACGAGGCGCGCGAGCAGGTCCTCGACCTCGAACGCGCGCGAGCCCGGCGCGCCGAGGTTGAACGAACGCGTCGCGACTCCCGCCGCCGCCGTGCGCGCGTCGAACACTTGCGGCACGAAACCGCGGTGCACGCGGCTCGAACCGAGGAACACGACCGTCAGCTCGTCCTTGCGTTCGCTGAAACGCGCGAGCTTCGCGTCGACGAGCTCCGCCGCTCCGCCGCCCGGCAACAGGCGCCGCAGCGCGAGCGTGGCGAGCGTCGCACTTGCGGCGAACAGCGCCACGAGCGCGAGACTGGCTCCCAGGCGCCGCGGCTCGGCCTGCGCCGCCATCGCGCGCCCTAGTACCCCAGCCCGTTCTTGCGCAGGTGGACCGCGGGCTCGCCCTCGCGGCACTGGCGGCCGTCGATCACTTCGCCGAACACGACGACGTGATCGCCGAGGGTGTGCTCGCCCGTCACGCGGCATTCGAGCCACGCGAGCGCGTCGGCGAGCACCGGAGTGCCCTTGGCGCCGTGCTCGAGCGTGAGGCCGTCGAACGGCCCGCTGCCCGGCTCGTGCTTGCGGAAGAAGCGCCCCATCAGGTCGTTGGAGCCCTTGGCGAGGATCGAGACGCCGAAATGACCGGCGGAGCGGATCGCGGCGAGATGGGGGCGGTCCCGGCCGATCGCGACGGCGACGACCGGCGGCACGAGGCCCATTTGCATCACGAACGAACCGACGAAACCCGACGGCGCGCCGCCGGTGGCGGCCGTGACGATGTGGAGGCCCGTCGGAAGTCGACCGAGCGCCTGCCCGAGAGCGGGGATTTCAGTGGGATTGGCCATGCTCCCCAAGTGTGCCGCGCCCGCGCGCGCCCCGCCATCGGCACGCGCCGCCCACTGCAGGAGAAAAAGCCCGTTCCTACGCCCTCGCCGGGGCCTCTCCGCGCTGGAATCCCGGCCCCATTTCCTCGATAATCCCGCGCCCCGCCGGAGCCCACCCAAGGGCCGTTTTCCGGCGGGTTCTGCTCGAACGACAAGGCCGCGACTCGCGCCTCGAAATGACGACGACCGAACTCCCCCCGCCTTCCGCGTCCGACGGCCGCATCGAGGACCGCCACATCGAGCGCGAGATGCGCGAGTCGTACCTGACCTACGCGCTCTCGGTCATCCACGCTCGCGCCCTGCCCGACGTCCGCGACGGCCTCAAGCCCAGCCAGCGCCGCATCCTCGTGGCGATGGACGACCTGAACCTCGGTCCCCGCGCCAAGTACCGCAAGTGCGCGAAGATCGCCGGCGACACGTCGGGCAACTACCACCCGCACGGCGAGTCGGTGATCTACCCGACGCTCGTGCGCCTCGCGCAGTCCTTCAGCACGCGCTATCCGCTGATCGACGGCCAGGGCAACTTCGGCAATATCGACGGCGACTCGCCGGCGGCCATGCGTTACACGGAAGCGCGCATGACCGGGGTGACGGTCGAGATGATGGCCGATCTCGACAAGGAGACGGTCAACCGCCAGCCGAACTACGACGAGACGCGCACCGAGCCGGTGGTGCTCCCCGGGCGCTTCCCGAACCTGCTGTGCAACGGCTCCGACGGCATCGCGGTCGGCATGGCGACGAGCCTCCTGCCGCACAACCTGCGCGAGGTCGTCGCGGCGCTGCGCCTCGTGCTCGAGCGCCCCGAGATCACGATCGGCGAGCTGTGCGAGGTCGTGAAGGGCCCCGACTTCCCGACCGGCGGCATCGTGATGGGCCGGCGCGGCATCCTGCAGGCCTACGCGACGGGCCGCGGCATCTGCCGCGTGCGCGGCAAGTACCACGTCGTCGAGAACAAGAACCGCTCGTCGATCGTCTTCACCGAGATTCCCTTCCAGGTCCGCAAGGAAGCGATCATCGAGAAGATCGTCGAGGTCGTGAACGACGACCGGATCACCGGCATCTCGAACGTCCAGGACTTCTCGGACCGCTCGGGCATCCGGCTCTCGATCGACCTGAAGAAGGGCGAAGACCCGCAGGTCATCGTCAACCAGCTCTTCCAGTACACGCCGCTGCAGTCGACGCAGTCGATCATCAACCTCGTGATCGATCGCGGGCAGCCGCGCACGCTCAACCTGCGCGGATTGCTCGACAGTTACGTCGCGCACCGCAAGGAAGTCATCCGCCGCCGCACGCAGTTCCTGCTCGAGAAGGCGGAAGAGCGCAAGCACATCGTCGAGGGCCTGCGCATCGCCGTCGACAACATCGACGAGGTGATCCGCATCATCCGCGCGAGCGCGACGCCGGAGGAGGCGAAGCAGGGCCTGCAGCAGCGCTTCGCGCTGAGCGTGCGCCAGTCGCAGGCGATCGTCGACATGCGCCTCGCGCGCCTGACCGGCCTCGAACGCGAGAAGCTCGAGGAGGAGTTCAACGCGCTGCTCGCCGAGATCGCCGACTTGAAGGACATCCTCGCGCGCGACGAACGCGTCGTGGCGATCATCAAGGCCGACCTCGACGAGCTCGACCAGAAGTACGGCGACGACCGCCGCACCGAGATCAGCCCGGAGGAGATCGACGGCTCCTTCGACATCGAGGAGCTGATCACCGAGGAGATGATGGTCGTCACGTTCTCGCGCGACGGCTACGTCAAGCGCACGCCGCTCGACGACTACCGCACGCAGGGCCGCGGCGGCCGCGGGATCATCGGCTCGGAGACGAAGGAAGGCGACGTCGTCCAGTCGCTGTTCGTCGCGGGCACGCACGACCACGTGCTGTGCTTCTCCAACCGCGGGCAGGTCTACTGGCTCAAGGTCTACAACCTGCCCGAGGCCAACCGCACCAGCGCCGGCCGCGCGCTCTCGAACCTGATCGAACTGCAGGAAGGCGAGCGCATCACCAACGTGCTGCGTGTCGTCGATTTCGACAAGGAACACTCGGTGTTCTTCGCCACGCGCCGCGGCACGGTCAAGAAGACGGTGCTCGAGGCCTACTCGCGCCCGAAGAAGGGCGGCATCCGCGCCATCCTGCTCGAGGACGGCGACGAGGTCGTCGCGGTCGGCCTGTGCAAGGCCGGCGACACGATCACGATCGCGAGCGCGAACGGCCAGGCGATCCGCTTCGACCAGGAAGTCGTGCGCTCGATGGGCCGCACGAGCTACGGCGTGCGCGGCATCCGGCTGCTCGACGAGGACAAGGTCGTCGACATGAAGGTCGCCGTGCCCGACACGTTCCTGCTGTCGGCCTGCGAGAACGGCTTCGGCAAGCGCACGCCGATCGAGGACTACCCGATCAAGGGTCGTGGGGGTCAGGGCGTCATCAACATCCGCACCGAAGGCCGCAACGGTCAGGTGATCGGCACCGTGCTCTGCCGCGAGGACGACGAAGTGATGTTCATCACCGAGTCGGGCATGATCGTGCGCTCGCCCGTGGCCGAGATGCGACCGATGGGCCGCAATACGCAGGGCGTGCGCCTCGTGAACCTCAAGGAGGGCGACCGGCTGGTCGGCATCGAGCTCGTCAGCGCCGAGGACCTCACGCAGTACCAGGCGACGGTGCAACGTCGAGTGGTGCGGCAGCCCGAGGGCGGCGAAGGCGTCGAAGCGACCGACGAGGCCGTGCCCGAGGCGCCCGAGCCGGACGAACCTGAGGCGGACGAGCCCGACGAGAGCTGAGAGCTCGTGAAGAAATGAGTTTGCGAGCTCTCAGGATGCTTGTTGCGCCGTCGCCTGGCGGCGCCGGACGTCGAGCCCGTGAATATCTTCACGGTCTCTGAGCGGTCTCCACGGCTCGCGCCCCACTTCCGTGCGGCCTGTCGTTGTCCATGCGCTCCGGAGCGCGAGCCTCGCGCTCGACGTCTTCGGAGCGCTCACGTTGCTGGCCATGCTCACGACGTCCTTCGTCGGTGCGTGGACGTGGCCCCTCGGTTTTCCGCTGAATTTCGCGGAAATCGGCTGGCTCGGCGCGACCGCGGGTCTCGTCGCCGCGTGCGTGCGTCGATCGCGCGCTCGCGCCGTGTTGCATGCGTCGTGGGCCTGCGCGTGGCTCGTGATGTTCCTGCCGCAGCTGCGGCGTGGCTTCGCGGCGGAGCCGGAGCGCGTCGAAGGCGAGCTGCGCCTCGTCACGCTCAACGCCGGCGCCGGTCGTGCGACGGGTGAGCAGCTGCGCGACGCGCTGCGCACGTTCGATGCCGACGTCGTGTTCCTGCAGGAGCTCTCGGCGCGCCAGGCGGCTGCCATCGAGGCCTGCGACGACCTGCCGTTCGCTCACCGCGCGCTGTTTCCCCGCGGAATTCCGGGCAAGGGCCTGCTTGCGCGCTTCCCGCTGCGCGACGTGCACTTCGTGGAGCTCGCCGACGGCGCGACGGTGCTCGACGCCGTGCTGCTCGCGCCGCGCGGCGAAGTTCGGCTCGTCGACGTGCACTCGCGCATGCAGATCGCGGTGCTCGGAACCTGGGCCGAAGGCTGCGAGCACATCGACGATCTCGCGCGCTCGCTCCCGACCGAAGTGCCGACGCTCGTCGCCGGCGACTTCAACGTCGGCACGCGCACGCCCGTGGTCGCGAGCCTGCGTGACGCCGGCTTCCACGAGGCCTTCGAGCACGTTGGCGCCGGCCTCGGGCTCAGTTTCCCGGTCTTCTTGCGCTACCGCGCGCTTCCGCTGCCTCCGATCGTGCGCATCGACCACGTCTGGGCGCGGGGCCTCGAGCCGCTCGACGCGCGCCTGCTGCCCGACGTCGGCTCGGATCACCTGCCGATGCTCGTGCGCTTCCGCTGAGCTTCGCGGTACAAGTTGAGCCGCCATGGCCCTCGACTGGCTTCGCACGGACACGACCGAACTCTGCACGCAGGGTGCGCACCTCGCACGCTGGCGCGACGGATTGTTCCTCTCGTCGCGCTCGCGCTTCGAGCGCGGCCAGGCGATCCGCGGCGGAATCCCGCTGATTTTCCCGTGGTTTGGCGACGATCCGCTCCAGCTCGGCCGCGGCGCGCACGGCTTCGCGCGGCGTGTCGAGTGGCGCGTGCTCGAGCGTGAGGAGCATGCGAACGGCCTGCGCGCGCGGCTCGAGCTGCGCGACGACGAGACGACACGCGCGCTGTGGCCGCACCGCTTCCGCGCGGAACTCTCCGTCGACGCCGGGGACGAGCTCGCGCTCGAGCTCACGGTCCACAACACCGACACGACCGA
>JAPLOE010000063.1 GCA_026692705.1 Planctomycetota bacterium
TCTCCACGACAGCCGCAGCCTACGCAACAGCATTCCTCGAAGGTACGTCGGCGGACGACCGCGACTCGTTGTGCGACGCCGTCACGCTCAACCCGTTCCTCGGCAGCGACTCGATCGAGCCGTTCCTCGACACCTGCGCGCGAACGGGCACGGGCCTCTACATCCTCGTTCGCACCTCGAACAAGGGCAGCGCCGACTTCCAGCGCCACGGCCAACCTGAGCTCTCGCACATCGTCGCGGACAAGGTGACGCAGTGGGGGAGTCGGCTCGTCGGCGCGAGCGGTTGGTCGAGCGTCGGCGCCGTCGTCGGCGCGACGCACGGCAGCGAACTGCGCGATTTCCGCGAACGCATGCCGCGCACGCCACTGCTGCTTCCGGGCTACGGCGCGCAGGGAGCGAGCGCTCGCGACGTCGTCGGCGCGTTCGGTCGCACGCAAGCCGGCGCGCCCTGCGGCGCGCTCGTCAACTCCTCGCGCGGCATCACGTTCGCGTGGCGCGAGAAGGCGCACCAAGGCAAGCCGTGGAAGGATGCGACGCGCGACGCGCTCTCCAACATGATCGACGAACTCTCCAGCGCGCTCTCCGCCGCCTGCTGAACATGACGTCGATCTCGACCGAGTTCCTCGCTCCCGGCGAGCTCAGCCTGCCGCCGTTCGCGAGCTTCGCGCGGCGCGTGCCGGGCTTCCGAGTGCCGACGTCGCTCGACGAGATCGCCCCGCGCGCGGATCACTGGCTGCCGGAAGAACGTGTCGAGCTCGCCACCGCGATCGAGCGCGGCCTCGCGCCGACGCAACCTCCCGTCGCCGTGCTCGACAGCGTTCGCCAACTCGCGCTGCCCGAAGCCTGCTGCGTCGTAACCGGCCAACAGCCAGGCCTGCTCGGCGGCCCGCTCTATTCGCTCTACAAGGCGCTGCACGCGATCCGTCTCGCGCGCTCGCTCTCGGTCGCATGGGAGCGCCCTGTCGTTCCGATCTTCTGGAACCACGCGGACGACCACGACGTCGCCGAAGTCCACCACTCGTGGATCCTCAACGAGAACCTCGACCTGCAGCGCCTCGGCCTGGCCGCCCTGTCCTCTGGACGCCAGCCGGTCTCGCGCATCGTGTTGCGCGAGGACAAGCAGCGCATGGGCGCCGTGCGCGAGTCGTTGCGCCAGCTGCTCGGCCGCGAGCCGCACGGCGAAGCGGCGATCGAGTTGTTCCTGCCGCGCGATGGCGAGACGTTCGCGACCTCTTTCACGCGCGTGCTCAATGAACTGCTCGGTCCGCTCGGCCTCGTCGTGCTCGAGCCCGACTGGATTCGCGAATCCCTTTCGCGCGCGCTCGCGCGCATCGTGACTGCGCCGCTCGCCAGCGAGCTTGCTGCGGGCGAACGTGCACTCACGGAGATCGGTGCGAAGCCCGCGATCGAATCGGCGACGGCGGCGCTCGTGTACCACGTCGACGAGCGCGGCCGCAACGCGCTGCGCCTGGGCGGCGATGGCTTCCGCTACGACGACGAAGAAGGTTCGCGGACGGCTGCGGAGCTTGCGGCGGAGATCGTGCAACGCCCGCTCGAATGGTCACCGGGCGCGCTGCTGCGACCGCTCGTGCAGGACACCGTGCTGCCCGTCGTCGCCTATGTCGGCGGCTGGGGCGAGCTCAATTACCTCGCGCAGCTCGGTCCGCTGCGCGACGCGCTCGAATTGCCGCACACGGCCGCGGTGCCGCGCTGGTCGTGCACGCTCGTGGAGCCCGAGACGGCCGACGCCGCCACGCAGCTCGGGCTCCCGATCGCGCACGCCATCGCGACGCGCGGCGAAGGACTTGCCGACGTACCCGAGGAACCGCCGCCGCCTGTGATCGAGGAGCTGCGCGAGATCGCGCGCCGCGCCGACCGCGAGCTCTCCGCCCGCAAGGCCACGCTCAGCGAACTCGACAAGGGGCTCGGGGCCAACCTGCCGCGCACCGGCGACCAGATCCGTGCAATGGTCGAGAAGATCTGCGAACGCGCGGAACGTGTGCACGCCAACCGCTCGGGCCGCGGGCGCCGCCTCGTGCGTCGCGTGACGAACTCACTGACGCCGCGTGGGGAGCTGCAGGAGCGCGTGCTCGGAGCGCTGCCCTTCGTCGCGCGCCACGGAACGGACTGGATCGAGATGCTGCTCGAGCCGATGACCCCGATCGCACACGGCCACATGATCGCGCGCTTCGGCGACGCGCCGCAGGAAACCCAAGGATGAAGCTCGATGTGCTCGTGATCGCGGCGCATCCCGACGATGCGGAGATCTGCGTCGGCGGGACGATGCTGCGGATGGTCGACGCCGGACTGAAGGTCGGCATCGTGGATGCGACGCGCGGCGAGATGGGCTCGGGCTTGGTATCTGAGCGGCCTCGCGCGACTGGCGCAGCTCGACGGCGGCCCGCCCGCGCGCCGGCCGCGGCGCCTCTACCACTTCATGGGCCACGTCCCGTTCGAGCCGACGCTAGTCGTCGACATCGAGCCCGTCTGGCAGCGCAAGGTCGAGCTCGTGCGCTGCTACGCGAGCCAGCTCCAGCCCGCGAGCGCGACCGACCGCGGCCAGCACTTCCTGTTCGGCGCCGACATCCTCTCGCGCATGGAGACGCGTGCGCGCTTCTACGGCGAGCGCATCGGCGGCAGAGTCGGCGAACCGCTGCTCGCGCTCGGCCCCTTGCCCGTCAA
Organism: Planctomycetota bacterium; assembly: GCA_026692705.1. Lineage (GTDB taxonomy): Bacteria > Planctomycetota > UBA1135 > UBA1135 > F1-120-MAGs118. The sequence continues at coordinate 2,683 of JAPLOE010000063.1, forward strand.
CGATCCGCTCCGGCTGCTCTAATGCGAGCGCGACGACGCTAGAATGCGGCTTCCATGCGGCGCATCGCCCTGATCAACCAGAAAGGTGGAGTCGGCAAGACGACGTCCACCGTCAACCTCGGCGCCGCGCTCGCGCGCGCGGGGCGGCGCGTCGTGCTGGTCGACCTCGATCCGCAGGCGAACCTCTCGCTGCACCTCGACGTGCAGATCGGAAGCGGCGAGCCCTCGGCCTACTCGGTGCTGCTCGGCAACACGGCCCTGGGCGCCGCGTTGCGCGACAGCCGCACGCCCGGACTGCGCCTGCTGCCGTCGAACATCGACCTGTCGGGCGCCGAGCTCGAGCTCGCCAACGCCTTCGGGCGCGAGCTGATCCTGCGCGACGCGATCGACACGTGGGAGAAGGAGCACCGCGAGAAGCACGGCGAGGCTCCGGCCGACTACGTGCTGCTCGATTGCCCGCCGAGCCTCGGCCTGCTCTCGGTCAACGGCCTCGTCGCCGCACACGAAGCCGTGATCGCCGTGCAGACGGAGTTCTTCGCGCTGCAGGGCATGACGAAGCTCGTCGACGTCGTGAACCTGCTGCGCCGGCGCCTCAACCCGCGCCTGGAGATCACGGGCTTCCTGCCGTGCCTCTACGACTTCCGCACCAAGCTCGCGCGCGAGGTCGTCGCGGAGTTGCGCTCCTACTTCCCGGGCAAGGTGTTCTCGCGACCCGTCGCGAAGAATGTGAAGCTCGCCGAGGCGCCGAGCTACGGCAAGACGATCTTCGAGTACGCGCCCGACTCGTCGGGAGCGAGCGACTACGAGCAGGTCGCGACCGAAGTGCTCGCGATGGAAGCCGAGCGCGATCCCGAGCTCGCGGCACGCAAGCGCGAGGCCGTCGTCGAAGTCGCGCCCGTGACCAAGCGCCGTCCGCCGCCGCCGCGCAAGCGTGCCGCGGCCAGCGACGAAGAAGCTGCGCCGGCTCCGACGGAACCTCCTGTCGTCGCGAGTGCGACGCGACCGGCCGAGACCACGAAGCTCGAGCCGACCGTCCAGCGTGAACCCGCGCTCGCGATCGTCGAGCTGATGCCGAAGGCGGCGCCGGTGGCGATCGAGGAAATGCCCGAGTTGCCCGAGCTGCCGCCGGATGCGGAGCTGCTCGAGAGCGCGACGGACGACTAGCCGTGGCCGCTCCGCTGCGCATCGGCATCCTGTGCCATCCGACCTACGGCGGTTCGGGTGTCGTCGCGAGCGAGCTCGCGCTGTCGCTCGCCGATGCGGGCCACGACGTGCACCTCTTCAGCCACGAGGTTCCGCCGCGCCTCGCGCGCTCGCCCGGCCTCGTGCAGATGCACCGCGCGCAGGGCGTGCCCTATCCGCTGTTCCACTCGACGCCGCACGATCTCGCGATCACGTCCTCGATCCTGAACGTGCACCGCGCGACGGGCCTCGACATCCTGCACGCGCACTACGCGTTGCCGCACGCGGTGTCGGCGTTCCTGGCGCGCGCCGCTGCGCAGGCCGACAAGGATCGCCCGGCGCCGAAGCTCGTCACGACGCTGCACGGCACGGACATCACGCTGATCGGCAACGATCCGTCCTACGCGCCGCTCACGCAGTTCGTGATCTCCGCGAGCGACGCCGTGACGACGGTCTCGGAGTGGCTCGCGCGCGAGACACGCCAGCGCTTCTGCTTCGCGACGAGCGGTCCGTGCCCGATCGACGTCGTGCACAACTTCGTCGACACCGAGTGGTTCTCGCCGAACGCGGGCACCGGCCGCAGCGCCTGCCGCCGCACCGACGGCCCGACCGCGGTGCACGTGAGCAACTTCCGGCCGGTCAAGCGCGTGCCGTGGCTCGTGAAGGCCTTCGCGCGCTCGCTGCGCGGGCGCAACGCGACGCTGGTGCTCGTCGGCGACGGTCCCGACCAGCAGGAATGCCGCCGCGTGGCGCACGAGCTCGGCATCGAGAAGCACGTGCTGTTCCTCGGCGAACGCGACGTGCTGCCCGAGCTGCTCGCGCCGGCCTGCGTGTTCGCGCTGTCGAGCTCGTCGGAGTCCTTCGGCCTGTCGGCGCTCGAGGCGATGTCCTGCGGCACCCCGGTCGTCGCGACGGATGTCGGCGGCGTCAGCGAAGTGGTCGAGCACGGCCGCACGGGCCTGCTCGCGCCGGCAGAGGACATGGACGGTTACGCGGACAACCTCTCCGCGCTGCTCTTCGATCCCGAGCGCGCGAAGCTGATGGGCGCCGCGGCGCGCCAGGCGGCGCTCGATCGTTTCACGCGCGAGCGCGTCGTGCGCCTGTACGAGGCGATCTACGCGCGCGTGCTCGGCCGGCCGAACTGACCCGCGCCTGCGGTGCGTGAACTGCCGTGAGCCTCTACCTCGACTCGAACGCGACGGCTCCGCTGCGCCCTGAGGTGCGCGAGGCGTTCCTCGCGGCGCTCGAGCGCGTGCGCGGCAATCCGTCGAGCCTTCACAGGCAGGGCCGCGAGGCGCGGCACCTGCTCGACGAGGCGCGCGAGCGCATCGCGGCGGCGCTCGCGATCCACGAGGAGGAAGTCGTCTTCACCTCCGGCGGCACGGAGTCGAACAACCTCGCCGTGCTCGGTGCGCTGCGCGCGCGGCCGGTGGGGGAGGGGCTCGCGGTGTCCGCGACGGAACACTCGTCGGTGCTCGGGCCTGCACGCGAGCTCGAGCGCGAGGGACGGCCGCTCACGCTGCTGCCGGTCGACAGGACGGGCACGGTCGAGCTGGCGGCCGTCGAAAGCGCGCTCGCCGAGCGAACCCACGCGCTCCTCGCCGTGATGGCGGCCAACAACGAGATCGGCACGTGCGCGCCCTTCGCCGAGCTGCGCGCGGCCCTCGAGCGCGCGCCACGGCGGCCGCTGCTCCACGTCGACGCGGTGCAGGCGCTCGGCCGCATCCCGGTCCGTCTGGCCGAGTGGGGGGCCGACCTCGCGAGCTTCAGCCTCCACAAGGTCGGCGCTCCGGTCGGGATCGGGCTGCTCTACCGCAGGCGCGGAGTCGCGCTCCGGCCGCTGTGTTTCGGTGGCGAGCAGGAACACGGCCTGCGTCCGGGGACGGAGAACGTCGCGGGAGCGGTCGCGGCGGCGCTGGCGGTCGAGCTCGCGGTGTGCGAGCAGGAAGAGCACGCGCGGCGGCTGACCGAAGGCACGCGCCAGCTGTGGGGAGAACTTGTGAAGCAGTTGGGCCCCATCCAGTTGGTCGGATTGCCCCTCGAGCACCCGCGCCGGCTGCCGGGCACGCTCAACCTGCACGCCCCCGGAGTCGATGGCAAGGTGCTCGTGATGCGGCTCGATCTGGCCGGGCTGGCCTGCAGTGCGGGTTCGGCGTGCGCGAGCGGCTCGCTCGAGCCGAGCCACGTGTTGCTCGCGCTCGGACACGACGAAACGGTCGCGCGCGCGGCCTTGAGGCTGTCTTTACCTCGGGATTTTGGTGCAGAGACGGTCCGCAAGACGGTGGAGAGCCTGTGGACAACTCTGGGAGAGCCGCGCGTAAAGCGTGACTCTCCAACAGGCTTGTGAGCGATTGGTAGAGAGAACGGCCCACGGAGATTGACAGCGTCGGCCCGTCGCCGTCGAATGCGCCTTCGCGTTCGCGATCTTCTCCCAGCCCTCGATGCCCCCCTCCGACCCGTTCCCGGCCCCCCTGCGCAGCTCCGGCCACCCTCCGGAAGCGCTCGGCCAGCAGGAACGTATCCAAGGGCTCTGCTTGGAAGATAGAGCCACGAGAGCCACCCTCTCGACGACTCTTGACCTCCCTGCGGTCGTGCATTGCGGCGCGCCTCTCTAGCCCCCGAGCGCGGCGACTCTCCCGAAGTCGGCCCCCGAACTCCCGTCCACCCCATGCGCCCTGACCAAGACCCGAGCCTGGACAGCGCCTCGCAGTCGTCTCCTCCGACGGAGGATGCGGCCCTCGAAGCAGTCCGGGAGGCGCCCGAGCCCATGTTCGTGGGCTCCGGATTCCCGACCCCGACCGGCGGCGACCTCTCCGGCGCCTGGGAGCAGATCCAGGCCGCCCTGCGCAAGTCGATCCGCCGCGAGCAGTTCGAAACCTGGTTCCGGCGCGCCGGCCTGCGGAGCTTCGGCCCCGAGGGCGTGCACATCGTCGTGCAGAACGGTTTCGCCGCCGACTGGCTCCGCAGCAACTACATGAACGCGCTCGAGCAGGCCACGCGCGCGGTCTTCGGCCAAGGCTGGCCGATCGTGATCGACATCGATCCCGAGCTGAGCGCCCAGGCCCGTCCGCGCAGCCCCGACGAGCCGGCGGCGCCGATGCCGGTCGCCGCCCCCGCGACCAACGGCGTGCACCAGCGCGCCCCGCGCGAGCCCCGCGGCAACGCGCCCGAGTCGGGCCTGCTGTGGAGCTCCGACGTCGCGCTCAACCCGCACTACCGCTTCGACAACTTCGTCGTCGGCCCGTGCAACCGCTTCGCCTACGCGGCCGCGGTCGGCGTCTCCGAGTCGCCGGGCAAGTCCTACAACCCGTTCTTCCTGCACGGCTCGGTCGGCCTCGGCAAGACGCACCTCCTGCAGTCGCTGTGCTACTCGCTGCTCGAGCGCGACCCGCAGACCCGGATCCTGTACCTGTCCTGCGAGACGTTCATCAACCACTTCATCAGCGCGCTCGAGAACGGCGACCTGCAGAAGTTCCGCAACAAGTACCGCAACGTCGACGTGCTCGTCGTGGACGACATCCACCTGCTCGCCAACAAGGAGCGCACGCAGGAGGAGTTCTTCCACACGTTCAACACGCTCTACAACGCGTCGAAGCAGATCGTGCTGTCCTCGGACTCGCCGCCCAAGGAGATCCCGACGCTGCAGGATCGCCTGGTTTCGCGCTTCAAGTGGGGCCTCGTCACGGAGATCGAGAAGCCCTGCTACGAGACGCGCATGGCGATCCTCAAGCGCAAGAGCCGCGAGCGCGGGAAGGAGCTGCCCGACAGCGTGGCGCAGCTCGTGGCCGAGCACATCGACTCGAACATCCGCGAGCTCGAGGGCGCCGTGAACCGCCTGCTGGGCTACGCGAGCCTCAACAACCTCGACGTCACGCCCGATCTCGCGCGCCACGTGCTGCGCGACATCTTCGTCTCGCCCAAGGGCCAGCCGTCGATGGACGACGTGCTGCGCCTGATCACGTCGCACTTCCAGCTCAAGGTCACCGAGCTGCAGTCGCGCCGCCGCACGAAGGCCATCGCGCACCCGCGCCAGATCGGCATGTACCTCGCGCGCACGATCACGCGCCACTCGCTCGAGGAGATCGGCGGCTTCTTCGGAGGCCGCGACCACACGACCGTGCTGTACGCGGTCGAGCAGATCGAGAAGCAGATGAAGTCCGACGACCGGTTCCGCGCCTCGGTCCAGGGGTTGCTGAGCCAGTTGCGGCGCTAGTCGTCCGGTGCGCTGCAACTCGGGTCCGATCGCCGCTGGAGCCTCGCTGGCTCCCGCGGCGATTGACTTTTTCAGGGCTTCACAGGCGCTCGCGGAGCTCCGCGACGCCCGAAAAGCGTGGGAGAACCTGTCAGCAAGCTCTGGAGGAGCCGTGGAGCTGGCGGGTGCCGGACGGGGACGGATTGAGGAGCAATCGGGCACTTGGGAACTCCACAAGTTCTGCCCGTGCAGGGCTGTCGAGAAGCTCCCCACAAACCCACGGTTCATCCACGCTTGCCAAGGCTCGAAGACCCGCACCCCGCGCGTCCCAAGTCCCGACCGGAAAAGTACTTGGGAGACCCGAGCCCAAGGTTCTGCACAGCCTCGCGGCTCGTTAAGATGATGATGAATCAAGAACTAGATGGAGAGAGGGGATAACCCTCTTCCCTCTCGACCGCACCTCCAGCCCAAAGATCCGCTCCATGAAGGTCCTCTGTGCCCGCGAGAAGCTTCGCGAGGGTCTCGCTCTCGCCAACAGCGTCATCCCGAGCAAGAGCCCCAAGGCCGTGCTCACGAACGTGTGCCTGATCGCCTCGGGCGACATGCTGGAACTCGTCGGCACCGACCTCGACGTCTCGCTGCGCTTCCGCATCACCGAACAGGTCAAGGTCATCGAGGCCGGCACCGTGGTCGTGTCCGCGCGCGTGCTGCACGACTTCGTGCGCGACTTCGCCGGCGAGACGGTCGAGCTCGACACGCGCGAGCAGAACTGCGTCATCAAGAGCGGCGAGGACTCGGCCGAGCTCGTCACCGCCGACGCGGACGAGTTCCCGGTCGTCGCGCCCTTCGACGACGCAGGCGCGTTCTCGCTGCAGGCCGGCACGTTCACTTCGCTCGTCAACAAGACCGCCTTCGCGGCGGCGCGCGAGCAGGGCCGCTACGCGATGCACGGCGTGCTGGTCGAGATCGGCGACGGGCTGCTGAAGATGGTCGCGACCGACGGACGCCGTCTGGCGCTCGCCCACGCGCCGATGGACACCGCCAGCGGCACCAAGCCCCAGAAGGCCTCGATCGTTCCCACGCGCGGCACGCAGCTCTTCTCGCGCGTGATGAGCGACCCGCTCGACCAGGTCAAGCTGACCTTCACCGAGGCGCAGGTCGGCGTGAAGACGCGCAACGCCGAGGTCTTCGCGCGCCTCCTCGAGGGCGAGTTCCCGCGCTACGCCGCGGTGATCCCGGCCGAGTCGAAGAACTACTGCGAGGCCGACGCCTCGCTGCTCGAGCGCAAGATCCGGCTCGTCGCCAACGTCACCGGTGACGAGGCGCGCGCGGTGCGCTTCTCGCTCTCCCCCGGTCGCCTCGAGCTGTCGGGCCACTCTGCCGGCCGCGGCGAGGCGCACGCCTTCCTGCAGGTCGAGTACAAGGGCACCGACGCGGAGATCGCGTTCAATCCCGACTACGTCGTCGACGGTCTCAAGAACAGCGAGAGCGGCATCGTCAAGCTCGAGTTCAACGAGAAGACCTCGCCCGGCAAGTTCCTGCTCGGCGAGAACTACATCTACATCGTGATGCCGATCACGATCGACGCCTAGTGCCCGACAAGCGCGCAGATACCGAGCGCCGCCGCGGCGGCATGACGTCGATGCAGGTGGCGATGAAGCGCTTCCTGCAGGACTCCGGCCTGCGCTCGCAGCTGCGCGACGTCGCCATCTTCAAGGCCTGGCGCGACTCGCTGGGCATCGTGCTGGCGGCCCGCGCGCGCCCCGTGGCGTTCCACGAGGGCGTGCTCGAGGTCACGGTGCAGTCCGCGGCTCACTTCCAGGAGCTCAGCTCCTTCACTGGCGAGCAATACCGCCTCAAGGCCAACCGACGGCTGGGATCCGAACGGATCCGCAAGGTCGTCTTCCGACTCGAACGCTCCACATGACCGACACGACGACTCCCGCCGAATACGGCGCAGCTTCCATCACGGTCCTCGAGGGTCTCGAGGCCGTGCGCATGCGTCCCGCGATGTACATCGGGGACACCGACGTGCGCGGCCTGCACCACCTGATCTGGGAGGTGGTCGACAACTCCGTCGACGAGGCGCTCAACGGCCCGTGCCGCAACATCGAGGTCGAGATCCGCACCGACGGCTCGCTGTCGGTGACCGACGACGGCCGCGGCATCCCGACCGAGATCAAGCAGCCCTACGGCATCTCGTCGGTCGAGCTCGTGCTCACCAAGCTGCACGCCGGCGGCAAGTTCGACCACGGCGCCTACAAGGTGTCGGGCGGCCTGCACGGCGTCGGCGTGTCGTGCGTCAACGCGCTGAGCGAGTGGCTCGAGGTCACCGTGGAGCGCGACGGCAAGAAGAACTGGATGCGCTTCCACCGCGGCAAGGCGCAGGCGCCGCTGCAGGAGCAGGGCAGCTCGCCGCGGCGCGGCACGCAGGTCGTGTTCAAGCCCGACGCGAAGATCTTCCGCACGATCGAGTTCGACTACGAGACGATCTCCAACCGCCTGCGCGAGACGGCCTACCTGATGGGCTCGCGCGGCCTGTCGATCACGCTGCACGACCAGCGCACCGGACGGCGCGAGCACTTCTCGTTCCCCGGCGGCATCCGCGACTTCGTCGCGCACATCAACACGAACAAGGAAGCCCTGCACGCCGACGTGATCCATTTCGATCGCACCGGCACGACCGAGGAGAACCCGGGCGTCGAGTACCGCGCCGAGATCGCGCTCCAGTACACGGACGCCTACAACCTCGACAGCATCTTCACGTTCGTCAACAACATCAAGACGCCCGGCGGCGGCACGCACCTCTCCGGCTTCCGCACCGCGCTGACGCGCACGCTCAACGCGTACGCGAAGCAGGAGAAGCTGATCAAGGACGCCGACAAGATCCAGCTCACCGGCGACGACTTCCGCGAAGGCCTGACGGCGATCATCTCGACCTTCGTGCCCGACCCGCAGTTCGAGGGCCAGACGAAGGACAAGCTCGGCAACCGCGAGGTCGAGGGCGTCATCAACTCGATCGTGGGCGAGGTGTTCGCGCGCTACCTCGAGGAACACCCCGCGACGGCGAAGGCGATCATCTCCAAGGCGATCAACGCGCAGGCGGCGCGCGAAGCGGCGCGGCGCGCGCGCGACCTCGTGCGGCGCAAGTCGGCGCTCGCCAGCGGCAACCTGCCGGGCAAGCTGGCCGACTGCCAGAGCGACGACAAGACCGAGAGCGAGCTGTACCTCGTCGAAGGTGACTCGGCAGGTGGCTCGGCCAAGGAAGGCCGCGACCGGCGCTTCCAGGCCATCCTGCCGCTCAAGGGCAAGATCCTGAACGTGGAGAAGGCGCGGCTCGACAAGATGCTCGCGCACTCGGAAATCCAGACGATCATCTCCGCGCTCGGCTGCGGCATCGCCGAGGAGTTCACGCTCGAGAAGGTGCGCTACGGCAAGACGATCATCATGACCGACGCCGATGTGGACGGCTCCCACATCCGCACGCTGCTGCTCACGTTCTTCTTCCGCCACATGCGGCCGCTGATCGAGGCGGGCATGCTCTACATCGCGCAGCCGCCGCTCTACAAGGTGAAGGCCAAGGGCTCGGAGCGCTACCTCGCGACCGATGCCGAGCTGCGCCGCGCGCTGGTCGACCTCGCCGTCGAGTCGATGGCGATTCGCGACGTGACGACGGGCCGCGAGTGGAAGGGCGCCGCGCTGAGCGAGCTGCTCGACGACCTGCGGCGCCTCGAGGAAGCGCTCGAGCGCGCGATCCCGGTGTGGACGCGCGTCCCGGCCGATGCGCTGGTCGAGACCTGGGACGGCACGCGCGTGGCGAGCCACTGGGTGCACGTCGGCGGTCGCGACCACTTCTTCGAGTCCGACGAGAAGCAGCACGACTTCCTCGCGCTGCAGGAGCTCGGCCAGCGCGGCGGCCTCGCGATCTTCGACGGCCCCGACAGCAAGGTCGCGCGCGACGACGCCAACGTGCTCGCCTCGCGCTTCCCGCACACCGACGACGTGTCGACGGCGCTCGCGGAGCTGGCCGCGCGTGGCCTGACGCTGAAGGGCGGCGTGCTCGAGCTCAACCGCACCAAGTCGACGACCGCCTGCGCGAACGTGGTCGAGCTCTCGCGCTCGATCCGCAAGAGCGCCGAAGGCGACATCGACGTGCAGCGCTACAAGGGTCTGGGCGAGATGAACCCCGAGCAGCTGTGGGAGTCGACCATGGACCCCACGCGGCGACGCATGTACCGCGTGCGGCTCGAGGACGAGTTCGCGGCCGACGCCGTGTTCACGGTGCTGATGTCGAACCAGGTCGAGGCGCGGCGCCAGTACATCGAGCGGTACGCGCTCGAGGTCACCAACCTCGACGTCTGATCAACGGCGGGACGGCCGAAAGCGACTTCCAAGGGGCTCCCGGCGCGTTGCGGCGGGGGCCCCGAACCGTCTGCGGTCCCACATCCGGGAGCCGGGGACGTTCCGGCAGGTGGAAAAGCGTTCCACCCTTCAGGCCGCTCGCGCGCGGCGTCCGATAGTCCGCGAGCACCACAGCCGGTCCCCCCGACGTGAAACACAGCTATCGCCTCGACTACACGAGCCTCGCCGAGATCCTCGGCCAGCGCGGCCTCGTCGAGCCCCAGCGGCTCAAGCTCGCGCTGCAGTCGAGCCTGTCCGGGCCGATCCCGTTCCCCGAGCTGCTCGTGGGCGAGGGGTTGATCGGTGACTGGGAGCTGTCGCGCGTCGTGTGTGACCTCTTCGGGCTGCCGTTCCTGCCCGTCGACCTCTACCAGCCGTCGAAGGACGCGCTCGAGGGCCTCGATCAGGAGTTCCTGCGCACGCACCGCCTCGTGCCGCTCTCGCGCCACAAGCGGCTGCTCACGGTCTGCATGCCGGCGCTCGTTCCAGCGGACGTGCTCGCGCAGCTCGCGCTGAGCACGGACCTGCAGGTGATGCCCGTCGTCGGCTCCGTCGAGACCAACAACCGCTGGCTGGCAGAGCATCTCGCCGCGCCGACCGCGGCCGAGGGCGGCGGCGACTGGAACAAGATCTTCGACGCCGGCGACGCCGCCGTGCTGTTCAACCTCGATCCGGAGAACCCGGAGCAGATGCCGGGGGATTCCCAGCTGCTGCCGCCGGATTCGTTCCTGCAGAACCCGGACCTGGACGACCCGGACCAGACGGGATCGAGTCAGGACGCGGCGTAGGCTCGAGCTCGGTCGCGGCGCTGACCTGCGTCGCCCCGCTCGGCTCGCTGCGCAGCGAAGCCTCGCGCGCGAGCGCCGCCGCCTGTGCCTTGGCCGCCGCCGCCTCGCGCGACAGTTCCATGCGCGGATCGACCGCGCGCGCCTGACGCTGCGCCTCCTCGAACTCGCGCTTGGCCTTGTAGATCTCCTGATCGATGCCGGTCTCGCGGCGCAGGTCGGTGAGCGAGCGCTTGAAGCGCTGCAGCGTTGCCGCCGTCTCGCCCGCGACCTGCGGCAGGCGCTGGCCGAAGACGACGATCGCGACCACGATGATCACGAGAATCTCGATCGGGGAGAGTCCGAAGAATTCCAAGGCGCGCCCATTCTAGCCACGCCACGCGCGCTCCGCAGTCACCGCTTCCCGCGGGCCGCCCGGCGTCCGCAGCCGCCGTGGGGCGGGCCTAGCGCCGCTGCGAGCGCCAGCGGTCGATCTGGCTCGTGTCGTTGCGGCGCCAGACGAAGTTCGGGGTGATGTTGAAGCGCAGGCTGCCCGCGCCTTCGCCCGCGACGTAGGAGTTGTCGATCTCGAACACGAAGTCGTGCCCGAAGCGGCGCAGCGTGGTCGAGTAGCCGAGGCGATCGCGCCCGCCTCCGACGCTGAACGTCTGGCGGCCCTCGAGCTCCCACTTGGCCGAGAAGCGGTAGCGGGCGCCGAGCGTGAAGGCCTCGTAGAGCTTGGCGCCGAACAGGTCGCGCCCGGTGTGGTAGCCCATCTCGATGTCGAGGCTGTCGTAGGGCTCGAAGCCGAAGAACGTGCGCGAGTAGTCGGTGTCGCCGCTGTCGGTGTCGTAACGCGCGTCGTGCGAGATGCCGAAGGGAATGCCGGAGAGGTTCGAGAGCCAGTTGGCGCGCGCGGCGAGCGGCAGCCAGCCCTCGGGAAGGTTCGGGCCGACCTCGTCCGCCCAGCTCTGCGTGACCTCGATGTCGAGGTCGCTGAGCAGCTCGCGGCTCTCCCAGCGCGAGCGCAGGCTGAAGTCGACGTAGCGCCCCTTCACCGAGCGGTCGAGCGCATCGAACTGCACGACCGGGAAGCCCGTCTCGTCCGACACCACGTCGCCGTGCAGCGCCACCGACGGCATCAGCACATGGCGCGAGCCGTTGGAGAACACGCGCCACAGCGAGGTCGTCGCCTGCAGGCCCGCGATCAGCGCTCCGCGCGCAGCCACCGCGTCGTTGGCGACGTTGTCGCTCCAGCCGGTGCCGCGCAGCTCGAGGTACGGCGTCACGCGCAGGCCCGCGACGCCCGGCGTCCACGGCAGCTCGAGCCGGTGGTCGGTGTCGAAGCGCGAGACGTCGCGGTCACCGAGACCGTCGGCGAAAGGCCCTTCATAGCGCGGGTCGCCGACGAAGCGCGCGTAGTGGTCGAAGTTGAAGTTCGAGGTGCGCACGAGCGCGAGCCCGCCGACGTGGCCGAGTTCCTCGCGGCCGAGCACCCACGACACCGACGGCTGGTCGACGACCTCGGTGCGGTAGTCCTCCAGGCGCGCCTCGGCCGTCGCGCTCAAGAACTCGTTGTTCTCGACGCGTCGCCAGTAGAGGAAGTTCTCGCGCTCCTCGAACGAGAGGTAGTTGCTCTCGAAGAACTCGGCCTGCACGCCCGGGTCGGACTGCAGCGTGACGACGGCGTCGATCCACTCCGTCGGCCCGAGCGTGTAGCGGCCGCGCGAGTGCAACCACGTTCGCAGGTCCTCGCGATCGGAGCGATCGACGCGCACGAGGCCCCGGTCGCGGCCGGTGTCCCAGACGTTGTCGAGGTTGACGAGCCAGCGGTAGCGATCGGCGCCGCGCAGCTCGCTCTCGACGCCGACGACGATGCCGCGGCTCGTGAGGTCGACGTGCGTGCTGGTGCGGCCGTCGAGCTTGGGCAGGTCGAGGTCGGGGCCCGCGAACTGGCGCAGGAACCAGTACAGGCCCTCGCCGATCCACGCGACGTCGACGTTGAAGTTGGCCGAGATGAACGTGCCGAGCTTCGAGTCGCTGCCGAAGGACGGCAGGCGCCAGCCGCCGACGGAGAGCGCGTCGCCGTCGATCTCGAAGTTCGGGCCGGTCGGCATCGCGATGCGCGGCAGCGGGAGGCCGAGGCCGCCGACGAACGAGATCTCGTTGTCGTCCATCGACAGCTCCCAGCCGTCGAGCTCCTGCGTCTCCTCGACCTTGCCCGTGCGGCGGTTCGTGCGCTCGCGCGTGACGTAGCGCGGGTCGACCGAGAAGTCGCCGATCTTGATCACGTAGTGGGGGATGTCGTGCGCGCAGGTCGTCGCGAGCGCGTCGTTCGCGCGCAGCGCGCCGTCCATCGAGCTGCGCAGCCAGTCGGCCTTGACCTTGAG
>JAPLOE010000064.1 GCA_026692705.1 Planctomycetota bacterium
CTGCCGGCGCCGCAGGAGCCCGCGCCGGCCTCGATGCAGCGCCGGATGCCCGATCCGACCTTCGCCCCGGCCGACGTGGGCGACGAGGTGCCGCGGCCGGAGACGGTCGAGGTCGTCGCGGGCGAGCACGGCGACAGCGTCGTGGCGCGCGAGACGCGCGATCCGTTCTTCCTCGGTTTCGCCGGGGGCAGCTACTACCCGCCCGCGAACGAGCGGCTCGATCCCGAACTCGTCGCGAGCGCGCTCGAGGCGCAGGTCGCCGGCCGCGGCGAGACCTACGGCTTCGTGATGTTCTCCAAGCGCATGACGCCCGAGCGCGGTGCCGTGCTCGAGTCGCTGGGCTGCCGCCTGCTGCAGTTCCACCCGCACTACTGCCTCAAGGTCGCGCTGCCCGTCGACCGGCTCGACGAGCTCGCGGCGCTCGACTTCGTGCGCTGGATCGGCCAGCCGCGCGCGTCGCAGAAGCTCCACCCGCAGCTCGAGCTCGCGACGCCGGGTGACGACGGGCGCGTCGCGCTGTACGTCGACCTGTACGACAGCGACCTCGGCGCCGATTCCACCTCCACCCCGGCCGCGACGGCCTCGGTCACCGACGCGGGCGCCGTGCGCCTGATCGAGGACGAGAGCGTGCTGCCGCGTCGTTGGCAGAGCAACGGCCCGGCGCAGCAGGCCATCGAGGCGCTGGGGATCGAGGTCGTCGAGTACGTGCGCGAGCTCAAGGCCTTCCGCGTCCGCGCGCTGCCCGCGCAAGTCGCCGACCTGATCGCGCTCGACCGCGTGCAGTTCGTCGAGCCCGACCTCCCCGCCAAGCTGATGCACGACGAGTCGATGCCGATGGTGGGCCTCGACCAGTCGCGCGCGCAGTTCCCCGGCAACGCGAGCGGCGTCAACTCGATCGCGCAGGCCGACAGCGGCATCGACGCCGCGCACTCTGGCTTCGGGATCGCCGGCTTCGGCTGGGACTTCACCGGCACGACGGGCCCGTGGATGGATGGTTGCGAGCACGGCACGCACGTGATGGGCACGGTGCTCGGCAACGGCGCGAACAGCTTCTGGTCGAGCCTCAAGGGCGCCGCGCCGGGCCTCGCCCGCGGCGGCAGCGCGACCCGCGCCTACGTCTCGCGCATCTTCGACAACGGCTGCAACTTCTCCGGCACCGCCAACTCGACGATCTTCTCGGTCAACCGCACGAGCCTGTGGGACGGCTTCGGCAACACGTCGAAGCCCGCGCTCTCCACGAACTCCTGGGGCACGACCGGCACGGGCTGGATCGGCTCCGAGGCGAACGCGCGCGCCGTCGACTTCGAGGTCTGGAACTACGACCAGCTGTACCTGTTCGCCGCCGGCAACCAGGGCTCGGGCGCGATGACGATCGTGCAGCAGGGCACGGCCAAGAACGCGCTCACGGTCGGCAACGTGATCGACTTCTACGCGAACTACGGCTTCCCCAACACGATCGCCTTCGACTCCAGCCGCGGCCCGTGCGGTGACGGGCGCTGGAAGCCGAACGTCGTGGCTCCCGGCGACCTGATCACGTCGATCGACGCGAACTCGTCGAACGGCTACAAGGCGATGGCCGGCACGAGCATGGCGACGCCGCACGTCGCGGGCCTCGCGGCGCAGATCACCGACACGTTCTCGTGGATGCGCTACTGGCCGGCCGCGGTGATGTCGACGCTGATGTCGAGCGCCGAGTCGAAGGGCGGCGTCGCGCTCACCAGCCCGACGGATGCGGTGCTCGACACCTACGGCGCCGGCAAGGTCTCCGCGAACAAGGCGCTGCTCGGCAGCTCGGAGTTCTGGATCAACAACTGGACCTTCAACGCGACCTGGGCCGGTGGCTGGACCTTCGGCGACTTCGGTGTTCCCGCCAACTGCAAGCGCATCACGGTCTGCCTGAACTACGTCGAGCCCGAGGCTTCCGCCGGCGCGTCGCAAGCGCTGATCAACAACTGGGACCTGTGGATCGATGACCCGTCGGGCGGCATCAACCCCAGCGGCAACTCCGGCGAATGGTCCGCGCACCAGAGCTCGATCGACAACACCGAGATCCGCACCATCGACAACCCGGTCGCTGGCACGTGGCGCTGGAAGGCGTGGCCGCAGGTCGTGAACTTCCTGAGCACGGTCAAGGCCAGCGTGACGATCACCTACGAGCTCGAGACTGCCTCGGCGCAGCCCACGCTCGACGTGTGGACGAATGCGACCTACCTGCAGCCCAACCAGCTCGTCGACGTGTTCGCGACGGTGAGCAACGCGCACGGCCTCGCGTCGGGCGCCTCGTTCGAGACGCTCTCGAGCGGTGACACGCTCGTGAACGCGCAGGGCCAGCTGTTCGATGGCCCCTACGCCGACCACATGGACAACCCGGCCGCGGGCCGCAAGGTGATGGTCGGCGACCTGCCGCCGGGCAGCTCGCGCACCGTGTTCTGGCGCACGAGCTGGGCCACGGAAGGCGTCAAGAACTTCGGGTCCTACCTCGACCTCGACAACACGAGCTGGCAGTGGGACTCGGTCAACATCACGGTCGACGGCACGCCGCCGCCGCACCCGTCGATCTCGTCGACGTCGCACACGCAGCTCGTGTGGTCGAACGACCAGTCGATCGACTTCACGTGGGTGCAGAACCCCGACAACGTCTCGGGGCTCGCGGGCTATGCGGCGCTGATCTCCTCGAACGGCATTCCGCTCGACCCGGGTCACACGATCAACCTCGGACCGATCACGGCGGGGACGTTCAACGTGCCGAACAGCGCAGCCGCGATCTACCTCTCGCTGCGTCCGGTCGACTACGCCGGCAACTCCTCGGCGCAGGGTTACGCCTGGAGCCCGCCGTACCTGATCGACGCGGTCGCGCCCGGCACTCCGGGTCCGATCACCTCGTCGAGCCACCAGACGGGCGTCACCAACTGCAACACGGTCGTGTCGCTGCAGTGGACGCCGGCGGTCGACGTGCACTCGGGCCTCGCGGGTTACGTCGGTCTGTGGGACTCGTCGCCGTCGACGATTCCCTCGGGCACGGCGAACATCGGGGTCGTGTCGAGCCTCGTGCAGAACATCGGCTCGAGCGCGAGCCCGCGCTGGTTCCACCTGCGTGCCCGTGACAACGCCGGAAACATGGGTTTCACGGCCCATTTCGGCCCCGTCTACGCCAACTCGAACTCGGTCTCGACCTACTGCACGGCCAAGACCAACTCGCTCGGCTGCGTCCCGTCGATCGGCACCAACGGCGTGCAGCCCGACAAGTCGGCCGGCAACTTCACGGTGACGTGCACGAACGTGCTCAACCAGAAGAACGGCCTCCTGTACTGGAGCTTCTCGCCCTCGGCGACACCCTTCCAGGGTGGCACCAAGTGCGTGAACAGCCCCAGCGTGCGCACGTCGGCGAGCTCGAGCGGCGGCGCGGCCACCGGCAACTCGTGCACGGGCAGCTACGCGTTCAACTTCTCGACCGCGTACATGAACGCGAACGGCCTCGTGCCGGGCCACACGCTGTACGCGCAGTGGTGGATGCGGGACCCGGCGAGCTCGTTCTCGACGGGACTCTCGAACGGGTTGCAGTTCACGGTCTGCGACTGAGACAGGGCTCCCCGCAACCGACGCAGCCCCCGCGATCCGCAACGATCGCGGGGGCTGCCTTGTTCTCCGGCTGGATCAGCCCAGGCTTGCGAGCGCCTGACGCAGCGTTTCCGCGTGCGCGTCGAGCACGTCGGCGGGCAGGCCCTGCTGCTGGCGCTTGAAGTCCATGTCGTCGGGGTGATCGAGCGGCAAGAGGTGCAAATGGCAGTGCGGCACCTCGAGGCCGATGATCGAGAGCCCCACCTTGCGGCAACCAAAGCCCTTCTGGATGCCGCGCGAGATGCGCTGCCCCACCGTGAAGAGGTGCGCGGTGAGCTCGGGCCCCAGATCGATCCAGTGGTCCACTTCGCGGATCGGCACGACGAGCGTGTGGCCCGGCCGGATCGGCGCGACAGTCAGGAACGCGACGCAGTGCTCGTCGCGGTGCACGAAACGGCCGGGAATCTCGCCGCGGATGATCTTGGTGAACAGGGTCGCCATCGCTCGCCTTTCGCTGGGGAGCGCGGATGGTACCTTGCTCGCGCGCGCGGGACGCTCCCCCGCCGCGATCGGAACTCCGCCATGCCGAACCTTGCCGCGCTCGCCGTCCTCGCTCTCGTGCTCTGCCCCAACGCCGCGCAGGAGCCCGCGCCGGGCCAAGGTGGAACGCCGGCGCCCGCGGCGCCGAAGAAGCTGCTGCCGATCGTCGAGACCGTGACGCGCGCGGGCAAGGGCGTCGAGCTCAGCGCCGACTACACCAAGGCACGCGGCGTGCTGCGCGGGCCGACGGTCGTGTGCCTGCACGACGCCGCGGGCTCGCGCGGCGAGTTCAAGAAGATCTCGGAGGAGTTCATCCAGTACGGCTGTCCGGTGCTCGCGGTCGACCTGCGCGTCGGCAAGGAAGCGGGCGGCGTGGTGAACGCGACGGCGGCGGCCTTCGAGAAGGCCGCGGGCAAGCCGGCGACGCTCACCGAAGCGCTCGACGACGTCGCGACGGCGGTCGAGTGGGCCAAGGAGCTGCGTCCCGACGGCAAGATCCTGCTGCTCGGCAGCGGCACGGGAGCGACGCTCGCGCTCGCTTTCGCCGCGCGCAATCCGGCCGCGGTCGACGGCGTGCTCGCCTACTCGCCGACGGAATGCCTCGAAGGCGTCACCGTCGCCGCCGAGATGCGCCAGATCAAGGTGCCCGTCCACGTGGGCTGCGGCAGCGGCCTCGAGGAGAAGAGCAAGACCACGCGCTTCTTCAACGCGCTCGACAAGAAGCTGCGTTCCTCCTATTTCCCGGCCGAAGAACTGCAGTTTCCTCCCGGCGCCGGCCAGCTCGCCCACGAGGACGAATCGCTGCGCAACCGGGCCTGGCACGGCGTCCACAAGATCCGCGAGGCGCTGACGACGCCGGCGGCGGCCGAAGGCGAGGCGAAATGAGGCGCGCGGCGCGCTGTTACCGCGCGAGCCCGTTGCGCTAGCTCCCGAGTCCGGCCCCGCTTCCATGGGTTCGTCCGCACCGTTCCTCGCCCTGCTCGCCTCGCTCGGTCTCGCGTTCGCGCCCGTGCAGGCGCCGCCGTTGCCCTTCGAGAAAGCGGGGCACGAGCTGCTCGTGCAGGTCGACCAGCGGCGGCCGAAAGACGCGCCGAAGACCGACGACGTGCAGCGGCGGCTCGCGGCGCTGCACACGCGCGTGCGACTGGGCGCGTTCGAGCTGTGGATCCCCGAGCGGGTGCTCCACGGCGAGAAGCTCGCGTCGCGCTCCGGCCCGCCGGTGAAGGACTTCGCGCAGCTCGCGCAGGATCTCGTCAAGCTCGAGGAAGCGTGGCTCGATCGCGTGGCGAGCCCCTCGAGCGATCTCGCGAAGGCCCACGACGCGATTCCCGTGCTGGAACGCTGGACCGCGGCGTTCCGCGGCAACGTCGTGCCCGAGGTCACGCCCGAGGTGAAGGCCGCGGTCGAGGTGCTCGAGCGCCACTTCTTTCGGCGCCTGCTCGACGAGCGCACGTTCGCGGTCACGATGGTCGTCGCGCCGACGCGCGCGCAGTACCTCGGACTCCTCGGCGCGGCGGCGGAGATCGACAAGGAGCTCACCGCGAGCCTGTGCATCGAGTTCCAGCGCCGCGGAAGTTCGGCACAGCTCGTGCCCGGCTTGATGGTGCTCGCGCTGACCGGCATCGGCGACGGCGAGCGCGCGCACCCGCTCAAGGATCGCGACCTCGACGAGATCGAGCTGCGTCAGAACAACGTGCACGCCTCGGCGCACATGCTCTCGACCTATTGCACGCCCGCCGCGCCCGGCTGGTGGGGCGAAGGGCTCGCGCTGTGCGACACGATCGCGGTGTGCGGCAGCGACGAGACGATCTGCACGGGCCACGCGGACGTGCAGTCGACGACCCCGACGCTCGGCACCGGCTCGCTGCTCGAGATCCTGCTGTGGGTGACGCGCCACAAGAGCCCCTACCGCGGCGGCGCGTCCGCGACGTGGTTCGAGGCGCCGCTGCGCGCGGCCGTCGACGCCGAGGGCCTGAAGGTGTTCGACCTCGACAAGGCCGAGTTCGTGGCGCGCATTCCCGCGACGCTGCTCGGCGAGAAGGCCGCGATTCCCGGGGCCGTCGTGGCCGGCGGCTCGGGCGCGAAGAAGGGCTTCGCCGAGCTGTATCGCGCCTGGTGCGCGGGCTTCGTGCACTGGCTCTCGCTCAATTCCGGCCGCGACGACTCGCTGCTCAACGAGCTCTGCCGCGAGCTCAAGCAGATCCCGTGGCAGCCCGGGATGGCGCGCAACCCGCTGTACGAGCTCTGCCCCACCGTCACGCGACGCTCGATCGGCGCGAGCGACGCTCCGGACAAGGATCTCGAGGCCGCTTTCGTGGCCTGGCTCGCGAAGAAGTGAGGCTCTGCGCACGCGCGACTTGCCGCCCGCGCCGCAGCGGATACTCTCTTTGCCCTCGTGAGCCTCCTGATCGTCGACGACCTGCGGAAGCACTACGGCGCGCAGGACGTGCTGCGCGGAGTCACGTTCCAGATCGATCCCGGCGAAAAGGTCGGCATGGTCGGTCGCAACGGCGGCGGCAAGAGCACGCTGCTGCGCATCATCGAGGGCCTCGAGCGCCCCGACGGCGGCAGCGTCACGCTCGCCAAGGGCTCGCGCCTGGGCCACGTGCCGCAGATCCCGCGCTTCGTCGCGGGTCAGACGGTGCGCGAGTACGTCGAGAGCGGCCTCGAGGAGGCGCGCGCGATCGAGGCCGAGCTCGAGCGCATCCACATGACGATGGGCGAGGTCGAAGGCGTCGAGCTCGACCGGCTCGTCAAGCGCCAGGATGACCTGCACCACCGCCTCGAGCGCCTCGGCGGCTGGGACCTGTCGCACGTGGTCGGAGCGGTGCTCGACGGCATCGGCCTGCCGGAGAGCTTCTGGACGCGCGAGGCCTCGACGCTGTCGGGTGGCGAGAAGAGCCGCACGGCGCTCGCGCGCGAGCTCGTCGCCGGCCACGACCTGCTCCTGCTCGACGAACCGACCAACCACCTCGACCTGCGCGGCATCGAGTGGATCGAAAGCTGGCTCGTGAGCCTCAAGAGCGCCGTGCTGATCGTCAGCCACGACCGCCGCCTGCTCGCCAACTCGGTCTCGCGCATGCTCGACCTCGAGCGCGGCGGCCTGAAGTCCTACGCGGGCAACTACCCGAAGTACCTCGAGCTCAAGGCCGAGCGCTTCGAGAGCGAGCAGCGCGCGTTCGACATCCAGCAGGACTTCATCCGCAAGGAAGAGGAGTTCATCCGCCGCCACATGGGCTCGCAGCGCACGGCCGAGGCCAAGGGCCGGCAGAAAAAGCTCGAGAACCTCGTGCGCCTGAACGCGCCCTACGGCGACGTGCGCAAGCCCGCGATCCCGCCGCCGCGCGCGGAACGGGGCGGCGAGATGGTGCTCGAGACGCGGGGCCTCGCGGGTGGTTACGGCGAGCGCAAGCTGTTCCGCAATCTCGAGCTGCGCCTGGGCCGCGGCCAGCGCCTGGGCATCGTCGGCCCCAACGGCGCCGGCAAGACCACGCTGCTCAAGCTGCTCGCCGGCCGCTCGACGCCGCTCGCGGGCGAGATCAGCTTCGGCCACAAGGCGACCTGCGGGTACTACGACCAGGACACGAGCGAGCTCCGGCCCGACAACGACGGGATGGCCGAGCTGCGCCGCATCAAGCCCGAGTGGACCGACCTCGAGGCGCGCTCGCACCTCGCACGCTTCCTGTTCCGCGGGCAGGAAGTCGAGAAGCCCGTGCGCAACCTGTCGGGCGGCGAGCGCGCGCGCCTGTGCCTCGCCAAGCTGCTCGCGACGCCGATCTCGTGGCTCGCGATGGACGAACCGACCAACCACCTCGACCTCGCGGCGCGCACGTCGCTCGAGGAGATGCTCGGCGCCTTCGACGGCGCGCTCGTGTGCGTGAGCCACGACCGCGAGTTCCTCGACGGCCTGTGCACGCACATCCTCGAGGTCGAGGACGGCTCCGCGACGCTCTACACCGGCAACTACTCCGAATACCGCCGCATCAAGCTCGAGCGCGCCGCCCAGGCCTCCGCCGCCCGCGACGAGGCCCAGAAACTCGCGAAAAACGCCGCCAAGTCCGCCGCCGCCGCCGCCGAACCCGCCAAGCCCTCGAACCCGGCCAAGATCCGCAACCCCTGGGCCTTCGAGAAGCTCGAGCAGAAGATCATCGCGCTCGAGGCCGAGCTCAAGATCC
>JAPLOE010000065.1 GCA_026692705.1 Planctomycetota bacterium
CGAGCTCGCGCGCGAGAGCCGCAGGCAGGTACAGACCGACGCCGAAGGGCCGCGTCGGCGAGAGGCGACGGCGCAGCGGATCGGTGAAGCGCGTCAGGCCGTCGAACAGGCCGCCGAGCGAGTCCGCCGGATGCAGGTTGAGGCAATAGGCGAGGCGCACGGAGCGGCCCGGGTGCTCCGCATGGCGCAGCAGCATCGTTCGCCGCTCCCCCGTTCGCTCGCGGCGCGCTCAGGCGCCGGGGACGAGACCTTCGTCGACGAGCAGCACCGGGATCCCGTCGCGCACCGGATACACGACCTTGCCGTCGGCGCGCACGAGCGCGGCCGCGAGCTTGTCGGTCACCGCTCGCCCGCCCTTGTTGGCCGCCTTGCCGCCCGCGATCCACGCGTTGACGCGCGCGAGCAGCGCAGCGTCGGCCTCGGCGAGGCTCTGGTGCGTTTCGGGGCAGGCGAGGATCGCTAGCAGGTCTTTGTCGATCACGGCGGGGAGCCGCGCGGCCGTTGGATCGAGCCCGCGCAGGGTCCGAGGTGTACCAACTGGCGCACCCCGCTGCGACAACGCGCTCGCAAACTGCTTACCGCCGCGCCTTTCGGCCGAACCGCGCGCGTTGCGCTGCGTTGACACGGGCGCCGCGGGTCTGCTCGACTCCGCTCCGCTTGTTCACCCTCCTCCTCGTCCTCGCCTCCGGCGACGTCACGCTCCCGCCCGGCCCGGCCGCGGTGGCCTGGGAGCGGCGCGTCGAGGGCGTGGCGGCGCGCGAGCTGCCCAAGGGCTGCCTGTCGGCCGCGAACCCGCGCCACTGGGACGCGACCGAGGGCTGGGAGAGCTGGGCCAAGGCGCTCGAGGCGACCCGCAACGCCGCCCCGCCCGATCCGGCACGTTCGGCCGAGCTCGCGCTCAGCGCCATCTCGCAGGGCCGCGGCGAGGACGCCTGGCAGCACTTCGCGGCGCTCGGTGAGCACACCGACTGGATGCGCGCGCTGCTCCCCTACCTCGTGCTTGGCCAGCCGACGCTCGAACTGCCCGACAAGTCGCTGATCGCGCCCGTGCTGCCGCCGCTCGACCGCTCGCCGCTCGACCGCGACCTCGGCCTCGGTCGACTCGAGCAGCGTGAGCTGTGGCTGCGCGACACGAAGATCGGGCCCGCGCGCGTCGACGTGCGCATCGCGGTCGAATACGACGGCATCAAGCTCGAGTTCCACCACCTCTCCGGCGGCGACGCACGCGTGCTCGTGGTGATGCCGGAGCCGCTCGACTTCGAGATCACGAGCGTCTACGTCGATTGGGAGCGCGAGCCGCAGGCCTCGGGCACGCACGAGGTGCTGATCTCGCCCGAGGTGCCGCAGATGGAGATCTACGCGCGCTGCAAGCCGGTGCAGGTGCGCTGGCCGACGCGGCCGCCGTTGCAGCTCGACGAGCGCGCGCAGGCGCACGGTTTCGAGGTCGTCGTCGCGCGCGGCGACGTCAACAAGCCGCGCGCCACAGGGCTCGCGCGCGCGCTGCAGGCGGCGACGGGCCGCGACGCGAAGGTGCTCTCCGACCAGACGCTGCCGGAGCCGGGCCAGCCGCGCGGCATCGTGCTCGACTTCGCGCACGGGCTCGAACGTGCGCGCAAGCTGCGCTGCACGCTTTCGGCGCTCGAGCAGTACGCCGCGAGCCACTGAACGCGCCGGCCAGCTCGGCCGGGGGCGACGGAAACGGCTCGGCCGTTATGCTCTCGCCCATGAGGAAGCCCGCTCCGATGTACGCCGCGCACCGCGCCCGCGCGCTCGCCGCCCTCGAGGCGCGTGGAGCCGCCGCGCTGGTGTTCACGAACACGCCGAAGACGCGCAACCACGACGCGGAGTACCGCTTCCGGCCCGACAGCGACTTCTGGTGGCTGACGGGTTTCGGCGAGCCCGAGTCGGCCTTGCTGCTGTTGCCCGCGCGCGGCGAAAAACCCGCGAAAACCGTGCTGTTCCTGCGCGAGCGCAACCGCGACGCAGAGATCTGGAGCGGCCGGCGGCTGGGTGTCGAGCGTGCGCCGGAACATCTGGGCATCGACGAGGCCTATCCGATCGCGGAGCTCGACAAGAAGCTCGCCGAGCTGCTCAAGGGCCACACGAAGCTCGTGTACCGCGTCGGTGCCGACGAGAGCCGCGATCGCATCGTGCTCGGCGTGCTCTCGCGCCTGCGCGCGCTCGCGCGCCAGCCCGAGCCCGTGCCGCAGGAAGTGCTCGACCCCGCGCCGCTCCTGCACGAGCTGCGGCTCTTCAAGGACGAGCACGAGCTCGACCTCATGCGCCGCGCCGCCGAGATCACCGCCGCCGGCCACATCGCCGCGATGAAGGCCGCGCGCGACGGCGTCGGCGAAGGCGAGATCGAGGCCCTGATCGAGTACGAGTTCCGCCGCCGCGGCGCCACGGCCCCGGCCTACGGCTCCATCGTCGCCGGTGGCGCCAACGCCTGCATCCTGCACTACGTCGAGAACGACCAGCCGCTGCGCGCGGGCGACCTGCTCCTGATCGACGCCGGCGCCGAGGCCGACTTCTACGCCTGCGACGTCACGCGCACCTTCCCCGTCGGCGGCAGGTTCTCGGCCGAACAGCGCGCGCTCTACGAGGTCGTGCTGCAGGCCCAGCACGACGCCATCGCGCTCTCCCACCCCGGCGCCCGCTTCGACGCCGTCCACAAGCGCGCGTTGCGCACGCTCGTCGAAGGCCTGTGCCGCCTCGGCCTTCTGGGCGACACGCCCGAGGTCGCGATCGAGAAGGAGACCTACCGCCGCTTCTACATGCACCGCACGAGCCACTGGCTCGGCCTCGACGTGCACGACTGCGGCGCCTACGTCGTCGAACGCGAGTCGCGCACCCTCGAGCCCGGCATGGTCCTCACCATCGAACCCGGCCTCTACATCGCCGAGGACGACGACACCGTCGAGCCCCGCTGGCGCGGCATCGGCATCCGCATCGAGGACGACGTCCTCATCACTGCGAGCGGCCACGAGATCCTCACCTCCGCCGTCCCGAAGTCGATCGCCGACCTCGAGCGGATCTGCTCCCAGGAACCGAGACTCGCGCGGGTGTGACGGTGCCGCTGGAACGCGCGCGAGCTTTCGCCGCTTCCGTCGACGCGACGGGAACCCGCGGCTCGATCGTGGGGTTCTCGTGCGAGACGGAGTTCGTCCTGCCTACCGACGACTTTCAGGAGCTCCTCGCGCGGCTCTCCATGGCCGCCGCGGAGCAAGGCCTGAACGATGTCGGGGCGCTGCTCTCCACGCCGCTCGACGGCGTTGCGGCCGAGCTTCACATCGCGTGGTTCGAGCAGACCTGCGGCGAGAATCTCAGTGTCGATCTCGTCGAGTCCATGCACGTGCCGGACGGCTGGATCGTCTCCCACAACCTCAAGAACAGGCGTGCGGCGGCCTTGGTCGCCCCGACCACCGCGCAGGCGACGCCCGGGCTCGCCGCCGCGGCTGCGAAGGTCGCGGCAGCGCTCGCGGAGGTCGAGTACCAGTGGACGCGGGGGTATCGCCGGTCCCCCGTGCGACCGGCAGGGGATCCGGTCGAGATCGAATCGATCGCAAAGTCCGTGATCGCCGCGGAACGTGGAAAGGACCCGGCATTGCTCGCGCCGCTGCTCAACCCCACTCGCGTTCTCGCGCGCGCCGCGGTGCCGCACCTCGGCTACCGGAAAGACGCTGCGCCAAAGGCTGCGGGCCGGCGGCGAAGAACGCTGCCGGCCCGCTGAGTGGTGCCCTCACAAGGGCTCGAACCTTGGACCCGCTGATTAAGAGTCAGCTGCTCTACCAACTGAGCTATGAGGGCATCGACGGCCGCGAACGGACATCGAAGGGCGGAGAGGATAGCGCGCGAGGGCTCTTGGTCAAGCCCCCGGCGGGCGGGGAAGAGGGGTGAGCGCGGTAGGACTCGAACCTACGACCAGCTGGTTAAAAGCCAGCTGCTCTACCGACTGAGCTACGCGCCCCTGGTCGTCGCGCCGAGGCCGGGAGGGCCCTAGACCTCGGTGATTTCCTTGACCTTGCTCGCCTGCACGACGTCGAGCTTCTTCTCGTAGTCCTTGAGGGCGTCCTGGACGCGCTCGAGGGTCTTCTTGTGCTCGTCCTCGGTCAGGCCGCCGCCCTTGCTCTCGGCGTCGGCGTGCTTGTTGGCGTCGCGGCGCACGTTGCGCATCGAGACGCGGCCTTCCTCGCACATCTCCTTGACCTTGGCGGCGTACTTGAGGCGCTGCTCGCCCGACAGCGGCGGCATCTGCAGGCGCAGGACCTTGCCGTCGGACTGCGGCGTGATGCCGAGGTCGCTCTTGAGGATCGCCTTGTTGATCTCGGCCAGGATCGAGCCGTCGAAGGGCTTGATCATGATCTGGCGCGGCTCGGGCACCGAGACCGCGGCGAGCTGGTTGATCGGCGTCAGCGAGCCGTAGTAGTCGACGCGGATGTTGTCGACGAGGGCCGAGCTGGCGCGGCCGGTGCGCACGGCCTTGAGCAGGTCCTGCAGGTGGTGCAGGGCCTTCTCCATGCCGGCGGTCGCGTCCTGGACGATCTTCTGCTGGGTCTGTGCGCTCATGCTTCGCTCCGGATGGTCGTGCCGACGGGCTCGCCGCGCACGACACGCTCGATGTTGCCTTCTTCGAACAGGTTGAACACGACGATCGGGAGCCGCGACTCCATGCACAGGCTGACGGCGGTGGAGTCGAGCACCTTGAGCTGGCGCTGCAGGAAATCCTGGTGCGTGAGCGTCGGAAGGCGCTGGGCGGACTTGTCGACCATCGGGTCGGCGGTGTAGACGCCGTCGACCTTGGTGCCCTTGAGCATCACGTCGCAGCCCAGCTCGCGCGCGCGCAGCGCGGCCGCGGTGTCGGTCGAGAAGAACGGGTTGCCCGTGCCGGCCGCGAGGATCACGAGCCGGTCCTTGGCGAGGTGCGAGAGCGCGCGGCGCCGCACGAAGGGCTCGGCGACCTTGGCGATCTCGATCGCGGTCATCACGCGCGTCTCGACGCCGGCCTGCTCGACCGCGTCGGACAGCGCGAGACCGTTGATCACGGTGCCGAGCATGCCCATGTAGTCGGCGCTCGCCCGCAGCGTGCCCATCCCGGCGACCTTGGCGCCACGCAGGATGTTGCCACCGCCGACGACGACCGCGATTTCGACGCCCAGGCGCGAGACGTTCGCGATCTGGCGCGCAATGCCGTGGACGGCGTCCGGGTCGAGGCCACGGCCGGACGCACGGTCCGCCATGGCCTCGCCGGAGATCTTGAGGAGGATGCGCTGGTAGCTCAACGCCGGGCCTCGCCTAGGCGCCCAGCGCGAACAGGGCGAAAGCCTCGAGCTTCGCGCCGGCACCGAGGGTGTCGGCGAGCATCTTCTTCACGGTGATTGCGTTGTCGAGGTACCAGGGCTGCTCCTCGAGCGCGATCGTGCCGTAGTACTTGTTGATCTTGCCCAGCACGATCGCCTCGCGACGTTCGGCCGGCTTGGCGAGCACTTCTTCGCTCTCCATGTAGACCTTGCGCTCGCGCTCGACGACGTCGGCCGGGATCTGGTCGCGGCGCACGGCGATCGGCCGGGCGAACACGATGTGCTGGCCGAGCTTGTTGAGGAACTCGTTGACCTTCTCGACGGGGGCGTCGGTCGTGATCGAGGCGAAGCCGCCGATCTTCTGGTCGAAGTGGATGTAGCCGCCGACGTAGCCGGCCGCGTTCGCCATGTAGAGCGCCTGCGGAACCTCGCAGTTCTCGCCGCACTTGCCCGAGAGCGCCTTGACGGCCTCGAGCGCCGGACGGCCATCGAGCGTCGCCGCGAGCAGCGTCGCCGAGTTGGCGACCTTCTGGTCGAAGCCGAGCTTGGTGAGCTTGGCGAGCAGGCCCATGAAGTCGTCGGTCGGCGGGACGAAGTCCGTCTCGCACGTCATCAGCACGAAGGACGCGCTGCGCGAGTCCGCGGCGCGGTGCTGGCCGACGCGACCGGCGCCGGCGGCGCGGCCCGCGCGCTTGTCGGCGTTCTTGAGGCCCGCCTTGCGCAGGTTGTCGATCGCGACCTCGATGTCGCCGTTGGCGGCCTCGAGGGCGCGCTTGCATTCCATCAGGCCCGCGCCGGTGCGCTCGCGCAGGTCCGACACCATCTTCGCACTGATCATGGCTCTGGAGTCCGGGGTTGGAGAGGGAGCCCGGGGCGCGGGCTCCGAGGGCGGCGACACTCGCGCCGCTCGAAGACTTGGAGGGAAACGTGCGGGCCGCGCGAGGAATCCTCGTGCGTGGGCCCGCGGCGTACGGGGCGGGTGCCGCGCTCGCGACACCCGCCGTTCGATTCGAATCCGCTGGCGACTAGGCGCCGGCTTCGGGCGTCGCTTCGGCCGCGGGCGCGGCGGGAGCGGCTTCGGCCGACGGGCCACGGCGCGCGCGCAGGTCCTGGGCGCGCTGGTTGCGCGTCGGGCGCGGCTCGTCACCGACCGGCGTGTCGGAAGAACGATCGCCACCGGCGGCAGCGACCTGCTCGCGACGGTTGGCGCTGCCTTCTTCGACGGCGGTCGCGAGGCGATCGACGAGCAGGCGCACGCTCTTGAGCGCGTCGTCGTTGCCCGGGATCACGATGTCGACCACGCTCGGGTCGCAGTCCGTGTCGAGGATGCCGACGACGGGCACGCCGAGGCGGCGCGCTTCCTTGATCGCGTTGATCTCGCGCGCGGGGTCGATCACGACCATCGCACCGGGGATCTGCGACATCTCGCGGATGCCGCCGAGGTTGCGGTCGATCTTCTTCTTCTCGCGGCGCAGCGTCGAGGCCATCTTCTTGGACTCGATCTCGATCGTGCCCGACTCCTCCATCTTCTCGAGTTCCTCGAGGCGACGGAGACGGCTGCGGATCACCGAGAAGTTGTCAGCGTGCCGCCGATCCAGCGCTCGGTCACGACCGGCATGCCGGTGCGCTGGCCCGCGTCATGGATGACGCCCTTGACCTGGCGCTTCGTGCCGCACCAGAGGATCTGGGAGCCTTCGGCGGAGACGTGGTAGAGGAAGTTCTGGGCTCGCAGGAGGCCGCGCAGGGTCTCCCGGAGGTCCATGATGTGGATCAGGTTGCGGCGGCCGTAAATGTACGGCGCCATCTTCGGATTCCACCGCGACGCGCGGCATCCGAAGTGCACACCTGCTTCGATGAGTTGCTGAACCGATGCGGTTTCCATGTGGATGGAGAGCAAGGACTGCTCGAAAGGCAGGAAGGAAGTCGAGCTGGGCGAGCCTCTCGAGGTCCAGGACGCGAAGGTGCGGCGCGGACGCGGATCCCGACGGCGGGGCTTCCGACACTGGAAGCTCCTCCGGTGGGCCGGGGACAGGTGAGGACGCGGGTTGGAGGGACGTTCCGGCGCGGGACGATCCCACGCACGAAGGGCGAGGAGTGTAGCGGCGAACGGGCGCGAGCGGGAGGGAATAGTCGGGGCCCAAACGGGCATCCAGGGGCCTTCCCGGGCACTGCAGGCGTGACTCCGGGGCTCCGAAACGGAAGAATCGGCAGCCGCGGGAGGCGTCCGGAGAGGGGCCGGGCGCCCGCACCGTCCGAGGGCCTCCGTCGCTTCGAGCGCCGACCGGGCCGAAATGCGGTTTCCTAAAACCGCCCGGACGGAGGATACTTTCCCAAGGTTTCCGCCCCTCCGGAAGCCGCCCCCGCGCCGCCGGCCCCCTGAGCTCCCCCGCCACCCCTTGAGTCCGTTTCCGCAGGCTCCCGACCCCGCTCCGGCGCACGCGCCGACGGGCCCGCCCGCGCCGCAGGGCGTCGAGCTCCGGTCTCCCCGACCGGCCGGGGACCCCGTCGAGCTGCGGCGCGGGGTGCACGTGCTGGTCGGCGACCACCGCGGGGCGGGCATGGTCGAGCGCGCGCGCACGCTGTCGGAAGCGGGCTTCGAGGTCGAGGTCTCCGCGAGCCTGCGGCGCACGCTCGAGCGCGTGTCCTCGCGCGGGGCGACGGTGCTCGTGGTCGATCCGCTGGCGGACGCCGGCGCGGCGGAGTTCGCGGCCCTCGCGCAGGCGCTGGCGCTGCAGCCCGGCGGTGCGCTGCTCGTGATCGTGCCCGACGAGGCGCCCGAGCGGGAGCTCGAAGTGCTCGCCCACCGCGAGCTCACGTTCCCGCTCGACTTCGTGCACCGCAACGCCGGCGACGCGGAGCTCGCGCTGCGGGTGCACCTGCTCGAGCAGCGCGCGCGCGCCGCGGCCGAGATCGTCGACCTGCGCCACCGCGCGACGCACGACGACCGCACGGACCTGCTGCGGCCGCAGGCTTTCGAGGACCAGTTCCGACAGGCTTTTTCCGCGGCGCAGCGCCACCGCCTCGACCTCGGCCTGCTGCTGATCGACCTCGATGACTTCGGCAAGGTCAACAAGCTCTACGACCACACCGTCGGCGACGAAGTGATCGCGCGCGTGGGCGCGACGATCCGCCGCGCGCTGCGCACCGAGGACGTCGCGGCACGCCTGGGCGGCGACGAGTTCTGCGTCCTGCTCCCCTACACGCGCAAGGTCGACGCGGCGCGGGTCGTGCAGCGCCTGCTCGAGCAGATCCCCGAGACCACGCAGCAAATCCCGTGCAATCCGCCGCTGCGCGTCACCGCCAGCCTGGGCTTCGAGACCTTCGATGGCCGCGATCTCGCGAGCGCCGAAGAACTGCGCCAGCACGCCGAGGATGCGCTGCGTGCGGCGAAGCGCTCCGGCGGCGACCGCGGCATCTACTACCGCAGCCTCGACGCGTCCGTGCGCCCGCCGACGCGCTCAGCGGACTAGCAGCATCCGCAGCCAGTCGGCGCGGTCGGCGACGAACGAACGTTCGTCCATCGACAGCACGAGCTCGAGCTGCTTCACGCCTTCGAGCGCAAGCGCGGGCAACGCGATCGGCGCATCCCCACCGCGCACGCGACCCGAGCGCCACGCGGGCTCGGCCTTGCCGTCGAGATGCAGCGCGAACTCGACCGAGCCCTTGTAGGCGAGCAGGTGCACCGAGTCGTCGATCGCGACGGCGCCGCGCAGCGACTTCCACGAGCCGTCGAGCGCAAACGTGAGCTTGCTCGGTGCGTGCACGCCGAGCCCGCGCGCCCAAAGTCGGCCGCCGGCCGCGAGCGGTCCGCCGGTGACGGCGCGGTCGGCCTGGAACGGCCAGTCGAGGCCGAGCGCTTCGCCGTCGGCATCGAAATATCCTTCGCGCACTTCGCTCGGCACGAGCGTCGAGAGGAAGCGCACGCTGCCGTCGTCGAGCGTGAGCTCGCGCAAGGCGGCGAGCGGCAACACGAGCTTGCGCCGCTTGTCGAGCGCGAGCGTGACGCCGTCGGGCCCGAGCTTCTCCACGCGCGCATGC
The DNA here is from genome assembly GCA_026692705.1 of Planctomycetota bacterium. Taxonomy (GTDB): domain Bacteria; phylum Planctomycetota; class UBA1135; order UBA1135; genus F1-120-MAGs118. The sequence continues at coordinate 9,336 of JAPLOE010000065.1, forward strand.
AACCGTCCGCCGTCGGCGAGATCGACACACGCCGCACCGTCCTCACCGGCCGCGGGCTTCGGCGCACCGAGCGGCTCGACGTACAACGCGGCGACTTCGGCCCACGGGTATGTGCGGCGCCCGAGCACGCTCTCGAACTCGATGCCGTCCGCCGCGAACCCTTCGAGCGTTCCATCGAGCTTGTCGAAGCCCGTCGGCCGCACCCAGTACAGCCGGTCGCCGGAAGCGGGCGCCTCGAAGCCGGCCGCATCCCCGCGCGCGGGGAACACGAGCGACACGAGGTCGAGCACATCGAGCGGCACCGCGACCGAACCCGCGAGCTCGACATCGAGGCGATCGCCGTCGCCCCCACGCACCGCCGCGACGAGCCGGTCGCCGCCGTGCAAGCCGAGGAACGCACGCGCGGCCGGATCGCCCGGAGGCGGCAGCGCCGGACCGGCTTCGATGCGCAGGGCGATCGCTCCGGCCGCCGCGAGCGACGGGAAGTCGAGTTCCTTCGCCGTGAGGCTGCGCAGGCTGCCGTCGCGCGCCTCGAGCGCGAGGCGCAGCGAGCTCGGGGCCACGGGGGCCTGCGGGTCCTCGGGCGGGCGCACCTGCGGCTGCTGGGCGGGCACGAGCCCGAGGCCTAGGGCGACGACGAGGAACGGGAGCAGCGCGGGTGCCGAGAACATGCGTGCAGATGCTACGGAGCGCCCCGGCGGACGCGAGCGTCGGGCCGCTGCCAGCTTGGCAGGCGCCGCCGATCGACGCTCCGGCTGCTGCCAGAAAGGCAGAACGGCACTACCCAAAACCCCGGTGGACGCCCCGCAAGGCCCGGAAAGACCTTCGGCACCGTTCTTGCGTAGTGGGGCGCCACGGTTCGTGCCCTCAGGGCGCGCGCTGGGCATCTCGTCGCCTTCGACGAGCCCGTCCCGCGCGTCCGGCACGCTCCCCCACCGCACACCTTCCCCCTCCACCCCCGGAAGAAGATCTCCATGGCAGCCAAGCAGATTGTGTTCGAAGCCGAAGCCCGCGAAGCCATCCGGCGCGGCGTCGAGAAGCTCTCCAAGGCCGTGACCAGCACGCTCGGCCCCCGCGGCCGCAACGCGGTGCTCGACAAGGGCTGGGGCGCTCCGACCGTCACCAAGGACGGCGTCACGGTCGCCGAAGAGGTCCAGCTGACCGATCCCTACGAGGATCTCGGCGCCAAGCTCGTCAAGGAAGTCGCCAGCAAGACCAGCGACGTCGCCGGCGACGGCACGACGACCGCGACGCTGCTCACCGAGGCGATCTTCACGCAGGGCCTGCGCGCCATCACCGCCGGTGCGAGCCACGCGCGCCTGGTCAACGGCCTCGCCGACGGCCGCGATGCGGTCCTCGCCGCGCTCGACAAGGCCGCCAAGAAGGTCACGAGCAACGACGAGGTGCGTCAGGTCGGCACGATCTCGGCCAACAACGACGCGCGCGTCGGCAAGATCATCGGCGACGCGATGGACAAGGTCGGCAAGGACGGCGTCATCACGGTCGAGGAAGGCAAGACGCTCGACACCGAGGTCACGATCGTCGAGGGCATGCAGTTCGACCGCGGCTTCATCTCGCCGCACTTCGTCACCGACCCCAACGCGATGGAAGTCGCGTTCGAGAAGCCGCTGATCCTCGTCTACGAGGACAAGATCGGCTCGATCCAGAAGCTGCTGCCGCTGCTCGAGGCGGTCAAGAACGCCAACAAGCCGCTCGTGATCCTCGCCGAGGACGTCGAGAGCGAGGCGCTCGCGACGCTCGTCGTCAACAAGCTGCGCGGCATCATCCAGTGCGTCGCGGTCAAGGCGCCGGGTTACGGCGACCGCCGCAAGGCCATGCTGCAGGACATCGCGGTCCTCACCGGCGCGAAGCCGGTGATGAAGGACCTCGGCCTCGAGCTCGAGAAGGTCACGCTGCGCGACCTCGGCACCGCCAAGCGCGTGGTGATCGACGCCGACACGACCACGATCGTCGGCGGCGCGGGCAAGCCCGCGGACGTCGCCGACCGCGTCGCGCAGATCCGCGCCGAGATCGACACCACGACCTCGGACTACGACCGCGAGAAGCTGCAGGAGCGCCTCGCCAAGCTCACCGGCGGCATCGCGCAGATCAACGTCGGCGGCGCCACGGAAACCGAGGTCAAGGAGCGCAAGGCGCTGATCGAGGACGCGCTGCACTCCACGCGCGCCGCGGTCGAGTCGGGCATCCTCCCCGGTGGCGGCACCGCGCTGCTGCGCGCTCGCGAGGCCGTCAAGAAGCTCAAGAAGGACGGCGAAGACGACTACAACATGGGTCTCGACGTCCTGTACGCGGCGCTCGCGCGCCCGGTCCAGAAGATCTCCGAGAACGCCGGCTTCGACGGCACCGTCACCGTGCACCGCATCCTGCGCGAGAAGAGCCCGACCTGGGGCTTCGACGCGCACACCGGCCAGTACGGCGACATGCTCAAGTTCGGCGTGCTCGACCCGGCGAAGGTCACCAAGACGGCGCTCTCCAACGCGGTCTCGGTCGCGCTCCTGCTGCTCTCCACCGACGCGCTGATCGTCGCCAAGCCCGAACCCAAGAAGAAGGGCCCGGGCGGCGGCGGCGGCGGTGACATGGACGAGATGGGCGGCATGGGAGGCATGGGTGGCATGGGAGGCATGGACTTCTAGGCCCCGCGTTTTCCCCCCAGACCAAAACCACCAAGCACAACCAGCACAAGGAAATCACCCATGGCCAAGCAGATCCTGTTCGATGACGCCGCCCGCGCCAAGATGCGCGATGGCATCGAGAAGCTCGCCAAGACCGTGCGCGTCACGCTCGGCCCCGCGGGCCGCAACGTCGTGCTCCAGAAGTCCTTCGGCTCGCCGTCGGTCACCAAGGACGGCGTCACCGTCGCCAAGGAGATCGAGCTCTCCGACCCGTTCGAGAGCATGGGCGCCAAGCTCGTGCGCGAAGTCGCGTCGAAGACCAACGACATCGCCGGCGACGGCACCACCACCGCGACCGTGCTCGCCAGCGCCATCTTCAAGGAAGGCCTGCGCGAGATCTCGACCGGCGTCAACACGATCGCCGTGCGCAACGGCATCGAAGCCGCCGTCGAGCAGGCCGTGGCCTCGATCCAGAGCCTGTCGCGCAAGGTCAAGAAGCGCGAGGAGAAGAAGGCCGTCGCGACGATCAGCGCCAACAACGATCCCGTGATCGGTGAGCTGCTCGCGGAAGCCTTCGAGAAGGTCGGCGACGAAGGCGTCGTCACCGTCGAGGAATCGAACGGTCTCGAGACGCGCCTCGAAGTCGTCGAGGGCCTCGAGTTCGACAAGGGCTACCTGAGCCCCTACTTCGCCACCGACATGGTGAAGCTGACGGCCGAGCTCGTCGACGCGCACGTCTTCATCTACGAGAAGAAGATCTCGAACCTGCGCGAGTTCCTGCCGGTGCTCGAGCGCGCCGCCCAGACCGGGCGTCCGCTCCTGATCATCGCCGAGGACATCGAGGGCGAGGCGCTCGCCACGCTCGTGATCAACCGCCTCAAGGGCGTGCTCAACGTCTGCGCCGTCAAGGCGCCGGGCTTCGGCGACCGCCGCAAGGCCTACCTCGGCGACATCGCCGTCCTCACGGGCGGCACCGCGATCACCGAGGACCTCGGCATCTCGCTCGACAAGGTCACGCCCGCGCACCTGGGCTCCGCCAAGCGCATCAGCATCAACAAGGACCGCACCATCATCGTCGGTGGCGCGGGCTCCAAGAAGGCGCTGGAAGAGCGCTGCGCGCAGATCCGCACGCAGATCGAGAACACCAAGAGCGACTACGACAAGGAGAAGCTGCAGGAACGCCTCGGCAAGCTCACGGGCGGCGTCGCGGTGATCAAGGTCGGCGGCTCGACGGAAGCCGAGATGAAGACCAAGAAGTTCCTGGTCGAGGACGCGTTCAACGCGACGCGCTCGGCGATCCAGGAAGGCATCGTCCCCGGCGGCGGCGTCACGCTGCTGCGCGCGGCCGACGCGATCGACCTGTCGAAGTTCAAGGGCGACGAGCGCTACGGCGCCGGCATCGTCAAGCGCGCGCTCGAGGCGCCGCTGCGCCAGATCTCGCAGAACGCGGGCTTCGACGGTGCGGTGGTGGTCGAGAACGTCCGCGAGAAGGGCGGCACGATCGGCTTCAACGCGCTCACCGGCGAGTACGTCGACATGTTCAAGGCCGGCGTGATCGACCCGGCCAAGGTCGTGCGCACCGGGCTGCAGAACGCGGCCTCGATCGCGGGCCTGCTCCTGACGACGGACTCGATGATCACCGATCTGAAGGAAGACACGAAGCAGGTCGAGGGCTCGATCGCCTGAGACCGCGAGCATCGCAGAACCGTGCCCCGTCGGTGCGTTCCACGCGCCGCCGGGGCACTTGCGCAACCCTCCAGCGGCCTGACGGACTCTTCTCACGATGAGCGACAAGCGCGATTTCTACGAGGTGCTCGGGGTCGAGCGCGGCGCGGGCGAGGAGGACATCAAGAAGGCCTACCGCAAGCTCGCGCTCAAGTACCACCCCGACCGCAACCCGGGTGACGCGGCGGCGGAAGCGAGCTTCAAGGAAGCGGCCGAGGCCTACGACGTGCTCGGCGACGAGCAGAAGCGCCGCCAGTACGACCAGTTCGGGCACCGCGCGTTCGATCAGGGCGGCGGCGGCGGCCCGCGCTTCCACAACATGGAGGACATCTTCTCCGCCTTCGGGGACATCCTCGGCGGGCAGATGTTCGGCGACCTGTTCGGCGGGCGGCGACGCAGCTCCGGCCCGCAGCGCGGCCGCGACCTGAAGATCGTGCTCGACCTGACGCTCGAGGAAATCGATGCGGGCGTCGAGCGCACGGTCGTGCTCAAGCGCGAGGAACACTGCGGGACCTGCAACGGCTCGGGCGCGAAGGCCGGCACGTCGCGGCGCTCCTGCGAGACCTGCGGCGGACGCGGGCAGGTGAGCCGCAGCCAGGGCTTCTTCGCGATGGTCACGCCCTGCCCCACGTGCCAGGGCGCCGGCACGCGCATCGAATCGCCCTGCGCGTCGTGCAAGGGCGCCGGACGGCTCGCGCGCAGCGCCGAAGTGCGCATCCACGTGCCCGCGGGCGTCGAGGAAGGCGTGCGGCTGCGCGTGTCGAACGAAGGCGACGCCGGCGATGCCGGAGCGCCGCGGGGCGACCTGTACTGCGTGATCCGCGAGGTCGAGCACCGCATCTTCAAGCGCAGCGGCGCCGACGTGATCACCGAGATTCCCGTGTCGTTCACGCAGATGGCGCTCGGCGACACGGTCGAGATCCCGACGCTGCGCGGGCGCGCGGAGATGACGATTCCGGCCGCGACGCAGAACGGCAAGGTGCTGCGCCTGCGTGGGCAGGGCCTGCCGGTGCTCGAGGGCCGCGGCCGCGGCGACCAGCTCGTGCGGCTGTTCGTGGACGTGCCCAAGAAGCTCTCGGAGCGCCAGAAGGAGCTCCTGCGCGAGTTTGCCGAGCTCGAGCAGAAGGGCTCGGGCTCGAAGTCCTTCTTCGACAAGATCGTCGGCTACTTCTCGTCCTAGGATCTGGCCATGAGCGAGACCGAACCCACCTCCGAAGCGACCGAGCCCGTCGACGCCGAGCGCCTGCGCGCCGAACGCGACGACCTGCTCACGCAGCTCGCGCGTGCGCGGGCCGACTACCAGAACCTGCGCAAGCGCACGCAAGTCGACATCGACAACAGCGTGCGGCGTTCGCTCGAGGGCCTGCTCGCGGGCATGCTCGGCGTCATCGACAACCTCGACTTCGCGCTCGCGACCAAGGTCGAGAGCGAGGACGGCAAGGCGCTGGCCAAGGGCGTCGAGCTGACGCGCCTGCAGCTCCAGCAGGTGCTGGCGCAGGAGAACGTGCAGGCGATTCCCGAGACGCTCGCCTTCGATCCCAACCTGCACGAGGCCGTGTCGCTGGTCGAGTCGAGCGAGCGCAAGCCGGGCGAGATCGTCGCCACGCTGCGGCGCGGCTGGACCTGGCGCGGTCAGGTGCTGCGTGCGGCCCAGGTGCAGGTCGCCAAGGCCGCTTCCGCTTCCACTCCCCCGCCCGCCGCTGGCGCGGCCCACTGAAACGAGCCCCTGCCATGCCGACCTACGACTATCGCTGCGACGCCTGCGGGAACGCGGTCGAGTACTTCCAGTCGATGAGCGACAAGCCGAAGAAGAAGTGCCCCAAGTGCGGCAAGTCGAAGCTGGTGCGCCAGCTCGGCACCGGCGCGGGCATCCTCTTCAAGGGCTCGGGCTTCTACCAGACCGACTACCGCTCCGACAGCTACAAGAAGTCGGCCAGTGCGGACAAGCCGTCCTCGGGCTCCTGCGGCGGCGACACGAAGAGCTGCGCGGCCAACGGCGGCCCCTGCGCGAGCTAGTCGCTCGACAGGAACAGCTCGTCGACGAGCTCGCCGATCGTGCCGGTGTCGTTGGGGCCGAGCACACGGTCGGCGACCGCGAGCGCTTCCGGGTAGGCGTTGCCCATCGCGCAACCCAGCCCCGCCTCGGTCATCATCGGGACGTCGTTGCCCGCGTCCCCCACCGCGACGACGCGCTCAGGGCGAATCGCGTGCTCGTCGAGCAGCCAGCGCAGCGCCTCGGCCTTTCCGCGGCACGGCGGATGCACGTCGCACACGATCAGCTTGCTCGCGCGGTGGTGCGGCAGGCAGTTGAGCGGAAAGTGCGTGATGTAGACCGGCTGGTTCGCCGAGCGCTCGACCTCGGCCGCGAGCTCGTCACTCGTCGCGTGCCGCTGCGAGAAGAACGTCACGCGCATCGCGCGCAGGTGGAGCATCGCCCCGGGCTCGACGTAGTGCACGCCGGTCATGTCGCGCAGCGCGCTGGCCTCGGCGTCGTCGCGCGGCGAAGTCGCGAACTTCGCGCCGTCGCACATCGCCACGGTCATCAGGCCGCTCTCGGTGCCGAACCTCACGAGGCGCGCGAGCGTGCGCTCGGAGAGCACGCGTTCCTCGATCAGGCGGCGCTTCGACGGGCACCACAGGGCCGCACCGTTGAACACCACCGCCGGGTTGTCGATGCCCAGCTGCTCGACCACCGGAATCGTCGCGAGCTCGGAGCGCCCGGTCGCGATCATCACGCGCACGCCACGCTCCGCCGCGGCGCGCAGCGAGCGCAGCGTGTGCGGGTGGATCTGGTCGCGTTCGTCTACGAGCGTGCCGTCGAGGTC
>JAPLOE010000066.1 GCA_026692705.1 Planctomycetota bacterium
GACCGAGTTCCCTCCGGCGGGGAGCGCGTCCCCGGTCCGCACCGCGTCGCGAACGATGCCGAGGGCATGGAGCTCGCTCTCGCGGAGGCCCACGTGGCCCTCGCCGAGGACGAGGTCCCGGTCGGCGCGGTCGTCGTGCTCGATGGACTCGTCCTCGCGCGCGGCCACAACCAGACCCGCGCGCTGTGCGACCCGACGGCCCATGCCGAGGTGCTCGCGCTGCGACGGGCCGCGGCGGTGGCTGGCGCCGGGCGGCTTGTCGGTGCGACGGTCTACACGACGGTCGAGCCTTGTTTCATGTGCGCCGGGGCGCTGTCCCACGCACGGGTCGCAAGGGTAGTCTGGGCGGTGCGCGATCCGAAGTTCGGCGGTGCGGTGTCCCTCGGGGCCGTGCTCACCGACCCGAGGATGAACCACCGCTGTCAAGTCGCGGAGGGCGAGCGAGCCGATGAGGTGCGCGCGCTGCTGCGCCGGTTCTTTGAAGACAAGCGCCGCAAGGCGCGCGACAACACGAACACGCCTGGGCAGGCCTGACCGCCTGCCCGAGGCGCCGCGGAGAGATGGCGGAGCGGCTGAACGCGCCGGTTTCGAAAACCGGTGTGCCTGAAAGGGCACCGGGGGTTCAAATCCCTCTCTCTCCGCCACTTTCTTCTTCCGGTCCCGCCGCGCGCCCCAAGCCGGTGCGCCCCGGTCGACCAGAGCGGCCACGGGCGGAGAGGTGACCGAGCGGCTGAAGGTGCACGCTTGGAAAGCGTGTGTACGTCACAAGCGTACCGCGGGTTCGAATCCCGCCCTCTCCGCCATCCTCTTGGGCCATTCTCTTGGGCCGATGCTCCTGGGCCAGCTCCCCTCGCCCGAACCCGCACGAGGCGGGCTCACGGGAAGCTTCCGTCGCGCCGCGTCCCGCTGTCTTCGCTCACTCTCTCGCGCGCGCAAGCGGGTCCGGTCTTTCGCGATGGACCGGTTCGAACCGGGTCAGATCGGGAACGAAGCAGCCCTAAGGATGCAGGTCTCAGGTGCGGATGCCCGGACCCACTTGCGCGCGCGAGCAGAGCTTCGCCGGAGAGCGAGCGTTCCCCGGCGGCGCTGCTAGGATGCGCGCGCCCGGCCTTCGCACGCGCCCATGAGCTACCTCGTCCTCGCCCGCAAGTATCGGCCGCGCACCTTCAGCGAGGTGGCGGGGCAGGAGACCGCGATGCGGACCCTGCAGGGCGCGATCGCGGAGCAGCGCGTCGGCCACGCGTACCTGTTCTGTGGGCCGCGTGGCACCGGCAAGACGACGACGGCGCGCATCCTCGCCAAGGCGCTCCTGTGCGAGAAGGGGCCGACGGCCGAGCCGTGCCTCACCTGCGACCAGTGCCGCGACACCGAGAGCGGCGCCAACGTCGACGTGATCGAGTTCGACGCGGCCTCGAACACCGGCGTCGACGACGTGCGCATGCTCAAGGAAGCCGTCGGCTTCGCGCCGATGCGCGCGCGCTTCAAGGTCTACATCATCGACGAAGTGCACATGATGTCGAAGGCGGCCTTCAACGCGCTGCTCAAGACGCTCGAGGAACCGCCGCCGCACGTGAAGTTCCTGTTCGCGACGACGGAGCTCGACAAGGTGCTCGAGACGGTGCGCTCGCGCTGCCAGATCGTGCGCCTGTCGCTGATTCCCGAGGTGCGCATCGCCGCGCACCTCGACGGCGTGCTCGCCAAGGAAGGCATCAGCCCGGAGCCCGGCGTCACCGCGGAATTGGCGCGTTTTGCGCGCGGTTCGCTGCGCGATGGCCTGTCGATCACCGACCAGTTGCTCGCGCTCGTCGGCGACCGCCCTTCGGTCGAGGACGTGCGCCGCGTCGCGCCGCAGGGTGGGGCGGAGCAGGTCGAGGCGCTGCTCGTGCAGGTCGAGGCTGGTGACCGCGCGGGCGTGCTCGCGGCCTTGCCAAAGACCGATGGGGGCGAGGCCGAGCTGTGTGGCGCGATCCTCGCGCAGCTGCGGCTGGGTCTGGTGTGCCTGCTGTGCCCCGCGGATGCGGCGCTGCACGAGACCGACGAGAAGCTGCGCACGCGTCTCGCGGAGCGCGCCAAGCGCCTGGGGCCCGATCGCCTGCAGATCTGGCTCGAGGAACTGCTGCACGCGCGCGAGCGCATCGAGCTCCTGCCGCAACAGGCGCGCATCGTGCTCGAAGTGACTCTGCTCGACCTGTGCCGGCCCGAGAGCACGCTGCCGCTCGCGCAGCTCGAGGAACGCCTGGTCGCGCTCGAAGCGCGCCTCGCGGGCTCCGCCTCGGCTTCCAGTCCACCCCGCCCTCCGTCCGCGCCGGCTCCTAGCGCACCGCCGGCGCGCGAGAGCGCACCCGCAGCGACTCCGCCTCCGGCGGCTGCCGCGCAATTGCGCGAAACGACGGTGATTCCCGTCCCGCGGCCCGCGCCGCTTCCGGCCGCGATGCCCGCCGTGATCCCGGCCACGATTCCGGCCGCTCCCGTGCCGGTTCCGTCGGCCGCGGTTGCTCCGACGGCTCCGCCGCCGGCACCGAACGCTGCCGCGCCCCGTTCCACTTCCTTGCCGCCTCCTCCGAGCGTTCCTGCGCCGGCGCGGCCCTCGACGCGCGCACCGAGCGGCCCCGCCGCGCTGTGGGCGAGCGTCGTGGCGGAGGTCGCGACGCGCAATCCCGAGCTCGGCAGCGTGCTCCAGCGCCGCGGCCAGCTCGCGGAAACCGCTGGAAAACGCGCGACGGTGCTCGTGCAGCGCACGCTCGAGGCCGAGCGCGCCCTGCTCGCGCTCGACGGCTCGCGCGCGCTCGTGGCGGAAGTGCTCTCGGCGAAACTCGGCCGTGCGGTCGAGGTCGTGATCGACGACCCGGCGACCCGCGCCGCCGGCTCGAGCGACGCGTTCACGCGCGAAGTGGCCCAGGCTTTCGACGGAATGATCGAGGAAAACGGATGAACGGCTCGTTCGGCGACATGGGGAGCCTGCTCAAGCAGGCGCAGCAGATGCAGCGCGAGCTCGACCGCGTGCGCGAGGAACTCAAGTCGCGCACCGTCGAGGGCACGTCTGGCGGAGGCGCCGTGCGCGTGCTCGTCACCGGCGACCGCAGCGTGACCAAGGTCGAGATCGCGCAGGAACTGCTGGCGCGGCCCGACAAGGCGCTGCTCGAGGATCTCGTGCTCAGCGCGCTGCGCGACGGGCTCTCGAAGGCGACGCGCATGTCGAACGAGGCGATGGCCAAGGTCACCGGCGGCATCCAGCTTCCGGGCCTTTTCTAGGGGATTTCCCGTGGCCTATCCCGAGCCCCTCGAGCGCCTGATCGCGGCCTTCGAGCGTTATCCGGGCGTCGGGCGGCGCACGGCGGAGCGGCTCGCGTTCCATGCGCTGCGCGATCCGGCGGCGCGCGAGCTCGCCCCGGCGCTCGAGCGTGCGGTCAAGGAGACCGAGCTGTGCCGCGCGTGCTGCAACGTCACGCGCTCGAATCCGTGCGCGATCTGCTCGGATCCCGAGCGCGACGGCACGCTCTTGTGCGTGGTCGAGCAGCCGCGCGACGTCGAGGCGCTCGAGCGCGCCAAGGTCTTCCGCGGGCGCTACCACGTGCTGATGGGCGCCTTCAATCCGGCCGACGGCGCCGAGGAAGCGCAGTTGTTCGTCGCGCGGCTGGTCGAGCGCGTCAAGCGCGAGGCGCCGCGCGAAGTGATCCTTGCGACCGACCCTGATGCCGAAGGCGAGGCGACGGCGCGGCTCGTGCTCGAGAAGCTCGCGCGCGCGGGCCTCGTGGTGCGCGTGACGCGCATGGCGCGCGGGCTGCCGGCGGGCAGCGCGATCGAGTACCTGCACAAGGGCGTGCTCGAGGACGCGCTCACGGGCCGCGTCGAGCTGGTCCTGCCGCGGAACCCGCCGCCCCGGCCCTGAGCGGCGACCTCAACCCTGCGCGCGGGCCGGTCGATAGCGCAGGCAGTGGCGCAGAGGCCTGAACTCCGGACGCAGATGGGGCAGCAGATGCTGCTCGCCCCGCGCATGCTGCAGTCGATCCAGGTGCTGCAGCTCGGCGGACTCGAGCTGGAGGCCTTCCT
>JAPLOE010000067.1 GCA_026692705.1 Planctomycetota bacterium
GACGGCGCCCGAGTCCATCGCGAGGTGCTGGCCCGGCTCGATCTCGCCGCGCGCGACTTCCTGCCCGCCGACGAGGATGCGGTAGGCGTTGGGCGCGAGCTTGATGTTGTCCTTGATGCGCACCGGCGGGAGCACGGCGCCATCGCGCGACGCGAAGCGCCGGCGCAGCTGCGAGATGTGGTCGAGGATGCCCTGCCCGCGCGGGTCCTGAACGAGCGGGATCAGGCGGTATCCGATCTCCAGCGCGATGCGGTCGATCTTGAGCGAGTCGAGCGTGGCCTCGCTCTCCTTCTCGGCGGCGCTCGGCTCCGGCTTCGACGGGACGACCTTGCGCGCCGCCTCGTCCTGCGCCTGCGCGTCCTCGGCGCCGCGCGTCGCGCGCCAGCCGACGAGCAGGAGGCTCGCGAGCAGGAAGAACGGGAGCTTGGGCAGCCCGGGGACGAGGCCGATCGCGAACAGCATGCCGGCCGCGATCAGCGTCGCGCGCGGGCGGCCGCTGATCTGCGTCAGCACCTGCACGCCGAGGCTCGAGTCGTCGCTGGCCTTGGTGACGAGCACGCCCGAGGCGGTCGAGATCAGGAGCGCGGGGATCTGGCTGACGAGACCGTCGCCGATCGTGAGCAGCGAGTAGCGCTCGGCCGCATCGCCGATCGACATGCCGTTGAAGCTGCCGAGCGCGATGCCACCGACCAGGTTGAGCGCCGTGATGATCAGGCCGGCGATCGCGTCGCCGCGCACGAACTTCGAGGCACCGTCCATCGCGCCGTAGAACTCGGCCTCCGAGGCGATGCGCTCGCGGCGGCGGCGCGCCTCGTCGGCGTCGATCAGGCCGCTGTTCAGGTCGGCGTCGATCGCCATCTGCTTGCCGGGCATCGCGTCCAGCACGAAGCGCGCGGACACTTCGCTGATGCGACCCGAACCCTTGGTGATGACGACGAACTGGATGATCACGAGGATCAGGAACACCACGATGCCGACGGCGAGGTTGTCGCCGCAGACGTAGTCGCCGAAGGCCGTGATGATCGCGCCGGCCTCGCCGCCCGACAGGATCAGGCGCGTGCTCGCCACGTTGAGGCCGAGTCGGAACAGCGTCGCGAACAGGAGCAGCGACGGGAACGCGGACAGGTCCGCCGCCGAGCGCGTGTTCATCGTCAAGAGCAGCAGGAGCAGCGACGTCGCGATGTTGATCGCGAGCAGCACGTCGAGCACCGCCGGCGGCAGCGGCGTGACGAGCGTCATCACCAGCCCCAGCACGCCCATGCCGATGATCCAGTCGGCGTAGCGCTTGAGGAACGCGGCCGTGTCGCGTGCCCGGTCGAGAGTTGCGTCGTTCATCGTTCAGCTCACGCGCCCACCACGGGGCGCCCCTTTTCGAGCCCGTACACGTAGGCGAGGACCTCGGCGACAGCCTGGTAGAGCTCGGCCGGAACCTCGTCGCCGATCTCGCAGCGCGCATGCAGCGCGCGCGCGAGCGGCACGTCCTCGTAGATCGTCACGCCCGCCTCGCGGGCGACTTCCTTGATGCGCTGCGCGACCGCGTCGACGCCCTTGGCGACGACCTTCGGCGCGCCACGGCGTTCCGGCGGCGCCTCGCGGTCGTAGGAGAGCGCGACGGCGTAGTGCGTGGGGTTGGTGATCACCACCGTCGCCTTCGGCACGTCGCTCATCATGCGCCGCGTCGCGATCTCGCGCTGCATGCGGCGGATGCGCGCCTTGACCTGCGGATCGCCTTCCGACGAGCGCATCTCCTCCTTGACCTCCTTCTTGGTCATGCGGAGCTCCTTGTCGTGCTGGTAGCGCTGGAAGAACGTGTCGGCGAGCGCGAGCACGAGGATCGCGACCAGCGCGGACGTCGTGCAGCGCATCACCACCTGGCCGATGGCGACCAGCGCGGGCCCGAGCTCGAGCGACTCGATCGCGACGATCTTCGAGAACTGCGACCACGCGGTGAGCGCGACGGTCACGAAGATCACGGTCAGCTTCGCGAGGCTGAGCAGCGTGGTCATCACGCTGCGCATGCTGAACAGCTTGCCGAACCCCGAGATCGGGTTGAGCTTCTCCGGCTTGAGCTCGAGCGCCTTCGTGGCGAGGCCCAGGCCGATCTGGCCGTAGCCCGCGAAAGCGGTGAGCGCGAACAGCGGAGCGATCAGCCCGAGCGCGGACAGGCCGATGGTCGACACCGCGCGGCCGAGCTCGTTGGTGATCAGTTCCGGCGTCAGCTCGACGCTCGCGAGCTCCGGCATGCCCTGCAGCGTGCCGACGATGATCCCGCCGAAGCCCTCGAACAGCGAGCCGCCGGCGATCAGGAAGGTCGCGAACCAGCCGATCAGCGTCAGCGCCGCGATCAACTCGGTCGAGATCGGGACCTGCCCCGTCTCGCGCGCCTCCTGGCGCTTGCGAGGGGTCGCGTCCTCGGTCTTCTCGCCGTCGTCCTCGTCGAAGATTCCCATGGCCTAGCTCGCGAGCGCCCCGAGGGTCGCCTCGAGTCCCTGGTCGAGGTACTGGTACAGGCGGTGCAGCGCCGGCGCGATCAGCGGCGTGAAGGTCACCATCGCGCCGAGGCCGACGAGGATGCGCAGCGAGAAGCCCATCTCGAGCACGTTGACCTGCGGCACCGCGCGCGCGATCAAGCCGATCACGACGCTCGAGAGCATCAGCAGCATCAGCACCGGCCCGAGGAACGTGACGCCCGCGGCGATCATGTCGCTCGTCAGGCGCAGCGCGAGGTCGATGTAACCCGGCGGCAGCGAGAGCTGTCCGACCGGCACGCGGTCGTAGGAATCGGCGAGCGCGCGCAGCAGCAGGTGGTGGCCGTCAACCGCGAGCAGCCCGAGCAGGAACAGGATCTCGTAGAACTGCGTGATCAGCGGCGTGCTCGAACCCGTGGCCGGGTCGGCGTTGCTGGCCATGTTGAAGGCCATCTCGCTCGCGAGCAGCTCGCCCGCGGTGCGCACCGCGAGCAGCACGGCCTGCAGCACGAACGCGAGCGCGAGCCCGACGAGCACCTCGCGGATCGCGAGCACTCCGAACTCCAGCGGCTCCTCCGCACCCGGCAGCGGCACGCCGTGCACCGAGTACAGGACCAGCGTCAGGCTCGCGATCAGCCCGATCTTCACGCCGCCGAACGTCGTCTGGGCGCCGAAGAACGGCGTGGCCAGCACGAACGCGCTCGTGCGCGCCATGAAGAGGCCGACAGCGGCCAGCGTCCCGTCCTGGAGCACGTGCTGCATGTCGCTCAGGAAAGCCCGAAGGAGTGCAGCTGGTGCAGGATGCGCAGCGTGTAGTCGCGCAGCATGCCGAGGCTGGGGACGAGCAGCAGCAGCACGACCCCCATGACCGCGAGCATCTTGGGAACGAGCGAGAGCGTCTGCTCCTGCACGCTGGTCAGCGCCTGGAACACGCTCACTGCGACGCCGACCACGAGGCCGACGAGCAGCACGGGTCCCGCGAGCATCACCACGGTCACCAGCATCTCGCGCGCCAGTTCCGCGACCTTGAGGTCGAGTTCGTTCATGGTCAGGTGGTCACGAAGGAGGTCACGAGCGACTCGCACATCAGGTGCCAGCCGTCGACGAGCACGAACAGCAGGATCTTGAACGGCGTCGACACCATCACTGGCGGCAACATGAACATGCCCATCGAGAGCAGCACGCTCGCGATGACGAGGTCGATCACGAGGAACGGCAGGAACAGCAGGAAGCCCATCTGGAACGAGGTCTTCAGCTCGCTCGTGACGAAGGCCGGCACGACCACGCGCAACGGCAGCTCGCTCGTGGCGCGCGCGCCGCCGTCGAGCTTGGCGAGGTCGGCGAAGAGCTCGAGCTCGCTCTCGCGCGTGTTCGCGATCAGGAAGCCGCGCAGCTCGCCCCAGGCGGTCTCGCCCGCGGCGTCCATCGCCATCTCGCCCGCCTTGTACGGGATCCAGGCCTTCTCGTGGATGCGCGTGGCGACTGGCGCCATCACGAAGGTCGTCAGGAACAGGCTCAGCCCGATGATCACCGGGTTGGGCGGGAGCTCGTTGGTCGACAGCGCGCGCCGCACGAAGCTCATCACGATGATGATGCGCGTGAAGCTCGTGACGGTGATCAGGATCGCTGGCAGGAGCGACAGGATCGTCAGCAGCACCGCGATCTCGACCGCGGTCGACATGCGGCCTTCCTCGCTGAGCGGCTGCGTCAGTCCACCGGTCATGTCGGTCGCCTGCGGGGCGGCCTGCACGGCGCCGGCGAACAGCAGCGCGACGATCAGGAGCAGCAGGATGCGCACGGCGCGCGGGGCACGGGTGGTCATCCGAGCACCCCTTCCGACGAGAGCTGCTCGCGCGTGAGCGGCTGCGCCGTGACGGCGGGCTTTGCGCTCGCGACGGGCTGCGCCGCGGGCCGCGGCGTCGGGCGCAGCGAGCGGGTCGGCTCGGGCGCGGGAACGGTCGTCTCGGGCACGGCCGCGGCGCCCTTGCCGCGCAGGCGCTCGAGCATGCGCGAGAACGTGAGCAGGTCGGCGCGGTTGGGCGCAGCTTCGCGCGCCGGCGCGATCACCGGGTCGAGCTCGGCGATGCTCGTCATTTCCTTGTCGCCGAGGCCGACCAGGAACGTGCGGTCGTAGCAGCGCACGACGCACAGCCGCTGCTTGTTGCCGAGCGGCAGCATGTCCATCACCTGCATGGAGCGCTGCGCCGCGCGCACCTGCATCGTCTTCGAGATCAGCTTGCGGAAGCCGACCCCGAGCAGGAGCACGAGCACGAGCAGGCCGCCACACACGAGGAGGTAGCGGGTCATGTCGGGGCCGGTGGTGCCACCCAACGGGGTGGTCTCGGCGGTGGGGAGCACGGTGAGGACGAACTGGAACATCGCTTCGGGAGGCGCCGGGGACTTGGGGGCGCACTTCCTTCCGCCCCCCTGTCGGAACTTTCCACCCGGAGCTTGTGTCGCGTTTTTCGACAGTCGCCCGCGTTCTCAGGGTTGGACTCAACCGCCCCCGCCCCGCAGGCCGAAGGAAAGGCCTCGGCGGAGCCTCCAGATGGCTCGGCCGCAGGTTTGAGCGCCGTCCTCGCCTCCTCGCAGGGGTGCGGCGCGTCGTCATTCCTGAGCTCGCCCCCCCGCTTTGAGAGACTCCGTGAATCGCACCCACAAGGCCCAGCTCGCACTCGGCGTCGTTCCCAGCCTCGCGACTCCCGCGGAAACGACCGTGCGGCTTCAGGAGCTCGTGCTCGCGCCGTCGGCCACGACGGCGGAGTTCGCCGAGCTCGTCCGCACCGACCCGGGCCTCGCCCTCGAGGTCCTGCGCAGGGCGCCCTCCGACCGCCGCCGCCGCTTCTCGCTGCACCTCATCCACGCCGTCGAGGCCCTGGGCGTCGAGCGGCTGCGCGAGCTCGCGCTGCGCCTGCCGGTCGAACGCCCGCCCGCGCCCGACACGGCCTCGACGCCCGTCGACGAGGCCGCGCGCGCGCGCCAGCACGCGCTCGCCGTCGCCTGCGCCGCCAGCGCCTTCGCGCGCTCGATCGAATATCCCGAGCCCGAGACGGCCTACGCCGGCGGACTGCTCGCGAGCCTCGGCTCGCTCACGCTCGTGCAACTGCATCCCGACGCGCCAGCCGCACTCGGTGCGCGGCTCGCGGGCGCCGGCATCACGCGCCTGCTCGAGCTCGAGCGCGAGACCTGTGGCGTCGACCATTCCGAGCTTGCCAACGCGCTGATCGACGCGTGGAAGCTCCCCTACGAGCTGCGCGACGTGCTCGAGGGCCTGCACGTCGAGGACAGCGCGCTCGACGAGCTCGCCAGCAACGGTGCCGACGTCACGCTGGTCACGCTCGTGCGCGCCGGCTTCCACGCCGCGCACCACGCGGGTTTCCCGCTGCTGCGTGGCTTCACGCCCGGAGCGCCGCCCGCGGACGTCGCGCGCCTGTTCGAGGCCGTGGACCTGCCGAAGCTGCTCGCGGAAGTGCACGCGGCCGTCGCACACGCCGCGGAGCTCGCGCACCCGCGCCAGCACGAAGGCCCGCAGCTCGCGAGCCTGATGCTCGCCGTGCAGTCGTCGCTGCGCGAGCGGCTGATCGAGACCGACCGGCGCCTGCGCTCCGAGCGCAGCGTCAGCGAGGTGCTGCACTTCGGCCTCAAGCGCCTCGGCGAGCACGATCCGCTTCCCGGCCTGATGTACAAGGCGATGGAAGCGCTCGACCTCACGCGTGTCGCGTGCCTCGAGCACGACGTCGCCGAGCAGCGCCTGACCGTGCGCCGCTCGTGCTCGCTGAGCGGTTCCGCGCGCGCCACCGAAGGCGCGTGGGTGCCGTTCCCCGGCGACCGCGGGCTGTTCTCGAAGCCCGGACTGCTCTCGCAGGAATCCGACAACGGCGCGGCGCAGCTCGTGCTCGAGCTGTGTGGCGTGCCGTTCGTGGTGATCGCCCCGCTGGCGGAAATCGAGGCCGGCCACCGGCTCGTGCTGTGCGGCGACCGCGGCCAGGGCGGCGAGCCGCCGAGCGAGATCGAGGAACGCGCGCTGGGCCTCGTCGCCGAGCAGGTCAGCCTGATCCTGCAGTACGACCGCGTCGTGCGCGACAAGGAGCGCATGGCCACGCAGGATCCGCTCACCGGAGCGGCGACGCGCCGGCGCCTGATGGAGCGCCTCGAGTTCCTGATCAGCCAGAGCGACCGCACGGGCCTCCCGTTCACGCTGCTGATCATGGACCTCGACCACTTCAAGCGCTTCAACGACACGATGGGCCACCAGACCGGCGACCGATTGCTGCAGGAGCTCGTCGGGATCCTGCAGGGCAACGTGCGCAAGGGCGACCTCGTCGCGCGCTACGGCGGCGAGGAATTCGTCGTGCTGCTCAACAACTGCGACCTGCCCAACGCGGTCGAGGTCGCCGACGCGCTGCGCCAGCGCGTGTACGAGTACGGCACGCGCAGCCTCGAGTCCTATCAGGGCATGCAGGTCTCGATCTCGATGGGCGCGGCGCAGTGGACACGCGGCGAGACGGCGCTGAGCCTGATCGGGCGCGCGGACGCGGCGCTGTACGAAGCCAAGCGCGGCGGCCGCAACCGTGTCGTGCCTTCGGCCGCATGACAGGCTTGTGAAATCGACTGAGAGCCGCGGCGAGCGCGTCCGAGGCCCGAGTCGCGCGCACGCCGCTCTCCGTACCGGAGAAATACGAACTCGGCCCGGTTACCCGAGCACGACGCTGTCCTAGACACTCGCGTGAGCGCGGATCCGACGTCACGGTAGGGCCCGCGCGGACTGCAAGAGACTGCGACTGCAAGAGACTGACAGTAGGACTCTCCTGATGCTCGGGGCGCCGGATCTCCTGACGGAGTTCCGGTGCCCTGGTTCATTTCGGGGCGCGCTCGCGGCCGCAGCCCGCACGCAGGAAAACCCTGCCCGACCGTTCAGCCGCGGTGATCGCAGGCCTGCGGCTCGGATGTCGGCGGCACGTTGCCAACCAGCGCGCGGCGCGCGGCCTCGGCGCGCTGCAGCCGCGCTCCGGTGCGCGCGAGCTCGTCCTGCGCGAGACGCACGACCAGTCCAAAACGCCGCGCGACGTCGAGGCGCGCCTGCGGTTCGATCGCGCCCAGCGCGGTCCAGCGCTCGAACGCCGCGGAACAGCGCTGCGACGCGCGTTCGAGCGCGCCCACGCTGCCGCCGGAATCCGCGATGCGCTCGAGCAGCTGCTCCAGCGCAGCCTCCAGCTCGGCGCGCCCGCTCGCGGTCGTGTCCATCGCTGCGGCCTCGCGCTCAGTCGGCGCGGGTGTGCGTCTCGACCTGCGCCCAGGCCTCGTTCAGGTTGACGAGCACCTTGCGCGCGTCGGCGATCGGAAGGCGATCCTGCGTGCGTTGCGCGCAGCGGATGCGCTCCTCGACGAACAGGTACAGCTGCTCGAGGTTCTCGCCGACGCCCGGCGCCTCGTCCTTGCGCAGCGACATGCGCAGCTCGGCGACGATCGAGTCGGCGCGCGTCAGCAGGTACGCGAAGCGCGAGCCCGGACCCGCCGGCGCTTCCGCGGCGGCCTGGTCGAGGAAGCGGATGGCGCCCGCATAGAGCATGCGGACGATCTTGATCGGCGGCGCGTTCTCGAACGCGGCCTCGCGGTAGGCACCGGCGGCGGAGCGGGAATTCATCGGGGATTCAGGCTTCCTTGGGGAGGGTCAACGCTGCGTCACTTGCTGTTCATGAAGGTCGACTGGCTCTGCAGCTTGGCCATCATCGACTCGAGCGCCGCGTAGCGCGCCTTGAGCTGTTCGGTCATCCTCGTGACGCGGTCCTCGCGCTGGCTGATGCGCTCGTCGATCTGCTTGTTGTTGCCCGACAGCGTCTCGATGCGCGAGTCGAAGATGCCCTTGAAGAACTGGCCGGTGCTGTTGCCGTAGCTCTTCACGATCTTGTCGAGCTCGCGCGCGATGTCGTCGCCGAGACCCGTGTCGGCCGTGAAGTCGGTGTAGTAGTTGGGGTTGCCGACGGGAGCGCTCTGGTTGTCGAATCCGTCGGTGTCGGCGAACAGGTCGGCGAACTTGGCGAGGTTCGCGTCCATCTTCGCGTCCATCACCTTGTCGTTGATCTTGAGCGAGCCGTCGGACTGCGACTCGACGCCGACGAGGCGCAGCGTGCCGTAGCCCGACGTGTCGGCGCTGATCTGCGCGGCCGACTGGCCGAACAGCACGCCCGACAGCGAGCGCTGGATCGAGCGCAGCGCGTTCTCGCCGAACAGCGGGCCGCCGACGCCCTTGTCCTCGTCGTACTTGTTCTGGTCGCGCACGAACTTGATCACGTCGTTGTAGGCGTCGACGAACTCCTTGACGCGTCCCTTGATGGCGGTCTTGTCGGACTCGACCGTGAACTGCACGGTCGTGTTGATGTCGGCGTCGAGCACCGAGATCGACACGCCGGCGATGACGTCGTCGAAGTCGTTGTCGGTGCGCTCGACTCGCAGGCCGTCGACGATCGCGACCGCGTTGCGGCCGACGCTGATGTTGTTGGGGCTCTGCGCGACGCCAGAGCCGTTGGGAGCGGTCCCGTTGATCGAGAGCCCCGCGATGGTCGACGTCAGGCCCTGGATGCGGAAGGCGTCGCCGGTGTCCTCGGCGGTGAGCACGAGCTGCCAGTTGGGCGCGGCGGTCGTGCCGGAGTTGACGACGGTGGCCGCGACCTTGCCGTCGGCCTCGGCGTTGATGCCCGAGGCGAGCTCGTTGAGCGACGAGGCGCCCTGCCGGACCGCGACCGAGTAGCTCTGGCCGTCGTAGGTGAACGAGATCGACTGGGCGTCGGCCGAGGCGAGGTCGGCCGTGGGATCGGTGACGCCGTTGAAGGCCCAACGATCCGTGGCGGAGACCTGCTCGACCACGAGCGTGTGCGTGCCCGGCGTGGCCGAGCCGCTGGCGCTGATCGTCGCCATGCCCTCGACGCTCTGCGTGACCTTGAACGACATCAGGCCCGTGAGGGAGCCGAGGCCGTTGGCCTTGTTGCGCAGCGTGTCCACCTTCCCGCGGAAGGTGTTGAACAGGTTGATCTTGTCCTGGTTGGCCTTCTTCTGGGCCTCGAGCTGCTGGATCGGGATGCGCTCGACGGACACGAGCGCGTCGATGATCGCGTTCGAGTCGAGGCCACTCGCGAGGCCGCCAATGCTGATGTTCGAGGCCATGTTGCTGCTCCGGGGACGAAGTCGCCCGGGGGTTATCGGCGCGCCCGCCCCGCGGGCTTAGTGGCCAGCGCTCGCCGTCGGCGCGAGCCGGCGACGTTCCCCGCGGAGTGCCGGCGACATGGAAATTCCTTCCGGCTGGAGAAGCTCGATCGCTCCGCCAATGGAACCGGCGCGGCCCCCCGTGCCCGAGGAACCGCGCCGCCCTCTTCGTCCACAGGGACGATTCCGTTGGCCTAGAGCAGGGACAGCGCGAGCTGCGGCTGCACGTTGGCCTGCGCAAGCACGCTGATCGCGGCCTGCTGCAAGATCGAGTTGCGCGTGAGGTCGCTCGTCTCCGTCGCCACGTCCACGTCGCGGATGCGGCTTTCGGCGGCGGACAGGTTGTCGCGCGCGTTGAGGATCGACGAGATCGCGCTCGTCATCCGGTTCATCTGGGCGCCCAGCGTGCCACGTGCGGTGGTGACGCTGTCGATCGCCGTGTCGATCGAGGTGATCGCCGACGAGGCGTTGGCCGCGCTCGTGACGCCGAGCGAACCCAGCGACAGGCCGGTCGAAGTCATGTCGGAGAGCGAGAGCGAGATCGTGTCGCCGGATTCGGTGCCGACCTGCACGCTGAGCGAGGTCGTGCTGCCGTCGAGCAGGTTCACGCCGTTGAACGTCGTCTGGCTGGCGACGCGGTCGATCTCGGTGACCAGCGCCTGGAATTCGGTGTCGAGCGTCGCACGGTCCGCCGTGGTCAGCGTGCCGTTCGAGGCCTGCACCGAGAGCTCGCGCATGCGGTTCAGGTTGTTGCTCACTTCCTGCAGCGCACCTTCCGCGGTCTGCGCGAGCGAGACGCCGTCCTGCGCGTTGCGGCTGGCGACCGTGAAGCTGCGGATCTGGCCGCGCATGCGCTCGGAGATGCCGAGGCCGGCGGCGTCGTCAGCGGCGGTCGCGATGCGCAAGCCGCTGGAGAGTCGGGAGAAGTTGCCCTGCAGGCGGCCGGTGACGGCGCCGAGGTTGCGTTGGCTCGTGAGTGCAGCCACGTTGGTGTTGACGCGAAGTCCCATCTGTCCTGTGTCCTCTGGGGTGTTTCCGTGGGTTCGAAACCCCTCCCGAGAGGGCCCTCGCGCCTGCGGATCCCTGGCGCGCCCCTCGAGCTGGCACGCTCGAGCGGCGCAGGATCGCGCCTGCGTTCGTGGTTCCGGGAGGATTCGCTCGCCCCAGTTCCGCCCCTCCCCACCCATGGGGCGGAACGCGGAACCGTCGCGGGCATCGTCCGGGTCCTGCTCGGCGCTCGTGGCGCCGCGCGAGACCCTCGCGACAGCAGCACCTTCGGAAGGCCGTTGCGGCGCTCCTTAGGAATTCCCATTTCGCGGAAGAGCGCCGGCCGCGGGGTCGCGAGGCACAGGAAGAAAACGACGGGACCCCGCTCCGTTGGGGTACGGAGCGGGGTCCTCTGGCCTTTGGCCCTGACCCCCTCAGCTACGAAAAGCCAGGGCTTCAGGCAGGCCGAGCGCGATTTGGGGGGCGATGCTCGGGGCATCCGCGTTCGGCTTTGGGGCTCACTTCCCGGCTTAGCCGAGGAGCGAGAGCGCGAGCTGCGGCTGCGTGTTGGCCTGGGCCAGCACGCTGACCGCGGCCTGCTGCAGGATCGAGTTGCGCGTGAGGTCCGCGGTCTCGATCGCGACGTCGCCGTCGCGGATGCGGCTCTCGGCGGCCGAGAGGTTCTCGCGCGTGTTGAGGATCGACGAGATGGCGCTCGAGAGGCGGTTCTGGGCAGCGCCCAGCGTGCCGCGCGAGGAAGCCACCGTCGCGATCGCGGAGTCGATCGTCGCGAGGGCCGACGACGCGTTCGTGTCCGACGTGACGTCGACCGAACCGAGCGACAGGCCCGTCGAGGACGAGTCGGACAGCGACAGGCCGATCGTCTCGCCCGAGTTCACGCCGACCTGCACGCTGAGGCTCGTGGTCGAGCCGTCGAGCAGGTTGACGCCGTTGAAGGTCGTCTGCGTCGCGACGCGGTCGATTTCCGTGACGAGCGCCTGGAACTCGGTGTCCAGCGTCGCGCGGTCCGCCGTGGTCAGCGTCCCGTTGGACGACTGCACGGCCAGTTCACGCATGCGGTTCAGGTTGTTGCTCACTTCCTGGAGCGCACCTTCCGCGGTCTGCACCAGCGAAACGCCGTCCTGGGCGTTGCGGCTGGCGACCGTGAAGGAGCGCACCTGAGCGCGCATGCGTTCGGAGATGCCGAGGCCGGCGGCGTCGTCAGCGGCCGTCGCGATGCGAAGGCCCGACGACAGGCGGGAGAAGTTGCCCTGAAGGCGGCCGGTCACCGCGCTCAGGTTGCGCTGAGAGGTCAGCGCAGCAACGTTGGTATTGACTCGAAGTCCCATGGTGGGTTTGGGTTCCTGGTAGATGAAGAGGGGATTGACGCAGTTGCAGTCCGTCCGGTGGCTCGCGGCTCCTCGAATCCCTCGCCGCTGCATCGTTCCGTCACCCGTGCGATGGGGATCGCCCGTGTGCGGAACCGGCGAAGGCCGGAGTTCCGGATGTTCGTTGCGACGCGTCCTGGCAGCTTTCGAGCTGCAACCCGAGGTGCGCGGCGCGGTGCGCCCTGTCCCTGGCCCTCGTTCACGCCGCAGCCTGCTGGCTACGGGTTGCCGGCGCCGGGGCCGGCGATGGGCCGGGTTGGGTCCCGATCAGCCTTGCAGCAGCGAGAGCGCGAGCTGCGGCTGGGTGTTCGCCTGCGCGAGGACCGACACTGCGGCCTGCTGGAGGATCGAGTTGCGCGTCATGTCCGCGGTCTCGATCGCGACATCGACGTCGCGGATGCGGCTCTCTGCGGCCGAGAGGTTCTCGCGCGTGTTCAGGATCGACGCGATCGAGCTGCCGAGGCGGTTCTGGGCTGCACCCAGCGCGCCACGCGTCGAGGTGACGCTGCCGATCGCGGCGTCGATCGTCGTCAGGGCCGACGACGCGTTGGTGTCGCTCGTGACATCGAGCGAACCGATCGACAGGCCCGTGGACGTCATGTCCGCGAGCGAGATCGTGATCGTCTCGCCCGCGTTGGTGCCGACCTGGATGTCGAGACCCGTGGTCGAGCCATCGAGCAGCGTGACGCCGTTGAACGTCGTCTGGCTCGCGACCCGGCCGATCTCGGTGATCAGCGCCTGGAACTCGGTGTCCAGCGTCGTGCGGTCAGCGGTCGTCAGCGTCCCGTTGGACGCCTGGATCGCCAGCTCGCGCATGCGCGTCAGGTTGTTGTTGACTTCCTGGAGCGCACCTTCGGCGGTCTGCGCGAGAGACACGCCATCCTGCGCATTGCGGCTGGCGACGTTGAGCGAGCGCACCTGGGCGCGCATGCGCTCGGAAATGCCGAGTCCGGCCGCGTCATCGGCTGCGGTGGCGATCCGCAAGCCACTGGAGAGCCGGCCGAAGTTGCCGGACAGTCGCGAACTGACGCTGGAGAGGTTTCGCTGGGCCGTGAGGGCGGCGATGTTGGTATTGACACGAAGTCCCATTGCAAATTTCCTTGTGTAGCTGAGGTGGGGAACACCCCTGCGGCAGGACACACCGCGGGGGATGCGAGGTCCGGCTCCCGGGGAGGGGAACCGGACTGGAATTCCGCGCGAGCGAGGCGCGCGACCGGGAACCGCGGCGCTCGGGGGAGAGCGCGGGCAGGCTCGCGGCGCGCGAAGCGGGCTCCCCGAAAATCGCTGCCGGGCACGTGGCGCGAGAATCGTTGGTGGTGGGAGTCGCTCCGCTCGGGCGGAGGTCGCCATGCGTGCCACACGCTGGTCGTGCATCCCATCCCTAGGATGCGTGCGCGCGGCGGCAGGGCGAGTTGTTCGGGGGTTGGAAAGAGCGGTCGGGCGAGGCTTGAGGGGGACGGGGAGGACCCGCGGGGGTCCTCCCCTTACAGCGACCGGCCACCGAGGCCGGATTCGTAAGCGCTAGTTGCCCTGGAGCAAGCTGAGCGCGAGCTGCGGCTGCACGTTGGCCTGCGCGAGCATGGACACGGCAGCCTGCTGCATGATCGAGTTGCGGGTGAGGTCGGCGGTCTCGGTCGCGATGTCGACGTCGCGGATGCGCGACTCGGCTGCGGCGAGGTTCTCCGACGCGTTGGCGATCGAGCTGATCGCGGATTGCAGGCGGTTCTGGGCCGAGCCCAGCGCGCCGCGTGCGGTGGTGACGATGCTGACGGCCTGGTCGAGCACCGTCAGGGTGGCGGCGGCACTCGCGACCGTCGAGACGTCGAGACCCGTCAGGCCGAGCGCGGTCGCGGTCGAGTCCTGCAGGGAGATCGTGATGACTTCCGCCGAGTTGATGCCGGCCTGGATGTCGAGCGCGGTGGTCGTGCCGTCGATCAGCTGCACGCCGTTGAAGGTCGACGTGCTCGAGATGCGGCCGATCTCGTTGATCAGCTCCTGGTACTCGGTGTCGAGCGTCGCGCGGTCGGCGGTCGAGAGCGTCCCGTTGGACGACTGGATCGACAGCTCGCGCATGCGGTTCAGGATGCTGTTGACTTCGTTGAGCGCGCCTTCCGCGGTCTGGACGAGCGAGATGCCGTCCTGCGCGTTGCGCTGCGCCGCGCCGTAGCTGCGGATCTGCGAGCGCATGCGCTCGCTGATGCCGAGGCCGGCCGCGTCATCGGCTGCCGTCGAGATGCGCAGGCCGCTCGAGAGGCGCTTGAAGTTGCCCTGCAGGCGGACGCTGACGGAACTCAGGTTCCGCTGTGCGTTCATCGAGGCGATGTTGGTGTTGACTCTGAGGCCCATGAAAGGCTCCTGGTATCGAGGTCTGGGTGGGGTCGCTGTTTTGATCCGTGCTCTCTGCGGCCTTCCGCGCGAGTGCACGTCCGGTTCTCGGAGGGACCCGGGTCCGCTGAAGCCCAAGCCCGGATTTCTGCGCCTCTTGCGGCGCGACGGGCGAGCGTGACCTTGTTAATAGGGAGCAACGCGTGGACGCCATTTCCGCCGGACGTGGGAAGGAACTGCGCGCGCTGGCGGCGCGCGCGGCGGCGTCGTCGACCTCGGGCGTGCTCGTGCTCGCGGGCGCGGGCGCGCCGGTGCTCGAGCTCGCGCGCGAGGTGCACGCGCTCTCGACGCGCGCCTCGCGGCCGTTCGTGCACGTGCGCTGCACGCTCGAGCCGGAAGATCCTTCCGCTGCGCTCGAGCGCGCGGGCGACGGCACGTTGTTCCTCGAGAGCGTCGAGCGGCTCGAGCCCGCTGCGCAGGAAGCGCTGGCGCGCACGCCCGGCCTCGCGCGCGAACGGCGCGGCGGTGCGCGCGTGATTGCGTCGCTGACGGGCGATCCGGGCCGGCTGGC